>MABF01000130.1 GCA_002163025.1 'Osedax' symbiont bacterium Rs2_46_30_T18
AAGTAATAAAGATTTTGCCAAACTAATGCAGCAAAGTTATGCTTTACCCTAACAGTTTAACCAAACCATAATGACATGCCTGATTTTGACGAACCTATCTTTGATGCCAAACCCGAATACAGTGACAAATCCCCAGACACTTTTGCCCAAGCTGTTGCAGGAATTACACCTCTCAACCAAGACAAAGCAAATTTGCGCACTAAGGCGAGCATCCGAAAAAAGCAGAATAAGTCCTACCACCGCGAGCAGGCAACCACTGACACGACCCAAATAGCCGACGGATTGTCCACTGAAGCCGTAGATATTGTAGATTCTGATCAGGCACTGATATTCGCAGCCCCTGGAGTGCAACTAAAGGTAATCAAACGCCTGCGTCAGGGACATATCTCCTGGGAGCAAGGAATTGATTTACACGGTTTAAATATAGATAGTGCCCGGGATGAACTGAGTCAATTTATTCGCAGCAGCTTTCATCAGCAGTGTCATGTAGTACTGGTTGTTCACGGCAAAGCCTACAGTCAGTCCGGCAAGCAACCGCTGCTTAAATCTTACACAAATGACTGGTTGCGGCAACTTCCAGAAGTACTGGCCTTCTGTTCTGCCCAGGCAAAGGATGGCGGAACCGGGGCCCTCTATGTCTTATTGCGTCGCAAAAGATAAACACAGCGACATACCGGCCTTTGTATTGCCAGATAAACACACAATCTGCTTTACCTTGAGTTTAAGTTGCAGTAAGTTAGCATTTTTATTACAACCCTCGGAGTTACCCTTTTCCAATGGAAAAAGCATTTGCCAAAATCATAGACAGTATCGGAGAAGACCTAAACCGTGACGGCCTTCGTGATACACCAGCACGCGCCGCCAAGGCAATGTCTTATCTAACTCGGGGCTATACCCAATCGCTAGATCAAGTAGTTAACAATGCCCTTTTTGACTCTGATAATAGTGAGATGGTGGTTGTTACTAACATTGAGTTTTACTCTCTGTGTGAACACCACATGTTGCCTTTTATTGGTCAAGCACATGTCGCTTACATTCCACAGGGAAAAGTCATAGGCTTATCTAAAATTGCCCGCATCGTTGACATGTTTGCCAGACGACTACAGATCCAGGAAAATATGAGCAAGGAAATTGCCGAGGCTATTATGCAAGTGACCAATGCTGAAGGCGTAGGTGTGGTCATTGAAGCTGAGCATATGTGCATGAAAATGCGCGGTGTTGAAAAACAAAACAGTGTCATGAAAACCTCTATGTTACTGGGCTCTTTCCGTGAGCGCGCAGCTACCCGCGCAGAGTTCTTCTCTCTGGTCAGCTAACCCTTGCCCCGCACTCTATTGATCATTAAATAAAGGAGCTAATGCTCCTTTATTTGCTTTTACTCCAATCTTCATCTAGTCATCTATCCCCATATACTCAACAATAGCCAAGCGTAGAATAAATTTAACATTGCTATGTGTCGACACTAGTATTAAATTATAGCCTCATACACTTGCAAGATATTGTATGGACTACTGCTTTGCTAGAATTCAGACTCATAATTTTCAATCTCGGAGCAACACTGGCGAGAAGCTTTATCTCACTTTTTTGCTTACATATAGGTTTTTCGATGAACAAACTAACCAGTAAAACCCTTTCTATTTTGAGCATCAGCATAGGCATGGCATCCATGCTGACTCCTTTGGGCAGCCACGCTCAATCGCTACAAGAAGTATATCGCCTGGCCGTCATCTCCGATCCGCTTCTGCAGCAGGCTGGCTCTAAACTCATCAGTAGCAGAGAGAACATTGTTCAGGCCAAAGCCGCACTGCTACCCTCTATTGATGGTGAATTGAAAAGTAGCTGGAACGATGACTCTAACGCTAGCCCCAATAACAGCAAAAGCTACGAAGTTAGCTTGCGACAGCCCGTTTACTCACCGGCGCTAAGTTCAGGTTACAAAAAAGTTAAGATCATCGACACGCAAGCCCAACTGCAACACCAACAGAGCCAGCAAGATCTTATCATCCGCACTGTAGATGCCTATATAAACTCCATGATAGCCAAAAGCAATCTCAGTACCGCCCAGGCACAAGAGCGCGCTATTAAGCAGCGTCTTGATACTGTCAACGCAGAGTTTGAAGTGGGCGTGATAGCTATCACTGACGTACACGAAGCAAAGGCATCTTACGATAACGCCAAAGTAGACCTTATTATTAGTGAAGGTAAACTGCAAAATAGCTTCGAGGCTCTACAGCGTTTAACCGGGCAGACTATCACTGATGTAGACAGCCTTAACGAAAGCTATGCAACTTCGCCTTTGGCACCCGCTGATCCACAGCATTGGATTAGCCTGGCACTGGCAAACAATAAATCTGTTCTGCTGGCTAATTATTCCATCGATTCCGCCCGTGAAGACACCAGTATCGCAAGCTCAAACACTAAGCCTTCGGTCGATCTTACAGCCTCACACTCTCGCACGGACCATAGTGTCACGGGACAAAACACTAATAACCGAGTATCTCTGGTACTCAGCGTGCCACTTTTTAACGCCGGTTCCTTAAACTCAAAAATACGTCAGGCACTCTCCGCTGAAGATATTGCTAAATCACAACAGCAAGACACCATCAGGGCAGTGACGCAGACCATCCGCAGTTTAACCCGCGACATTCAAACTAACTCACTGGCCATCGCCGCCAGAGAGCAAAGCATCATTTCCAGCAGAGCCGCACTGGCGGCAATCAGTGAAGGCTTTAAAGTAGGCACCAGAAATATTGTCGATTTACTGCAGGCCGAACAAGCCTTATTTAGTGCTGAGAACGACCACGCAACTGCGCGTTTAGAGCATTTAAGGTTGCAGTTTAAGCTTGATTTCCAGCTGGGATCTGTTGCAGATGCCGACATAGCAGAACTGGCTCAATTTATGGATGCATCATAAACCCAGTATAGCTCCAGCAGATATAAAGCAAAAAAAAGCAGCCTGTAGAAAACCAGAGGCTGCTTATTTTATCCAGTAGTAATAGTCCTACTAGTGCACTACGGGGAGTTCATCCTCATTGCTGGGCAGGATCAACTGCCCCTCTCCATCCAATGCCAGAGCTCCCCGGTCCGTTGCCAGCTCCAGTAAATGATCTATAACCATTTGTGTTATATGGCTAGAGATAATAATCCCTGCAGGCGGATCACTTTCAAATACATCATCAAGGACCAGACCATCAGCGCGCAACCCTAATAACAAAGGGTTCTCTACCACCAGTGGTGCTATTTCCTCAGGGGTAAAAACACTGTGCGCACCTGCTATTTCGATCGCCAGAGTATAAGCATCTAACACTTGGCTATCCAACTGTTTAACAAACTCATCCTCGGCCTTATGAATCAATTTATTTAAGACACTGACCCCGGGATTGCTGATATTGTTCAGCGCCGTCTTAGATTGACTGTAATCCTCGTTGATCTGCAGCACAGTATCGGCAGCCTCAATCTCGTCATCGCCAATTTGCATCATCCCCTCTGCATTCACTTGTAGCCAGCCGTAATGGACTGCCGCGTCTAATAGCGCTTCAAGCGCGGCGCTGCGAATGTTTGCGGATATGATGTTACCGGCACTGGGATTCTCTGCCTGCTGTAAGCCTCTGATCAGAGCTCCGGCCCTTGCCGCTAACAAATTGGGGTCTTCGCTGATTATTTTAGCCAGTTGATCAGTGCTTATACTCAGTTGTTTTTGACAGAGTTTTTCAGCGTTTAAGAAGGGCTCAAACCCTGAACTGTGCTCTAATATCTGTACATATTCCGTACGTATATTATCAAGAATTTCGGTTAAAATTTGACTCATAATAGCCACCTGCGAATACCATGCTGTAAATTAGACAACAATATAAGACAATTAATGGAAGGTAATACCAATAGGCGCGACTTTATCTTTTAATTGATCAAAGTGGTCGCGTAACTCTGACAGCGGCTGAAGAGAATAATCGACCGGGTCTTCAGGGGTCGCCAGCCAATCCAATGCCCAGACTTTGGTCATCAGTTCATATTCACCAATCAAAGCATCCAGAAATATCATCACAGCTTCTACCCGAGGATCCGTCTCTAAAACCTCAGGCACGTACGGCATATAGATGGCTAAGTGAAGTTTTTTATCATTATTTTTCAGCGCAAACCAATAATCAGAGAGCTCGCACATCTCCCCTGCAACATTGATACAACTGGGGATAGGATCATATCTATGATTAAACGCTTTGAATTTAATTCCATGCACATCGGGCGCAGCTCCGACCAGGGACAACACGGAATGAATAGACTCAGGGTAACCGTCGCAGCCGAAGATCATTTCAATCGGCCCCTCTTCATCGGCTTCAAAATGGAAGGTTAAATTCTCATCGATGCTCTGCAGCAACTGACGATAATCACCAAGCAAAATTTCAGCGTCAAATTGATTGTCATCACGACTTTCAAGCACTTGCTCAATGGTCATTTCCAGCTCTAGCCAAAAATCTGCTATTTGTTTTACGTTATGCTGCATAAGAAACTAATTCACCTAAAACCTTATCTATATTGTAGAGGAGCAGAGGTAACCCACCCCCGCTGTTACTGGCGCTTAAGTGCGCGGCACTACTACGCCTGTCTGGCCTTGATACTTACCCGCTCTGTCGGCATACGAAGTCTCACAAATCTCATCGGCACCTAAGAACAACATTTGCGCCACCCCCTCGTTGGCGTAAATTTTTGCCGGTAACGGGGTGGTATTGGAAAATTCGAGAGTAACGTGCCCTTCCCACTCAGGCTCGAGCGGTGTGACGTTTACAATTATACCACAGCGGGCATAGGTACTTTTTCCTAAGCAGACTGTTAAAACATCCCGGGGGATTTTGAAATATTCGACCGTGCGGGCCAGGGCAAATGAATTCGGCGGGATAATACAAACATCGGACTGAATATCGACAAAGCTACCGGCATCAAAATTTTTCGGGTCGACTATAGATGAGTTGATATTGGTAAAAATTTTAAACTCATTGGCACAGCGCACATCGTATCCATAACTGGATGTACCGTATGAAATAATTGCCTCGCCATCTACGTTCCGTACCTGCCCTGCAGAAAAGGGGCTAATCATTTCATGTTCTTGCGCCATACGGCGAATCCAGCTATCCGCTTTTATTCCCATGTTTCCGTCCAAATTAATGCTAAAAATCGAGTATTATAACGATATAATTGATTAAATGATTGTTTAATCTGTGCCGTGCAGTAAATAGCAGCACTAATTAAAATATTGTTTTGACTGTTTTTTAATCTTCAACAATAGACAGCTGCGGACCTCGGTCACCCTGGGCATTCAACTGCCCCAACCTGGCACTGACTACTCTGGCGATATCCCGGTAATTTGCCGCGATAACACCCTCGCGATCAGCCGCCACGGAAGGCAGACCGGAATCCGCCTGCTGGCGAATATCTATGTTCAGTGGTAGCGCGCCCAACAACTCACTTTGGTAATCACTGGCTATACGCTCTCCGCCACCGTCCCCAAAAATATGCTCTTGATGACCACAGTTGGAGCAGATGTGCACACTCATATTTTCAACAACCCCCAATACTGGAATATCGACCTTGCGAAACATCTCGATACCGCGCTTAGCATCTAACAGCGCAATGTCTTGGGGAGTCGTCACAACAATAGCGGCAGTGACAGGCACTTTTTGTGACAGCGTCAACTGTATATCACCCGTTCCTGGAGGCATATCGATCAGCAGGTAATCCAGCTCCCCCCACTGGGTTTGATTGACCATTTGCGAGATAGCGCCACTGGCCATCGGTCCTCGCCACACCATTGGAGTAGTCTCATCCACCATGTATGCGATAGACATAGACACAACACCCAGCGACGAAATCGGTAGCATTTTATCGTCACTCAGTGGCTGGGGATGAGTACCGGGCTTAACTCCCAACATCATACCTTGACTCGGGCCGTAGATATCCGCATCCAATATACCGACCACAGCACCTTCTGCAGCCAGAGCAAGGGCTAAATTTACCGCTGTGGTTGACTTGCCAACTCCACCTTTACCCGACGATATCGCCAGGATATTTTTAACTTTTGCAACACTTGCAACCTGGCATTTTTGCACAGCGGCCTTAATTACAGTGTCTTGTTTAATATCAACAGATTTCGCCCCTGCCCCGATTAAGATCTCGGTGAGCTTATCAGCCACTGACAACTGCTGACCTTTATTAACATAGGGAAAAACTAAACTTAAATGCACCGCACCGTCGTCTTCAGTAAAAGATGTAACAACACCGGCACTGAACAAATCCGTTTTCAAATACGGATCTTGGTAACTGGCGAGCGCTGTCTGTAAGTTTGATAAAATATCCATGGTTTTACCTATGTTAGGGAAGCTATTAGTACAAAGTGGATTGCCATCGCTGAATCTACACTTTTCTCTGTAAAAACACACCTACCTCTAAGTGGTCTGTATAGGGAAATTGGTCAAATATGGCAAAACGGCTGATATTATGCGTCTCACACAGTGCCAATAAATTGAGTTGTAGCGTTGCCGGGTTACAGGAGATATATACCACATTGTCATACGTAGAGACTTGCTTAATCGTCTCGTCATCCAACCCAGAGCGCGGCGGATCAACCAACACAGTGTTAAAATCATAACTGTTTAAATCGACATTCTTTTGTTTAAGGCGTCTGAATTCTCTGACCCCTTGCAGCGCCTGTGAAAACTCTTCACTGGACATGCGCAATATAGTGACATTGTCGATAGCGTTCGCTGCAATATTATACTGTGCCGAATGCACCGAACTTTTCGATATCTCGGTGGCCACTACCGCATTAAAATTTTTCGCCAGAGGCAGGGAAAAGTTACCATTGCCACAATACAGCTCGACCAGATCGCCACTTTGATTAGATGTAACATCTAACGCCCAGTTCAACATATGTTTGCAGACTTCTGCATTGGGCTGAGTAAAGCTATTTTCGACTTGCTGGTAAATCATTTGTCTGCCGGCAACATCCATCTTTTCAAGTACGTATTCACGGCCCAGAGCAATTTTTGTTTTTCTCGCCCGACCTATTAGCTCCACTATTTGGCCAGCGCTGGAGACTTTAGCTAAATTCTTTTGCAACGCAACTGCGACTTCACGCCACTCATCGCCTATCGCCTTGTGATAGAGCAAGCTGATCAGTAACTCGCCACTAGTAGTACTTAAAAAATCAATTTGAAACAGCTTCTTTCTCAGCACCTCAATTGGCCGGATCAAATCCAGTAATGCAAACATATGCTGCTGGATAATATCACTGACCATAGGACAACTGGTCACCTTTGAATGCAGATGGTTACTGCCTTTTTCAAACATGACATAATCGATATCATCACCATCGTGCCACACTCGGAATTCAACCCGCATTCTATAAGCCGTGGTTGGCGAGGCAAACACTTCGACTTCTGGGATTGAAAAAGGGGAAAATTGCTGGCTAATTTGTTGTTGCTTTTCCAGCAATAGTGCGCAGTATTGACTCGGGTCTATATTAGGCAGGGACATTCAAACCTCAATGGGGAACTGACAGTATCGTTTGTTAGGAATAATTTGTGGCTAGTGCAATGAAGTAAAGGCATATTCGCAGAGAATAGCCACAGGGCTGATAACAGCCATGGCCAATTAAAGGACAATTTATCAGCGGCCATCGCGATAGAGATCGGCTTGACCACAGCGTACAAAGGCGGAATTTTAACAGAAGGGCTGGGGGCAGCCTAGACAATTATCTAAATTAAGAATAAATTGTCCAGCTGCAGCAACAAGCCCAACACTGACTACTTGAGTTGTAGCACTCGACTGGAAAATTTGATCCCATCCCAGCCAGAAATCATAAAACTACGAATGTTTTTATGATTTTTCCCACCCGGAGTATCGAGAACATCTTGATAGAATCGACCAAAACATTGTAGGGTCTGCTCTTTGTCGAGTCGGTTTAGGTAGGCAAAACTAAAGATCTTCAGCGACCCTTCATTTTGTCCCACTGCATTATTAACCATCAAATCACCACTGCCATTTCTAAAAGAGCACGGGGTAAAACTATAGTTTTCACTGATCACAGCCATTGTGTCTTCAAAATCAACCTTACCATCCTTTAAGGCTTCCAAATACTGCACTACGCTTATAGACATTTGCATTCTCAAACTTGTATTCTAAATAGTGTATGCGCCGATTTTCCAGCGCATGACATCTTACACTAATAAAAAAATAAAAAACCAGTTCCTTTTTAAAGATAGATCAAAAAACTGAAAGTTTTCATCAAATTTAGTTCATTAACGGCAACTTTCACCGTAAACTAGCGCTTTTGTGTTGCAACTTTACAGTCGGATATTATGTCAAACAACAACCGTAAAATATTAGTCACTAGCGCCCTCCCCTATGCCAACGGCGCGATTCACTTAGGCCACATGTTAGAGTATATCCAAACCGACATTTGGGTACGCTTTCAAAAACAGCGCGGTCACAGCTGTACTTACGTCTGTGCAGACGACACCC
This sequence comes from 'Osedax' symbiont bacterium Rs2_46_30_T18, assembly GCA_002163025.1. Lineage (GTDB taxonomy): Bacteria > Pseudomonadota > Gammaproteobacteria > Pseudomonadales > Balneatricaceae > Rs1. The sequence goes on from MABF01000130.1 coordinate 8,512, forward strand.
ACGGCACACCGATAATGCTCAAGGCTGACCAGCTCGGTATCACACCGCAGCAATTGATCGACCAGTCCAGCGAAGAACACCAGCGCGATTTTAGTGCATTTATGGTTGGTTTCGACAACTTTTATTCCACTCACTCGCAGGAGAACCGCGAGTTTTCGTCGATGATTTACAACAAATTACGCGACGCCGGACACATAGCGAAAAAGACCATCACTCAAGCCTTCGACCCGGAGAAACAAATGTTTTTGCCGGATCGTTTCGTCAAGGGAGACTGCCCTAAGTGCAATGAAAAGGATCAGTACGGAGATTCCTGCGAAGCCTGCGGTGCGACGTATTCGCCGATAGAATTAAAAAATGCCTACTCGGCTATCTCCGGCGCTAAACCTATAGAGAAAGATTCCGAACACTACTTTTTTAAGTTAGGGGATTTTGAAGACTTCCTGCGTAACTGGGTAGATACACACGTACAAGAGCAGATGAAAAACAAACTCAACGAGTGGTTTGAATCCGGTTTACATGATTGGGACATCTCACGCGACGCACCCTACTGGGGCTTTGAGATACCCGACGCACCCGGGAAATACTTTTATGTATGGTTAGATGCACCTGTTGGTTACATGGCCAGTTTCAAAAATTGGTGTGACAAAAATGACACCGACTTTGATGAATACTGGAAGGCGGACTCCAGCACGGAGCTGTACCACTTCATCGGCAAAGACATCGCCTATTTCCACTCACTATTCTGGCCGGCAATGCTTGAAGGCGCAGGCCTACGTAAACCAAATGGTGTGTACTGCCACGGTTTTGTCACCGTTGACGGTAAAAAAATGTCCAAGTCTCGCGGCACTTTCATCATGGCTGAGACTTACCTTAAGCACTTGCGTCCGGAATATTTGCGCTACTATTACGCCGCCAAGCTTAATTCTGGAATCGACGATATCGATTTAAACTTGGAAGATTTCCGTCTCAGAGTTAATGCCGACCTAGTCAACAAAGTAATCAATATCGCCTCGCGTTGCGCCGGCTTCATTAAAAAGAAATTTGACGGTCAGCTATCCGCAGAACTCTCTGAACCTGCTTTATTCCAGGCAGCCATCGACAAGAGCGAGATAATTGCCGAGTTCTATGAGACCCGCGAATACGGCAAGGCAATGCGTGAAATAATGGCAATTGCCGATCAGGCAAACCAATACATCGACAATGCAGAACCTTGGGTCCTCGCCAAGCAAGAAGGCAAAGAGCAACAAGTGCAAGAGTGCTGCTCTATGGGTATCAACTTATTCAGAGTCATCTGCGCTTATCTGGCTCCGGTATTACCGCAAGTAGCTGAAGACGCACAAAAATTTCTGAATATTGAGAACTTCGACTGGGATCAGATCAAACAGCCGTTACTCAACCACAAAATCAATAAATTTAAACCTTTGATGCAGCGTGTAGACGAAAGCAATGTCGAAGCGATCATCGAGGACAGCAAACAAAGCATGCAGGAAATGCAAAAAACGATTAAGGAACCCGCTAAGACACCGCTGCAGCTGGAACCTATTGCTGAGACCATTGAGTTTGCTGACTTTGCAAAAGTTGACCTAAGGGTGGTAAAGATCATCCAGGCAGAACATGTAAAAGGTGCCAACAAGCTGCTGCGTCTGACTTTAGATTTAGACGGTGAAACCAGAAATGTATTTGCCGGGATAAAATCAGCATATCAGCCAGAGGATTTGGTGGGTAAACACACTGTAATGGTGGCAAATCTAGCCACTAGAACGATGAAATTTGGTGACTCCGAAGGCATGGTATTAGCGGCGGGACCAGGCGGTGAAGACATCTGGATTTTAGAGCCACACACAGGCGCGAAAGCAGGCATGCGAGTCAGCTAAGGAGCAACCTGGCAACTTCGACTGATGCTGATGTACAACATCAGCATCAGCCGGAGCTATCCATGCAAACTCTGTAATGCTAATTCTAGGCCACTAAGCAGAGTGCTTTTACCTTTAAATAAACGCCTTCTATTTTCCAGCCCCTGGACATCCATGTCATCTAGCGGCTACGCTATCCTTAACGCTAAATTTTGCCCCTATCCACGACGTTCTTCATCAACACACATTTACTTCCCTGCAAAATTCCCTATATGCAATTAATTATCCATACCTGGCACTGGGCATAGCCATCGAAACTACTATTTTATCTACTTACTTTAAGCCATCGCCAAATGTGGCTCGAGCAGCTGGGCATCGACATACAGCCTTCCCTGTGTAGAAGTCTGTAAACTCGTCGACACTTTATAGGTCTCTCCTAGCAACGGTAGAGACAACACCTTAGAGGGATCTCCCGCCACTTGAATTACCCCATTGTTTAACAGCACTAAGTGATCGCAAAACTTAGCCGCTAAATTAACATCATGCAGCGCCGCAATGGTAATCAGGCCCCTGTCTACACTCAACTTTTTTACGACTGTCAGAATAGCTAATTGATGGTGCAGATCTAAAGCACTGGTAGGCTCATCTAATAACACTACTTCAGGTTTGACCACTAAAATGCGCGCCATAGCCACTAACTGTTTTTGCCCGCCACTGAGCTCGCAAATGTCCTTATCGGCCAGTTGCTCTATACCCAACAGCTGTAGTATCCCTACAACTTCACGCAAATCCTGCGGCTTTACCCGCCAGCCCGACTGCTGCTTTAGTGACAATAGCACCGACTCAAATACCGACAATGCCAAATTAGTGTGAAAAGACTGCGGCAAGTATGCGACTTTTCTTGCTCTTTGCAAACGTGACAGGCTGCTCAGACTTTCCCCCTGCAGGCGTACCTCACCGGCATCCGTTTTTATCAGCCCCGCCAGCGCCTTAAACAGAGTCGATTTGCCGGCGGCATTAGGACCGAGCAACCCGGTAAAACTCCCTTCAACCAACTTATCCAGACACAGCCCATCCAACACCTGATTGGCACCGTAGCTAACAGATAAATTCTCCACAGACAGACTCATATTGAACGCTCCTTTGAATGCTTAATAATAATCGCCAAAAAGACAGGCACCCCCAGCAGCGCAGTGATTATGCCTATAGGGTAAATAATGCCCGGCGTCAGCGACTTGCTGACGATAGACGTAGCACTGAGCATCAGTGCGCCTAGCAATGCAGATAACGGTATAAAATAGCGTTGATCCTCACCGACCAGCAATCTTGCTATATGCGGTCCCACCAAACCTACAAAGCCTATAGTGCCGACAAAAGCCACCGCAGTGGCAGCCAGCAGTGATACACAAATTAATATCTCTACTCGTAGTCTATTAATATCTACCCCCATGCTGCGGGCACTTTCATCACCTAAACGCAATGCCGTTAAACGCCAGGTCCGAGACATACAGAATGGCAACACTGTGAGCAGCAGCGCTGTACCACAAGCTATTTGCAACCAGCTTGCACGCCCTAAGGAGCCCAACATCCAAAATACGATACGCTGTAACTGCGTCTCGGAGGCACCGTATTCCATCATTGCCAAAAGCGCGTTGAAAGCAAAGAAAATAGCTATACCAAACAATATGATAGCTTGCGTTCCAATCCCTTTTAAGCGCATCATTAACAACAGCAAAATACAAGTACTCAAAGCAAATACAAATGCATTCACAGTCACTAACAGTGAGCCGACATTAGGTAGCAGACCGACACCCGTCACAATGGCCAGCGCCGCGCCAAAACTGGCAGCTGATGACACCCCCAAGGTAAAAGGCTCTGCCAGTGGGTTGTTCAGTAAGGTTTGCATTAAAGCACCCGCTACCCCTAACATCGCCCCTACTATTAATGCCGTAATGGCTACCGGCATCCGATAATCCCAGATGATCACTTCCAACTTAACCCCATGGGAAGCTTTGTCCCAGAGCACTTCCAACACAGTCAGCAGCGAGAAATTACCGGGACCGATAGAGACGTCCAACATCACACTAAACAACAGCAACAGCGCCACCACTGTTAGCATCTGTAATTTTTTCGATGCTCTTTTTTCAAAACTATAGGCACTTAGTAGCTGCTTTTGCACTTCACTGCCAGCCACTTCTGACCCCTGTACCTTATTAATACTATTCACTCAAGCCACCTGTTATTGGTAGCAAATAATCACCAAAGCAGACTTTGCTAACAGGTCTCAATGACCTGAATGATTTAATTTTGCCAACCTACAAATGCAGCTATCCCAAAGGAGATAGCTGCTATATTTTCAAAATACTATTTTTCTAATTTCTGCCAGAACACCCCACTGAGTTCGATTGGCAAGAACTTATCGTGCAACTCAACAAAATTAGCTTGTGGATCTAAATCACTGAAATCGCTTGGGTAGAACCATTTAGCAAAAGTTTGCAGAGCGATAAAATGGTAAGGACTGTTATAGAACTGATGATAGATAGAGTAAAAATTCTGCTCTTTTACTGACGTGAGCTCAGGCCAGCCCTTGCGATCAGCCAATACTTGCAAACGCTTTTGCGCTTCTTCCTGAGTTGCTTCGTAACCGAACAACACCGCAGCCGTATTGGGCTTAGCTTCTGCCCAGTTAGCACCCGTACCTATGATGATTTCTGGATCATCAGTAAAGATAACTTCTGGATTTACCTTGCCTGAAAAGCCCGGGAATTTACGACTGCCCCAGTTAATACCACCTGCTTCATCAACTAAACGCCCTAAGTTGGCTGCGCCAAAAGTACTACAACATTTATCCGGGTCAAAACCCGCTGCTCGCTCAATAAAGACCAGAGGGCGATCTTCTACTTTCTTCTTCAAAACCACCGAACTGACTGAGCGCATTTGCGTCACATAATAGTCAACAAAAGTATTGGCGGCTTTTTCTCTGTTTAACACTTTTCCTAGCATCAGCAAACTGGGAACTGTGTTTTGAGTCGGGCGCTGACGAAAATCAACAAACACAACTTTGATACCGGCCTTTTCCAATTTAGTTAGCAACCCACTTTCTTGGGCTTTTAGCAGGTTACCTAAATTGAGGATAAATAAATCGGTATCTAAAGTAATAATTTTTTCTAAACTATAATCACCGGCGTAAGGGCTACCCAGGTTTTCGATGTCTGCAATCTGCGGAAAAGCTTTTAGGTATTTACGATAGGCATCGGGATCGTACTTAATAAGATCATCCTTCCAGCCAACCACTCTGGATAGCGGGTTCTCTTTATCCAACAGCGCCAAGGTATAGGTTAACCTTCCCTCGCCCAATACGATATTTTCTATCTTTTCAGGGTCAAGAGTTACTTTACGACCTGCTATATCAGTCACTTGAATAGTTTCTGCCGCCAGCGAACATGACAGGCCTAAAGCTACGGGTACAAGCATTTTTTTTACGAGAGATAGATTAAAACTAAGCACTGGGCTTATCCTTTAGTGAGTTAAAGAGAGGCATAGCATATAAGAACCAAACATGGATGTAAATCATAATCGTTAGCATTTAGATTTATTATAACTACCTAACACCACCCCACCTGCTAACTTAACGCAGTGATTTGCCTAAATTATTTGCGAATCACCAGCATCTGAGAGATGATAGCAAACTCATATTGCACGGAAACTTAGCTCTTATGAAAAGTTTTAACAGCGCAGACAGTGACTTATTAGAAGAAATAATCTTGCATCGCAGAGATGTGCGTGGCAATCGCTTCCTCGACAAGCCGATCCCACAAAAAGTGCTGGATAAAATTTTATACGCGGGAGTCAACGCCCCCTCTGTTGGCTTTTCTCAACCTTGGGAATTTGTGCTAATCAGAGATACTGACCGCAAACAGGCCATCAAAGCCAGTTTCAGAGCGGAAAACCGCAAAGCCGAGGCGGCTTTTTGTCAACAGAGGCAGGAAAGTTATAAAAAGCTCAAACTTGAGGGGATCCATGAAGCACCTGTTAACATAGCGGTGTTTTATAAGCCCAGCGACCATCCGGTATTAGGCCAAACCAGCATGAAAGAAGTAGGTCGTTACAGCGTAGTCTGTGCCGTGCAAAATATGTGGCTGATGGCCAGAGCTCTGAATATCGGCCTCGGCTGGGTGAGCATTTTAGACCCTCAAAAAGTAAAAGACATTCTAAATGCTCCGCAGCAAAATCAACTAGTTGCCTACCTCTGCTTAGGTTACGTCGATTACTTCTACCAGAGTCCAGAGCTGGAGAGATTAAATTGGGAACAGCGTAAAGATTTTTCAGACCTGGTTAAAGAAGAGAGCTATTGAACCCGCCGGGCCACAAGCGCTGCAAATAAGGATTTGATCAGCTGATCACTGCTCGCCTCCTGTAGCAGCCATGCAACGCTCAATACTACAATAGCAGAGCTATCTAAACGGCCGCTTTTACTCTATAATCCGCTCAGTTTTTATCCACCAGGATCCAAACTATACATCAGCCTTTTGCAATCTCTAGATTACCGATTTTACCTATGCCCACTACCAGACCCTTTTCGCTGCTGCGCCCATATCTGAAAAACCTTTTGTTACTGATCCTGCTGTCCAGCGCACTGCGATTGCTATTTTTTGCCCTCAATTACCAGCAATTTCAGACGCAGAACAACAGCACACTAAGCTTAGCTTTTTTACACGGTTTACGTTTTGACTTAGCCACAATCACCCTCTGCCTAGCGCCCTGGCTACTGATATCCTTGCTTTTATATGTTTTCAACTGGCAGCGCTCGCTAGTGCTATTTGGCAAAATTTATTGGCCGTTGCCGCCGTTAATCATCATTACCAGTAACGTTGCCGACGCACTGTACTTTCCTTTTACCGGTCGTAGATCTGGCCCTGAAGTGTTTTCCTTTAGCCAAGATTTGGCGGATCAGGCAGGCCAACTGTTGAGCCAGTATTGGCTATTGGCAGCAGTTTCAGTTGTTAGTGTTATTGTCTTTGTTAAATTATCTCTGGGCTTGTTACCGACAACCAGCGCTACCAGCAGACCTTGGTACAGCAGGCTAGTTATCGCTTGCGCTATATTCTTTTTCGCTGCTGTTTCGATACGTAGCGGCTTTGGTTCGAAACCGCTGAACCCTTCCCACGCATTTAACTGGCCAGCGGCCAGTACCGGCCACTTAGTGTTAAATTCCACTTTTACCTTACTCAGACAAGATTTAAGTAAGCTTAAAAAAATTAATTTCTTTGCCTCTGATAAACAGGCAAGGCAACTAAACCATCTGCAGTCTGCTCCCTGGCCAACTCCTGCCAACAGAGACAATGTTGTGATTATTGTTCTGGAGAGTTTTGCTCTAGAGTACTTAAGTGACAATCGGGACTCTCCCGGCTACGCTCCCTTCCTGCAGCAACTCATGAAACAGAGCTTAAATTTCACAGACGCCTACGCTAATGGCCGCCGCTCTATCGACGCACTTCCGGCAGTATTAGCAGGCTTGCCGACTTTGATGCAGGAAGCATTTATCACATCTGGCTATCTGGGTAACAACGTCTCGGGACTCGCTCAAGTACTGCAGCGTGAAGATTATCAATCCTGGTTTTTTCACGGCGCCAAAAATGGCAGTATGCACATAGACACTATGAGTAAACGCTTTGGTTTTGAAAATTACACCGGCCGTAATGAATACCCCGATCAGCGGGATTTCGACGGTAAGTGGGGAATTTACGACGAACCTTTCTTACAGCACATGGCCAGCACCTTAAATACTGTGCCACAGCCATTTATCGCGGGTGTTTTCACTATTAGTTCACACAACCCATACTCGATCCCGGCGCAGTATCAGGGAGACTTCCCCTTAGGCACACTTAAGATACACCCAACCATTGGCTATACCGACATGGCGTTGCGCAAGTTTTTCGCCACCGCAAAAAAGATGCCATGGTACGACAATACTTTATTTGTGATTACCGCCGATCACACCTCTTTGAGTGACAACCCCGATTTTCAAACAGCGACCGGCCGCCACCGGGTACCTATTGTGCTGTATAGCCCCAAAGGAAAAATCCCCGCTGGAGATAGCAATAAGGTGGCTCAGCATACCGACCTGCCAATCACCGTACTCGATTATTTAGGCTTGAGTGAAAAATATCGTGACCAACTATTGCCTTTTGGTCACAGTTTATTGGCTGAGTCTGCAGGCGAGGCATTTTTTGTCGAGTCCGACCAATATGTACTGGTCAACGAGAGTTCGATACTGCTTGCGAGTAAAGATTTTCAGCGCGTAGAATTCAAACCTAAGGCATCGACAGCCAATCAGGGCGATAAGGCTCGATTGCAAATGCTAAAGCGCTTAAAAGCGAAAGTTCAGATTTACAACAACGGTATGTTAAACAATGATTTGCTCAGGTGATACAGCATGCCTACAGCGCTGGCATAATGACGACATCAATGCCTGTCACTATGCCATAGAGGTGAGTACTGCTAATCCTGGAACATTTTAAACAAGATGGATTTGATATTGGTTGTATCAAAGGGCTTGTCTAAAATGGCATTGACCCCTGCTTCCCGTACTTTTTCCAAGTGACTATCTTTCGCTTCAGATGTCACCATTAAAACCGGTACATGAGCATGTTCAGCTGAGCTGCGCATATACTGAGTCAACTCAATACCGTTAACTTGGGGCATATTATAATCGGTCACCATCAAATCGACTTCTGCTGTTTTCAGATAGTCAATTGCGTAACAGCCATCATCGAACTCGGTGATATTATTCAGACCTAAATTGTTTAATACTCGACTGATGGCCTTGCGCGCCAGTCTACTGTCATCAACCAGCACCACCCGTAGAGTATTAACGTCGTAATTCTCCAGATACAACTCTGACTGGTTGATAAATGCCAGCGTCGACTTTAAAGCGCGCTGCAGTGTCTCTTGTTGGAATGGTTTAGTTAATATAGCCAATATGCCCGATTGCTTGAATATTTCCAACTGATCGCGGCGCTGCTCACTGGAGATCAAAATAAATGGCAGGCCGCTAAACTTTTCGTGTTTGCGCAGTTGATGTAATAATTCAATGGCCGTGCCATCTTCATAGTGTAGATTAGAGATAATCAAATCAGGGGGATATTTACTGATTCGAGTCAAAGCTTCCAGCTTACCTTTGGCATAGACAATGTCTATAACCCCTTCTTGTTTCAGCTTGTTACTGATAACAGTTTGTTGCATGGAAGAAGATTCGACCAGCAAAACATTCAGGTCTGACTGACGTAACTGACTTAATAGATTCATACTTTGCCTAACTATAAGGTTATAGATTTAAACTCTATTTATTATAGACACTTTTATAGTAAGCACCCTATGACACTCCTTTGTCGATGATCGGAAATACTGACTACAATGCCGGAGATCGACAGTAGCTATCTAGAGGTATAAAGCTGTTACCGGTTATTTTTTTAATTAGCAACAGCCGAATTTTACTGAACACCCCGCATTATGCCATATTCAAATGCTATAACAGCATTTTATTATCGGTTCTATGACTTCAATCAGATAAAACCCGTAAAATCACTTTATAAATTGTACCTTAACAGCGCAAAGTGTAAATTAGCCACTTTTTGATTCAGCTAGGGACTCCGAAAAGATGTCAAAATCGTCGACTAATCTACTACTTAAATTACTATCAACACTTTTATTAATCGCACTACTGGGGGCTATTTGGTGGTTCGCCAAAGCGCAAACCACCCCAACTGCCACTGTTGCTATAGGTGACACTAGCCAGTCTCTACCTACTATCGAGTGTGATTTTAAGCAGCAATTATGCAGTTCAGCCAACAGTAGTAGCCAAGTTGATCTTAGTATTGATAGCCAACAGATAAAATCTTTTGTACCGCTGCCTTTCAAACTAGAATTTACCGGGCTCAATCCTGACACTGTCAGTATAGATTTCCAGGGCATCGAAATGTTTATGGGAGCCAACCTTTTGCAACTAAACAAACAAACTGATGGCAGTTTTACCGGCACTATCACCCTCGCCGGACACGCGGGTCATCACATGACCTGGAGAGCTGTAGTAAAAATGACTAAAGCCGACAATATTCAGGAAGCTCATTTTGTATTCAAACTGATGTAATACGCTCCACACCCTGCGGTGGCGATGCTGCAGGGCCTCTCTTGTAAATATACAGTTCCATTTCAATTCGCTTAGCCAATGCCTTTTGCGACATTCGTAGTCGTTGTTGGGAACGCAGCCTTTTGCAATCTATGTGATCATAAGCAGCTACACAACACGGTTACTCTTATGAACATTTCTATCTTTGATTTATTTAAAATTGGCATTGGTCCATCCAGTTCGCACACTGTCGGCCCGATGCTCGCCGCTAAGCAGTTTGTCGACGATTTATATGGGCGCAATGAACTTGATAAAGTTGCCAATATACGCATTGAATTATTTGGTTCACTCGGAGCGACTGGCGAGGGACACGGCACTGGGCCTGCGGTCATTTTAGGACTGGAGGGCAATCACCCCGCGGACATAGACCCAAATTACATGCCCCTGAGATTAAAGCAGATTGAGCAGAGCGGGCAATTAAATGTCGCTGCAAAATCTAGCATTGAATTTCAGTCCGAGTCTGACTTGTACTATATACACCAGGCACTGCCCCAGCACCCAAACGCAATGCGTCTGACTGCTAAAGACCCGCAGGGAATCATTCTCTATAGCCGCGAGTATTTCTCCATTGGCGGCGGTTTTATTCTGGACCAGGATCAGATCAAGACCTTAGACGCCGCCGACGTTACAGTTTCACAGACGACTCTCCCCTACCCCTTTAACACTATGGACCAATTGCTGGCCCTATGTCGCCAGCACCAGATGTCGATCAGCCAAATCATGATGGCCAATGAGACTTGTCATCGCAGTGAAAAAGAAATACGTGCGGGCTTGCTAAATATTTGGCAGGCAATGCAGGCATGTGTTGAACGTGGCTGTCAGCAAGAGGGGGTTTTGCCTGGAGGCCTGAATGTTAAAAGACGCGCCCCGGCACTGTATAAAAAGCTAACCGCAAGACCGGAGGCGGCACTTCGCGACCCTCTTGCCGCCATTGACTGGGTTAACTTGTATGCACTGGCAGTTAATGAAGAAAATGCCGCCGGGGCCAGAGTAGTTACCGCCCCCACCAATGGAGCCGCGGGAATAATACCAGCGGTACTGCATTACTATGTGCGCTTTTATTACTCAGGCAGTGAATCCGGGGTGGTTAAATTTTTACTTACCGCCGCCGCTATCGGCATGTTGTGCAAGCACAATGCTTCTATCTCCGGCGCTGAAGTAGGCTGTCAGGGTGAAGTTGGCTCCGCTTGTGCCATGGCTGCCGCAGGTTTAGCAGCGGTTTCCGGAGGAACACCTGAACAAGTGGAAAATGCCGCAGAAATAGCCATGGAGCATAACCTGGGCCTTACTTGTGACCCAATAGCCGGGCTAGTGCAAATTCCCTGCATTGAACGCAACGCTATTGCATCAGTTAAGGCCATCAATGCCTCGCGGATGGCACTCAATGAAGATGGTGAGCATTTTGTGTCACTCGATAAAGTCATAAAGACCATGCGTGATACCGGTGCCGACATGCAGAGTAAATACAAAGAAACCTCGACCGGTGGACTGGCAGTCAATGTGATTGAATGCTAGTTGCCAGAAGTTAACGTGCACTTTTAATACTTTAGTGCTAACGCTAAAGTACACTGATTACACAGCATGTTGCGGACATAATAGGAAAATCTGCCTCGTTTAGGCATGAAACATATTCAACGCTTAAAATATATTCTGGGTAGTATGATTCTATGATAATCTCTACCCAATAAAATCACATATAAAAAAGATAATAATTAGAGGTATACATGACAGAACGTGAATCGATGGAATTTGATGTTGTCATCGTTGGCGCGGGCCCCGCTGGACTTTCAACGGCTTGCAAGCTGATGCAGCAAGCTAACGAGCACGGACGTGAACTAACCGTCTGTGTAGTCGAAAAAGGTTCAGAAGTAGGCGCACATATACTATCGGGTGCAGTAGTCGAGCCCAGAGCACTTGACGAGCTATTCCCGAAGTGGCGCGAGCAGGGAGCACCATTGACCACTGCGGTCACCGAAGACCAGATCTACTTGCTGCAAAATGCTGAGAAGGCTATAAAAGTTCCTAACTTTTTTGTGCCTAAGCCCATGCACAACGAAGGTAATTACATCGCCAGTGTCGGCAATCTGTGTCGCTGGTTGGCCGAACAAGCCGAACAACTGGGTGTTGAAGTATTCCCCGGATTTCCCGCATCCCATATCATCTACTCCGACTCAGGTGCGGTTGCAGGTATTGGTACTGGCGATATGGGTCTGGATGAAAACGGTGAGCAAAAAGATGGCTACATGCCCGGCATGGATTTACTGGCCAAATACACCGTATTCACCGAGGGCTCTCGCGGTCACTTAGGCAAAGAGCTATTGAAAAAATATAAGCTGGATGCCGACTGTGACGTCCAGCATTATGGCATAGGCATAAAAGAGCTCTGGGACATTGAACCTGGAAAACACCAACCGGGATTAGTAGTACACGGTGCCGGCTGGCCACTGGGCAAAGCCAGCGGCGGATTTTTTCTCTATCACCTGGAAAACAACCAGGCTGTAGTAGGTTTAATCACCGATTTGAGTTATTCCAACCCGCATCTGAGCCCCTTTGATGAATTCCAACGCTTAAAGCACCATCCATTGATGGCGCAGTATTTAAGCGGGGGTAAGCGTGTCTCCTACGGCGCGCGGGCACTGACTAAAGGTGGCCTGAATTCACTGCCTAAAATGACCATGCCAGGCGCCCTGCTGCTCGGCTGTGATGCGGGAACCTTGAATTTCTCCAAGATCAAAGGCACGCATACCGCTATGAAGTCTGGGATGCTGGCCGCACAGACGCTATTTGCCGCATTTGTCAAAGATGACCAGGGTGGCAATGACCTGACAGATTTCGCCACCACGTTTAAAGACTCCTGGATTTATGATGAATTGCATAAAAGCCGAAATTTTGGTCCCGCCCTGCACAAATACGGCACTATCATTGGTGGCGGCTTTAACTTTATCGACCAGAATATTTTCCCGATCCCGTTTACCTTGCACGATAACAAGCCAGATTATGCACAGCTAAAGCTCGCCAGTGCATGCCCTGTGATTGACTACCCTAAGCCGGATGGCGTATTGAGCTTTGATAAACCTTCATCGGTATTTTTATCTAATACCAATCACGAAGAAAATCAGCCCTGTCACCTGAAACTGACTGACATCAGCATTCCTATGGGTGACAACTTAGCAAAATATGCCGAGCCCGCGCAGCGCTACTGCCCTGCCGGTGTCTACGAAATAGTTGAGCAAGAGGGCCAGAAAATATTCCAGATTAACTCGCAAAACTGTGTTCACTGTAAAACCTGCGACATTAAAGATCCGGCGCAAAATATCACTTGGGTGACTCCTGAGGGCGGCGGCGGACCCAACTATCCGAATATGTAGAACGACTTTAAAGGCCAGCATTGCTGGCCTTTTTTATGTCTCACAGGAAGTTCTGATCACTGTTTGTTTGACCTTTGGAACATTAATTATATAAGCCTCTTACCGATGTCGCGTAACAGAGCTTTCCTGTATCTTGCTGATAATATTTTTAACATCAATAAGTGACTAAAAAGCTGGAGCTACCTCAGAGCAACAATCCAATATACCCTGCTCTTTGAGTGACAACTAACAGCAGTGTAAGGTGCAATTTCTGTTACATAAAGTGAGCAAGTCACAAATATTGTGACAGGCGTACGCGCCAGATATCACATCCACGTCCCTGCAGCTGCTGTTACACAAGACAGGTCAGTTTGCCGGCCTTTTATTAATCCCAACCTAAGTCCAGGGCTTTGAGCATAAACTCCATTAACGGCGCCAACGCTTGGAAGGCTTCACTCACACGCTCGGGGAAATCATCGGCGCACACCTCAGCTTGAGTGCAACTAGTGAAGGCGAACAGCGATTTACGTTTGAGGTCATCAATACAAGGGTGATCGCTCGGGTAACCTCGCGGAGCGCTCTTCAACATTTGAGTGTCGCCCAATGTGCCAAACACATCGCCAAAAGCTGGAAGCTTCTGGATCGCTCGCCAGCGCTCTGGATCTTCGATAATGGCATCGCGAACCTTGTTCAGTACCGGAGTCGGCGGCGACCAAATCCCACCACCAAAGAATATCTCGCCCGGCGCTATGTGCACGTAGAAGCCAGGTGCGTGAGCGTCCTTGCCGGCGCGGTGGCGGAAATTACAACCTATATTAGTCTTGTAGGGAGTTTTGTCGGCTCCAAAACGGACGTCGCGGTAGATGCGAAACAGCGAGCCGCCATTGAGTCGGGGGTCGGCAACGAAGGCGGGGGCGTTTTCAGCTAACCAAGGCGCCATGGTTTCGATAAAGCCGATCATCGGCTGCTGTACGGCTTCACGAAAGCGCGGCTTGTGCTCAGTGAACCAGTCTTTGTTATTGTTCTCGCGCAGCTCGCACAAGAAGCGGAAAAGCTCGGGGGTAAGCGTGTTGGACATTTTGATAACTCCGATAAGCGACGACTTGATTCCAATTATTTATAGCATCTAAACAAAACGTTTGATCCGCCTGTGTTCTATAAACCTCTGTAGTGACACTTCAACAAGCACTCTGTTTCGCTATTTTTGTTACTGATTGATTTTTCCACGATTTAGTTTCCATTCAAAGGCTACATTTTGTACCTGCCAGTCTCAACACTGCAGAGGCATATGCCAACAGTGATGTACTGACAGGGCAGTTATTGCTCACCAAAATCGGCTCTTTTATTGAACTATGGCGCTCTTACTAAGGAATTAAAGATAGCGATCAGTCGGCGGCGCAAGCCTCAATTTCAAACATCAGCCCTGGAATGGCGAGCTGGGTGACACCGAGCAGAGTCATCGGCGGCGCAGCGGCAACTGGCCCGAACCGGGAGCCAAACAGGTCGAAGTGCTGCATGGCTTCGTTCACATCTGTGGTGTAAATACTGAGCTTTGTGATGTTCACGAGCCCCATACCAGCGGCGTTAAGAACAGCCTCCAGGTTGTCCAGTGCCAGTGCTATTTGTTTGCGCATGTCTTCGAGGTGTTGCGGGTTGCCCTGGGCATCGACAGCTGTCTGACCCGCACAGTTTAGTTGTCGTGTACTTTGTTCAATGATTTCAGCTTGGTTATAACCGAGTTTTAGGGACCATGGCCACGGATTGATTGGGGTTCTCTTCATAGTGTTTATCTCCAGTTGATTAGTCATTTTCGAGCATTCGCTGCGAAAAATATTAGGCGGTGAATTCACCGTGGAACCAACTGTGACATAGGCTACTGACAACCCTATGTCAGGAGGGTAAAAATTATTTTCTATAATATTTGAGCTATCATCATAAAGCATTATTCCAGTGAACTGACAGCTCCTGGGTCAAGCGCTTCATCTCACTGTGTAGTCCGTCTCCCTTTAGCACACGAACGCCCCCTGAAAACTGTAAAAGCCAACGTGCCATGTAATGCGGAACAGCGGTCATAAAAGTCATTTTCACTCCCTCTGTTGTGTGTTCTTCACTGACAAATCCGAACGTATAACGCTGCTCACCAACAAACCTTGCCGCTTGTGATCGAAACAACAATTCTACTTCCAGTAATTCATTCTGGCTTTGCTTTTTCCCAAGGTACTGTTTAAGCGTCGCGCGGCTGTGACGGAGAAATTGTTGAGACTGGGGCTGAAATTTCAGAATGCGATCCAGTCGAAAATCGCGATAACCTTCGCGTAAACGACACCAGGCAATTAAATGCCAGTGCAAGCTGTAGTAAAATAGACCTATAGGCTCAATCTGGCGAGACGTCGCTTGCTCAGATGTTGGGCCGCAGTAATCGACTTCCACCACTTGCCTGCGTACAAGTGCGCTGCGACATTCACCCAACCACAGATCACTGGACAAAATTTCAGAACCTATACCGCTCTTATCACTTTCACCGTCCATCGCAAAGGCCTGGCCCTCATACAATACTTCAATGTCTGCATCGAGCGAGTTCAGATAGTCTTTACCCGCTACGTCTAAAACAGCCCTAACCTTGTTTAGCAGATGCTTGTAGTCCTGTAACGAGGCAGGGTCAAGACTGGATACCAGCAGTTTCTCACCAATCAACAATGATGCAGCTTCATCGAGTGTAAAACTGACCGGCGGCAGATGGTAACCTTTCTCCAAAAAGTACCCTACACCCACTTGCGATCCAATAGGTACGCCTGCGTTTTCAAGGGTGCGGATATCGCGATATATAGTTCGCTCTGAAACAGAAAAATGCTCCGATAAAAAAGCAGCTGTTACTACTGAGCGCGTTTGCAGTAGCAACAATATTGACGTCACTCTGTCGAATCGATTCATTACTTTGAAATCTCCAAATCTGTTGCTTGCGCAAGCCCAACGCATTTATCCAAGCAGCGGTGAGTTAGCTGAGGCTCTGTGTAGATCGACGGCCAACACAACATAGTGCAACACATGTTTGATCATCTGCGGGTGACAGCCAAGATTAGATTGGCCCTATTAAAAGCTTTTTTGATAACAACTGGTCTGGCTCAGCACAACACGTCAGAAGTAGTACCTACAGATTGTTGCCACAGCAGAGACAGGATATCCAAAAATAGTTACTCTGGGGCTCCGGTTGATACATTTGGACTGACTAATACTAACATTTTCAATGCCCTCACGCTGTTCTGTGGTCTTGCTATTTTCGTGCTAGGCTCTAATCTAGTTAGGATAAATACTTATTATAAATCATAGACTCACAGTTTGTGATAGAGGAAGTTGGAAAATTTTCTTACACAGCTAATATCGGCGTTTACCCGGAGCAAAACATGTCGCAAAAGATCGAATATTTTTTAGTGGATATAGACGGCTGTGTCACTGACCCCTTCTCTAGTCCTGATTGGGCACTTATATCGCAACTACGCGCTTTGTCTGATCGCTCGCACAGTGAAATACATGTGCCTAAACTTAGCATTTGCACCGGCCGTCCAGCGCCTTACACCGAAGCGGTCGGTCAGTGGCTTAATGTACAAGTACCGGTACTGTTTGAATCAGGGGCGGGCATGTTGGATCTGAGTAATCAGCAAGTGACTTGGAATCCGCAGTTGGCAGTAAATTCACTAGCGATCAGTGCAGAAGTTAAGGCATATATTCAACGTTTGAAACTGGACTTTCCAGAGCTACAACCTGAGTCCAGCAAACAAATTGACGCCGGCTTTGTCTGTGCTGATCATGCCAAAATGAAGCAACTGGCAGTGATTTTTAGCCAATATATCAAACAGCACTTCCCCATGTTTGAAGTCCACACTACTGATATATCGATAAGCGCTATTTGGCCTTGTGCAAACAAAGGTTCTGGCTTGGAATGGTTTTGCGAGGAAATGAAGGTAAATCCAAAGAGTGTCGCCTTTATCGGCGATACCTCGGGAGATATTCCCGCATTAGAACGTGCTGGTATCAGTTTTGCCCCACAAAATGCTAATTTTCAAAACAAGCAAGTGGCCGACTACGTCACTCAAAGTGCATCGACTGCCGGAGTGGCTGAAGCCTGGCAACAGCTGATCGCTCACAACCAATCCCTTGTATGACCAGCGTCGTTTAGGTCTACTAGGAAAAGCTCGGCTATTCACGGCTTGCTTTAGAAATAGGTTTATAATTGAGCCTGTAGCCGCGACACATATTTATCCTAAGGTTAATTATCAGCACTTACCGGTGCGCAATGGCGGTTTACACACTATCGCGGATATCTATATGCTAAAGCCAGCCCTCTCTCTATTCTTATTGCTGCAGCTCTTTGAGCAGCCACTCATGGCGGCTGACAATGCAACATTGTTGATCGTCAGAGGCAACGGTGATTACTCTCCTCATGAAATGATTGGCCCCGATAATAAATTGACTGGGGTACATATTGAACTTGTCCGTGCGGTCGCTAAATTGCAGAATATTTCAGTAGAAATAAGAAGTGTCCCCTGGAGTCGAGCTGTGCATTTATTGCAGATAGGTGAAGCCGATGCCATCACCTATATAGGAAAAACAGCTGCAAGAGAAAAATTTGCTATTTTCTATGAAGGCAATGTCCTCAGTACTGCGCACAATGGTTTTTTTGTACTAAAAGAGAAATCCAATGTGTTTAAATATACCGGCGATCTAAAGCAGTTTTCCGGGTATATAATTGGCACTCTTAATGGTTATAGCTACGGAAATTTATTTGACAGTGCAGATTACCTCACTAAAGACAGTGGCGCCAATACTGAAAACACACTGCTGGACAAACTGGTCAGAGGTCGTTTTTTAGTGGCTATTACCAATGTTGATCGAATGTCATATATTGCCAGTAAAAAAAACATAGGAGATAAGATTGTCTTTCTCAGGCCTTTCATGCCGGGAGTTAAACAGTACATTGCCTTTTCAAAAAAACGCCAGCATCAAAAAATCGCCCGTGAATTTGCGACTGCGCTAACAAATTTCAAAAAGACCCAAGAGTACCGTCAAATACTCGTTAAGTACGGTCTACTCAAAGCCTTGGTGAAGGCTGAATGATTCTGCCGTCAATCATTAGATGTTGCTAGTCATAGAAAATCATATCTGGCGTTGCATTATTGCGCATCTTTTGCAGCCTAGTGGTCAATGTCCCGACATGGATTTCCAGCTTGTGGCCATCGGGGTCTAAAAGGTAGAGTGAATCACCTTCTGATTTGTTTTTCTTCCAAAGTTTTACCCCAGAAGTCACTAACGACTGGCTAAAGAGGTCAAACTGCTGTTCGCTGATATCAAAGGCAATATGGCTATAATCGCGACTCGGCTGCGCGGCATCGACACTCAGACAAATCCACTGACCGCCCACCTCAAGATATGCGCCTTTTACCCAAGTGACTTTTAACCCCATGCCCAAGCGTTGCTGGTAGAACGCCACTGAGCGCTCTAAATCACTGACGGCAATGGTGATATGATTTATCCCGTTCAACACTTAACAAACCTCCTGATGCTAGTTACTGAGTTGCAAATAATGGCGCAAGTGTACCCGCCAGATCAGCCACTGGCTTTTGTCGGCTAAGCCGGTCCATTGCCGTGTAAATTTGTTTGCGCTGCTGCTTTTGCAATTGCTCTAATACCTGCCCCACTTGCAGCTGAGTCACTACTAAATCTTCACGTAGTGCATGGTTTCTCGCCTGCAGCACCTGGTAAACATAGAGAAACCTGGCCAATAGCACATAGGGGAAATTTTTACTTTTAATCGGGCCCTGTCTGGCCTCGTAGCCACCCAGTGGTAGCCCTTTAACTTTAATTTCTGCTAACTTATCCGCGCCAAACCAGGCAGCTGTTGATCCTAGTAGCCCGCCGCCTATTGCGCCGAGCATAAAAGAGTGTCCGGCAACCGCCAAATCCACTACAGTACCGGCGGTTGCCCCGGCAATAGCGGCAACTTTAGTCAGCTGTTTTTTATCCAGCCCCCAGGCGTACCATTGGTCAGTATCAAACAAGTCGGTCGGTAAATTCAGCGGGGTCTCATCTCGCTTTAAATGGTGATGCCGGTACAACAGTTGCAGTTGATCGTGGGCCTGTATCTCGGCGCGACGCATCCATTGAAAATAGCGTTGCTCTAAGACTAATTGCAGCTTTTTAGCAGCGGGCTGACTCAACGCCTTTTGCTGTAACTGATAACTACAAAGATCTTCCAGTAATTTTGCCGCGATAGCACAGCTCTGCGCTCGCTGCTTGTGTACCTGGTCGTGAAAAGCTTGAATCAACCCTCGCAGCGCCGGGGCCCAAGGTAAATGCAGCTGAGTAAAAGCTTCTAACAAATCAATGTGCTGTTGCAGGTCAGCTTTGACTGCATCAAATACTCTGACCAGACGAAAATATTGTTGCAGCGCCTGCTGCCAACCACAGACATGCTCATCACTGCTAATAGGATTAATCAGCGCCATACTCGGCTGACCGCTCCAGCGCAGTATCTCCATCTCCGCTTCGTATTCAGCACTGTAAGGTCTGGATCCATCGACTACATACAAGATAGCCGCCCCGTTCATGATCGGCTGCAGTAACTCTATTTCATCCGGAAACTGCTGCTGGCATTGCACATCGGCCAAAAATTCGCGAATACGCCCGGCTCGCTTATCAGCAGTCAATGGCTGCTGCTGCAACCAAGCCAATACTTTACGCGGTCTCTGAAAACCCGGGGTATCTATCAGCTGGTAGCCCTGAGTGTCCATTTTAATATCATAGCTATGCGCTTGTGTCGTCGTCCCACTGCGCATAGAGACAGCTACTGAGTCATCTCTGGCAAGTGTAGAAACCACCGAAGATTTTCCTTTGTTGGGGTGGCCGACAACGGCAAATGCGGGTGTCATATTAATCCCTGTGGTTGTTGTAACTGCCAATGTACCTGCGACTGGCAAAAGCGCCGCCACTCCTCTAAATGCAGCTCGTTTAATGCAGTGAACTGCTCAGCATTCCAATCTAATGGCATTAACACTCCCTGGCATTGAGCCATAAAATCTTGCAGCTCACCCATCGGTGGCTCCCAGGCTGCAACTATCAACAGTTTTGCTCTTGAGTCGCGCTGCGCTTGTAACTCCAACTGTAGATCACAGTTTCCAGCGAGTTGATAAATATGCTCGGGGACACCTATCACTGCAGAGAGTTTGTCTTGTAATGCCTCAGGCAAGCTGGTCCAGTTCAATATCACAAATGGCTCTGCAAAAGTGCTGACATACTGCATCTTAGTAAATTGCTGCGGCGGCTTTTGCATTTGTTGCTGCTCGTACAAGTGCTTTAATTGCCTTTCACTGTTCACTTTTGAGCGTGCCACGCTCGCAATCGCTGACGCTAGCTTTTTAGTACCCCAGAAGAACAACAACAGGCGTGGTAGCAGCGAATACACTATTTGCGCCATCAATACATATCGCCACCAGCTTGAGGCACTGGAGAGCTGATCATTAAGCTGCAGCCGTGAATCTCTGGATGCTTCCACTAACCCCATTAGCGGCTGGGCGCTTTCAAGGGGCAACCAGGGAATCGATATAAACTGGAGAACCGGGAAAACATGCTCGGCACGCAGTAATGTACTGCGCCAAATAAAAGTCACATCATTGAATAACAATACAAATACAAAGGCCGTGATGCAGCCAAAACTAAAAATTAACGCCATTTTCTGGCTTTGACAGAACAGCCAGGCTGGCTGTAAATCATCGCGCTTTAACTGACTGAGCGCATCTTTCCACGCCCTTGGCCAGATAGGTAGCGCCAATAATGAACTGATACTGTTTGCACTGCTTTTGGACACTGCCAACACTAAGGTGAACAACAGCGAAAGCAATGGCCAGGCGACAAACAACAACAGCAAATAGAGTAAATTGACCCGTCCGTATTGATCACCGCTGATGATTGCGGTGGTTGAAAAAAGCGCGAGACAAAACACCAACAGTGACAGCCCCCAGCTTATTTTTCTTAAAGATTCTCTATCCACTATTACCTCACTACCCTCTAGAACCAAGCACTTACATAAAACCCAATAATAACAGAGTATTAGTTAGGGAGCATGCCTCACATTCATGGGCGCATCAGTAAATTAACACGATCAAAAATTTAGCAAAAAAAAGGGTGAATCTAAACGATTCACCCTTATTTTCACTTGAAACTATGACTCTTGGACATAGGTTTAAGTGTGAGAAATCAGTGCTAATTAAACAGCAACGATGTTCTCAGCTTGAGGACCTTTCTGGCCTTGAGTTACAGTGAACTCAACGCGCTGGCCTTCAGCTAAAGTTTTGAAGCCTTCGCTTGCGATTGCAGAAAAGTGTGCAAAAACGTCTGGACCTGACTCTTGCTCGATAAAACCAAAACCTTTAGTTTCGTTGAACCACTTAACTGTACCAGTAACTGTAGACATAATAATATCCTGTATTTTATAAAAATAAGTGCCTGCAATAGGCTTTAATAGCGTAAAAATAGACTGACACTTAGAAACTACAGGACGTGGAAATACCAGGAGATCTGCGCATTGGAGCATGTAAATATTAAGACTTACTTTATAGCTGTTATGAAAGTTATAGGACTGACTATGCAAAGTCAAACTTTATTTCCCAACTAAAGCAATCCAGCAAGCAGCTGAAAATCCCCGCCATTGCATGTCTTGACTACAGATTTTGCTTTCCCATTCATTCTCTTTATACTTATATAATAATGAAAATAAAAAGCATTAACATCTTCATTTATATATAAGTAAACAACACAGGGAATTTTATGTTTCAACAAGTCGCCAGTAATTTACCAATATCTATCTACAGGGAATTTCGCAAAGCCATAGTGACAGGTTATTGGAGTAACGGTATGTTATTGACAGATAAACAGCGCCGTACTTGTGAGCAGGCACTGTTTTTCCACGAGCAAAACCAAACTGATATCTGCCATTGACAGCCAAGCGCAGGACTAGATCTAGCGTTTAGCGATGACTTGCGGGTACTGTGGCCCAGCGAGTCTGTCTCCATGGCTCATGTGTTCGTTGCAGATAGGCAGGGATAAGCCCTTGCGCTGATCGTAGCGGATATCATCACCTATATAGCGCACAGTGTAACCTCGCCGGCGCCTGCTGGTCGATCGATTACCGCTGACACCATGGACTGCCATACCTTGAAAAACATACAAATCTCCGGGTTGTAAATCCCAGCTGATGATATCGAACTCACCCCTGTTCCCCTCAATGTCTGGCATCGGTTCGAAGTCGGGGTTTCTTTCATATTCTGCGCCGCTGCCCTCACCGAAGGCCTCAGGTTGAAACCAGCGATTCCAGCGATGTGAGCCACGAACAAACTCCAGTGCTCCGCTCGCTTTTTCAACGGGATCTAAGCTCAACCAAAAGGACAGTATCTGCTGCCCTTTTATCGGCCAATGGGCTGATCACTGTGCCAGCGGGTAGGGTTTAAAGTACCCGGTTCTTTCACAAATAGCTGATCCTAGAGTAAATTAACGCTCTCACTGGCAAATAATTGCTGAGCAATACCTGGCAGTACTGAATGCTGGCAATAATTGGCAAAATCCGGGTCGTTTTCCCATATACGCCAATTACCGTGAAACCTCCCCTGACCATCACTGGCGTTGTAACCGTGATAAAACGGTCCTGGGGAGACGATATCCCGCTCTATTGCCGCGTCAAGTCGGTCCAACCAAACTTGGGAAATCACGTTTCTCAGCACCGTCACCCCTTGTTCGCGGTATTCGAATTTAGCTTCTTCAGTGACTCGGTAATCATCCATTTTCAGCCCCTTTATTATTGTTTTAGCGTATAAACCTGCCAATTAAAGCTGATAAAATTAAACGACCCTCGCATTTTCCTACTAAATAGAGAAAATTACTCTTGTGTTACTTTTGCCAACACCCTAATTAGACCAGTCCCTTTTCCACAAACACCTCACGCAACATCGCCACCGGCATGTTACCAGAGCGCAAATAAACCCGGTGAAACAGCTTATCTATCTCTAGCGCAGTTAACTTATCTGCTTGTGCCTTTATCAAGTCCTGCTTTAATTCCCACACTAAATGATTGCCCACTAAGTAACACAGCGGGTAACCGCGCTCCTGG
Organism: 'Osedax' symbiont bacterium Rs2_46_30_T18; assembly: GCA_002163025.1. Classification (GTDB taxonomy): domain Bacteria; phylum Pseudomonadota; class Gammaproteobacteria; order Pseudomonadales; family Balneatricaceae; genus Rs1. The sequence goes on from MABF01000130.1 coordinate 32,053, forward strand.
GAGTACCAGTTCAATTCAGCGTCGACTCTGCCATCACTAAAACCTGTTACCGCCTTAAGCAGTTTAGCGGCATTGACAAAGACATCATCGGATGCGAATTGCAGCGGATATCCTATATCTAAGTACTTTTTATCGCCGCTCATAAAGTATAAATCTATCGCCACTCTGGCACTAATGCGAGAAATATCTAGCTTGGCGATAAACCTGGCTTCATCGGTCAGCTCTGCCATATAGCCCTGATCTAACATGTAGTCTTCTAACATAGTGGTCCAACCCTCGGCATGCTCCATTGCCGAAAAAGTTTTACGCAGTACTGAACTGTGCATACTGGCCGTGGCCAATTGCAAGTGATGGCCGGGGATTCCCTCGTGTATCATCATCACTGGAATACCCAGTTCTGTATGCTCGGCCAATAGCGCTTGCGATAAGGTTAAGTACACTAAACTGCTCTTCATACCCTCTCGCAGTGCCGCAGGTTGCATCATCGCTCCCGCGGGTATCATAGGAGCCATAAAATCGGGTGTTTGCATTATCTGCATCTGCTGTTGCTCCGGGATGGGAAACAACTGTCGCTGGCTAATAAAAGACTCTATTTTCTCCGCCTCAGCCACGTAGCGGTCTATGACACTGTTTAAATCGCCGTCCAGCACTTGTACCGCAAACTTCTTTGCCAGCCATTTCTGTAACTGCTCGACACTGGTATTGGAATCCAGCTGATATTTTTTGATCAACAGTTGTTGCAAATCACTAATTTGCGTCTGTGTTTTAGCCACAAAATCGCAAGTAATACTATGAATTTGACCCATACTCAACTCAATGCCGTTACCTTTTATTAAGGCGCTGCACGCTTGTTCGCCAATCGAAAAATGCTCGCTGGTCTCTAGCGTCGACAACTTTTCGCTGTATTTTCCCAGCGCCTGGTTGGCATTTCGTATGACTTCGGCCAGCTCTTGGCTGCGCGAATAATCCGCCTTATTCGCCCAATCCAGAATTGATGCAAAAAATTCTGGCAGGCCAGCAATGGTTTCAATATCGATTGCCACCCAGCGTTTAATCGGCGAATTCAATTGGGCTAATGCCAGCACTAAGAAGCTGGGGACTTGTTTTAGCCGGTCCAGTATATTATCCAGTCGTGACACTGCTGGGCGCGGATCGTTAGTCACCAGCAAAAACATCCCGGCGCTGATCTGGTCTCCGGCTCTGGGGCATTGCTGCCAGTGAAATTTGCCTTCTACTTGCAACGTTAGCTGGCGCAATAACTGCCCGGCACCCAATTGCATCAACTTTAAGTCGATGCTCTGATCAAAGTCTGGCTCCGTTTTTGTGTTTACTCTTTGCAGTTGTTGATTGAATTTATCTAATCGCAGCAAAAACTGTTCAATCTGCAGCCGTTGCTCAGCGACAGCCTCGCTGCCAATAGCCGGTAACTCAGCCAACTTTTCACTCACCCCTAAGGCCACACAGCTGTTGCTGTCTAATGTGAGTAAATCGATATATTGCTCAG
>MABF01000322.1 GCA_002163025.1 'Osedax' symbiont bacterium Rs2_46_30_T18
CCTGGATTTGAGAAGGGAACCTTTAAAGCTCGTTCCAGGCAGTTGCAGAATCATCAGTTTGAGGATGGACTATCAGCCACCGGCGAAGGATTCGATTAAGATACTTAAAGATAAAGATAAAGCTTATATCGCCCGCTACACTTTAGGTAGGGATTACCACAAAACCGTACGCAAAAGGCTTACCAATCTTGGCAAGCTCATACAAGATAAGTGTAACAGTTTAGGTTACCGTGCTTTTGTTGATAGCGCTCCGATTATGGAGCGAGCGATTGCCGAACAGGCTGGACTCGGATGGAGCGGCAAGCACACACTACTAATAAACAGAGAGGCGGGGTCGTACTTCTTCCTCGCCGAACTATTTATAGACTTACCCCTGCCCACAACTGAGAAAAAGCTAAAGAACCACTGCGGAAAATGCACTGCCTGCCTGGACATTTGCCCTACTAAAGCTTTTGTCGGTGCCAACATATTAGATGCCAGGCGCTGTATTTCCTATCTGACTATTGAAAGCAAGGAAGCCATCCCTGTGCACCTGCGGCCTATGCTGGGTAATCGAATTTTTGGCTGCGACGACTGTCAGCTGATCTGCCCCTGGAATAAGTTTGCAAAGTTTAGCCAAGAAGATGACTTCAAACCCCGCAACAACCTAGACGACATCAGTTTGCTGGAATTGTTTGACTGGGATGAGACGACTTTTCTAAAAAAAACAGAGGGCTCGGCCATCAGAAGAACCGGCTTTGATGGCTGGCAGAGAAACATTGCAGTAGCCCTTGGTAACAGCCACGGAGGAACTGCGGTCGAATTGGCACTAGCCGCCAAACTAGACAGCTGCAGTCCACTGGTTGGAGAACACATTCGATGGGCACTGCAACAGTTGCAACACAGAGCCCAGACGCCGGAACAAGACCCGCAAATTGTCAAAATACTGTCAGCTAAAGCTTAGCTGCAGTTGCACTTGCAGCAGGGTTCAATTGCGAATAAAGTGCTCTTTATAGTACTTCAGCTCCATAATAGACTCGCGAATATCGTCCAGAGCCAAATGACTACCTTTCTTACTAAAACCCGCTAAAATTTGTGGCTGCCAGCGCATTGCCACTTCTTTGAAACTGCTGACATCAATGTGTCGATAATTACAGTAAGCTTCAAGATTGGGCATGTATTTGTACATAAAACGCCGATCCTGGGAGATGCTATTACCACAAAGAGGCGATGCTCCTTCAGCGACATGCAGACGCACAAAATCTAAACTCAACTGCTCAGCTTCTGCCAAGGTAATTTTACTCGCCCGAACTTTAGCCGTTAGTCCAGATTTACCGTGCTGCTCTATACACCATGGATTCATATTGTCTAAAATATAATCACTCTGATGAATAACCAGAGAGGGCCCCTCTGCGATAATATTTAAATGAGGGTCAGTAACTATTGTGGCAATCTCAATAATATGGTCTGTTTCTGGGTTTAGGCCGGTCATTTCCAGGTCCAACCAAATAAGATTATCTTTTAGTGACATCAATCTTCCTCATTTATGAGACAGCGGCGACTCGGCCACTTATAATAGGTCGGCCAATAGCACTAATTATAGTGCAGAATTAGCCTAAAACGAACAACAAGCCATTATGTTGCCAGCGCAATTAAACGACCAAACACCCTATTAAGCAATTAATATAGGGAGAAAGGGCGCATTATATCCTGTAATTGAGAGAATCGGACAGTACTGATACATGTCAAAACGCAAATTAACTCGCCGCCAAGCATGGCGGGTGGAAAAAATACACAAGGAGCGTACAGAGCGCGCCTTAAAAACAGACAATAAAATCGTCGATCAGCTGGATGCCAGCGAGCTAGGCATAGAACAACAGGGATTAATAATCTCTCACTTCGGCAAACAGGTTGACGTAGAGGCAACAGAAGGCGAATTAAAAGGCAACATCTACCGCTGCCACTTGCGCACCCATCTGGGGCAACTAGTTACTGGCGACAAAGTTATCTGGCGCCAGGGGGCCGAAACAGGGGTAATTGTTGCGGTGCTACCGCGCATTACTGAACTACAGCGACCGACAAACCACGGAGAACTTAAACCTGTCGCCGCCAATATCGATCGCATTGTTATTACCTTTGCCATCGAACCTCAACCTTTCAGTAATTTGATAGATCGCTACCTAGTGGCCTGTGAACTCAGTGGTATCCAGCCCATACTACTGCTCAACAAATCCGACCTGATCACTGACAAAAATCGCGAAAGCACTGCTCAGCTTATTAATAGGTACCAAGATATCGGCTACCAGGTATTGACCGCCTCAACCACTTTAGAACACGGAATGCAGGCTCTGCACGACCAGCTGAACAACAACACTTGTGTTTTTGTCGGCCAGTCGGGGGTCGGAAAGTCTTCGCTGATTAATGTTTTACTGCCCGGGGTCGATATTAAAGTTGGGGGACTTTCAGAACAAACCAGAAAAGGCAAACACACGACGACGACTGCCAGATTATTCCATATCCCCTCCGGCGGAGACTTAATAGACTCTCCGGGGATCAGAGAATTTGCACTCTGGCATTTAGAAGAAAGAAGCATAATTCGAGGATTTATCGAATTTAAACCTTTTATAGGCATGTGTAAGTTCAGAGACTGTAAACATATTAGCGAGCCGAAGTGCGCACTGCTGAAGGCGATCGAAGAAGGCCATATCAGCGAATCCAGAATGGCAAGCTACCGTCGCATTATCAACTCACTAAACGAAGACAATTAAGCCAAATTGTTGTTTACACTATATTAACTTATGTGTTTTATTAAATACTACTACACTGTATTCACGGATCAGACTAACAATCGGAGTGATTAAACTACAGGATTGAATATGAGCGCAGAGATTATCAGTAACTTTGAAGACTATGATGAGGATATACTTTACGGGCTAGTGGCCTGGACAGACTATCTCGTCGACAAACCTTTGCCGGCCAAAGCTAGCAGCTTAAAACGTCTCAAAAAGCTAATCACCAGCGCCAGTTCAAACGTACAGCAACTTGAGGCTGTGGTAAATAAGGATCCCGTGCTCAGCTTGTATGTCGTCAAGGCTGCGCAACGCATGCATAGCCAAAACGAAAATGAAGTCAAAAGCATCTTACACGCAGTCAACTCTTTAGGTTATGACGGCATTGAACAAATCGCCAATAGCTTAAAGCCAATTTCCCTCAACCCTACCAATGTACAACAGAAACGATTTTTACATGCTATCGCCAGTAGCCAGCATGCAGCCAATCAGCTGCATCAGTGGATGCAGATGAAGAACTTGCCGCTGATTGAAGAGTCTTATTTAGCGGCATTATTTTATAGCATAGGCCTTTGGTCACTGTGGTTACACGCCCCTTTGCATATGCAAAAAATACAAACGCTAATCCATGAGCACAACGTACACCCCACTGAAGCAGAGCAACAGATTTTAGGTTGCAGCATGCAAATGATATCCAAAGGTCTCGCCGAGGATTGGCAGTTATCACAACTAACGCAATTGGGACAAGATCACAACACTTCACCCTCATCCCAAACACTTAAGAGATTACACTTGAGAGCGCTGCGTGACCCCAGCCTTGATGCACTGGAAATTAGAGAACTTAACCACATTACCCAGCAAAAACACTTCCCGATAAAGCTTGCCAATTGGCTGGCATTAACTGCTTCACGCAGCTGGGAATCTGAAGACACTTTGCACAATATAGATTTAATCAGTGATTACATGGGCATCCCCCAAGAAGCGGCGATTAGTTTAGTGCATAAAATTTGTGCCCGATCCTCCAGGGGATATTTTTCTCCAGGGATAATGTCCCCGGCATTTCAGCTAATATTGATCCCTTCAGCGATTAAACCCCATTATAAAATGGGCAACAAGGAACTCACTGCCAATAGAGGCCAGTACCCCGAACCTGAAGTGCCAATGATAATTCCCATCGCCGATATCTCGACACAGAGCAAGCACTACCACGATCAGAGTTTTTACGAATTGATCGCGGCGCACTTAACAGCCAGCGCCGAGGATTCAAAATTTGAGAAGCCCACCCAGGTATTAATGGCAATGTTACAGGGACTGGAAAAAGGCCTGGCTGTTAAAAGAATTGCGCTTCTCTCTGTCAGTCACAAAACCCAGAGCCTTAAAACCATTCAAAGCATTGGCTTTGCAGATGACGAGCCAATGAAGAGCCTGCAAATCCCTCTCACCTCAGGCAACTTATTAACCAACAGCTGCAACAAACAAAGCTATGTTGTATACGATTCTCGCTCTGCAAAAAAACTTGCCCCTAATTTAACTAATAACTTAAAAATAGCGGTGAGCGATGAGTTTATGATTGTCTCAATTTTCAAACTCAACAGAGCCATTGCTGTTGTATATTTAGATATGCACAATGGACCTGACGATGCAGTAATGACTAACTTTATTCGCGAGAGAAGCAGAAACCTCTGTTACTCAGCCTCACAAGCTCTTAGCCATCTATAGGTAGTCCTGAAGACAACCTGCTTGTTGATTTCTATAACGCGAAGTTCTTTTCAGTTACTACTGATATTTCTGCTTAGCTTATTGATAACTAATCAGGATAACTTTACTATCCCTACCCATATCAATTTCAACGTTGCTACTTTAGCAGTGACCCTACAGTTTCTGGGTCGGCGAAAGTAATTTAATACACTAAATGCGAAGAGGCCAAGCTACATATGCCCTCTTGCTATAATGGCCTAGAGAACAGCGGACTTACTCACTGACTCAGCCACCAAGTACAACACTATTTTTTATCAGATTGGGTATCATTGTGAAAGAACAGCTATTTATAGTACTGCAACAACTCGTGCCGCAGCACTTAATATCCCGTTTTGTCGGTTTTTTTGCGCAGTGCAAAATACCCTTAGTTAAAAATCAATTTATCCGTTGGTTTATTGCAAAATATAATGTCGACATGAGCTTAGCGAAGATCGAAGACCCCAGCGAATTTGCAGACTTTAATGCCTTTTTCACTCGCGAGTTAAAACCTGGAGTAAGACCCATAGACCCGCAATGTGATTTAGTTTTCCCAGCTGACGGTGCCATCAGCCAACTGGGAGACATCCATAACGGTCGAATCTTTCAAGCTAAAGGAAAAGACTTTTCCCTGAGTGCAATTTTAGGGGCCGACCCAGCCCTGGTCGCTAAATTCGAACAGGGCCGCTTTGCCACTATTTATCTATCCCCTAAAGACTACCACCGTGTACATATGCCTATCACCGGAAAACTGATAGAGACTATTTATATCCCCGGAGATCTATATTCTGTCAATCAATCTACCGCAGAAAATATCGATGAGCTATTCGCTCGAAATGAGCGCCTGGTGGTTATATTTGAAACTGCTGTAGGGCCAATGGCCATGATTTTAGTGGGAGCAATGATAGTCGCCGGTATTGAAACAATCTGGGGCGGACAAGTGTGCCCTATTGCCAAGGCGCTACAAAAACAGCATTTTTGCGACTCACAGCGCTCTGATATTATCATTGAAAAGGGCGATGAGATGGGCAGGTTTAAATTGGGCTCTACCGTAGTGCTATTATTTGCCGAAGACGCTATCAACTGGAAAGAGCACTTATTCCCGCAGATGCCTACTAAACTCGGTGAGAGCATGGCCGATAAAAACAGTCCTGTGGAATAGCCTTACAGCAGCAGGCTGGTATATGATCCCGCTCTATTAGCGGGCTTTACCAGTTACTGTATTGGGCTCTAAATAAACATCCAAACGCACAGAGCAGCACCGAGAAACCGCATGAATAAATCCACCATTTGGCAACAGTTGCTGACGACAGCGCGATTAAAAATTACTACCGAGCAACCCTCCACAAGTTTGTCTATCCACCCGCTTGACTACCAGAGTTTAATTCAAGTAAAGGGCGTTGATAGCGAAAAGTTTCTGCAGGGACAGCTGAGCTGTGACATGCGCGAGGTCGTTGAGGATGGCAGCAGACTGGCTGCTCACTGCAACCCTAAAGGCAGCATGATCAGTTTAATGCGCGTGATCAAAGCGACTGATTCTTTCTGCTTGCGCCTGAATAATCAAAGTATAGATACAGCTTTGAGTACCCTAAACAAGTATATTATGTTTTCAAAAGCTCAGACCTCTGATTTACAAGACCAGTGGATAGGTTTTGGTATCCAGGGAGGCGATGCTGCTGCGATGCTACAACAGCATTTTTTGCAACTTCCCAAAGCCGACAACCAAGCTTTCATCAGCAGTGACGATTTACTGGTCAAAGTACCAGGTGAAAGATATGAGTTGTGGCTTAAGCACGAACGAGCTGTAAACTGGTTGGCGGATAAAAAAGTGCAAGAGCATCTAAGCTCGAGTGACCACTGGTTACAGCAAGAAATAATTAATGCTATCCCAGATATCTATCCACCGAGCAGCACCACCTACTTACCGCAAATGTGCAACTTACAGGCACTGGATGGAGTCAGCTTTAAGAAAGGCTGCTATACCGGCCAGGAAATCGTTACCCGGCTGCACTTTAGAGGCAAGCTCAACAAACACTTGCTAACAGCCAAATTAAACTCTGACAATGTGGACCGCTCAATAGTGATCGGCAGCGACATAGATTGCGCACAAAGACCCAAAATTGCTAAAGTTTTACAGCATGTCACTATTGGTAATCAGACATTTGTGCAATTGGTTATCAATGTTAAATACGCGACTGAGCCACTGTTTACTGAAGCGGGATCAGCACTAAAGACACTGCCAAGCCCTTATGACTTAGATCCCTCGCTGTTTGTGCGCAAGGACTAAAACAAGCCCCTGCCTGTAGTACAGACAGGAGGAGAGACGAAGATACCAGCCTGCTAAGATCGACCATTAGCCAAGAAAGCCACTCTACTACTGTTTGCGCTTTGGACCTACTTCCTGACGGATTCTCTGATTTTTATAGCGGCGATCTAAACCCGCCTTTTCAGCGGGTTTCATTCGCATTGGCTTTTTATCAGCGAGCTCTAAATGTTTTGCTAACACTTTAACTTCTTTGTGCTCTAACTCTTTCCAGGTGCCTATTTTCACATCACTTGGCATGAAAATAGTGCCGTAACGTACCCGTTTCAGACGACTAACCCTGATCCCTTGCGACTCCCAGAGACGGCGTACTTCTCTATTTCGACCCTCCATGACAACACAGTGGTACCACTTATTAGCACCTTCGCCATCAAAAAATTGAACGTCAGTAAACTTCGCCATACCGTCGTCTAACAAAACACCTTCTTTTAAATTAGAAATCATCTCATCATCAATATTTCCTAACACCCTGACAGCATATTCACGATCGATATTCGCTGATGGGTGCATCATCTTGTTAGCTAACTCACCATCACTGGTAAAAATCAACAACCCGGATGTATTGATATCTAAGCGGCCTATTGCAATCCAACGACCATTCTTTAGCGGCGGCAAGTGGTCGTAAACTGTCGGTCGGCCCTCTGGATCATGTCGGGTAGAGACCTCACCTACTGGCTTGTTATAAATCAGCACCCTTCTGGGGCTATCCAGCTCAGACACCAATTCAATATCTCGCCCATCAAGCTGAACTTGATCGCGACGTGCTACTCGGTCACCTAATTTTGCTTTTTCACCATTGATAGAAAATCGACCTTGATCTATCCAGCGCTCCATCTCACGACGTGAGCCATATCCGGAGCGCGCCAATACTTTTTGTAACTTTTCATCACTCATTTATGACGCTCCATACTCATTATGGGTTTAAAAAAAAAGCCCCCTGACGAAACATCAGGGAGCTCTGGTAGGTACTATTGTACAGCTTTTATTTAATTAAGCAGCTTTCTTTTGAACAGCTATTGGCATCAAAATACTGCTGAAAAACGACGGGCGTTCTACCACGCCCCGACCATTCATGAGTAATGTTATCGACTACTACTCGGTACTTTGCCTGCACTTTCTTTTTCGGCGCAGAGGGGACTAATTCTTTTAAATCTTCGAAAGCGATGCCCGATTCAGCCATCGCCTGGCGAATAGCTTCTATTTTTTCTATTTTTACTTGCTCTGCTTTACTACGCGCTCGCTCTTGCTCTTTATGTTCATCCAATATATTAGTCAGATCAGCAATGATTTTTGTAATATCTTCAGTGGATAATTCCTGGCATTGTTTACGCAGCGAATTTTTTCGAGTTAATATTCTTACAAAATCAGTCATTAGTTAATCCCAGATAATAAAATTAGTGTTATGAATTTAACCCAGAGTTAAATATATTTCAAGATTTAACATTTATCTATCTAAAAAATTAATACTTTTGCTAATATTAAAAATGACTAGTATCACCTGCTCCTACTCTTATTATCTCTGGAACATCTTCCACTAAGTTAATAACCGAAGTCGCTTCCATGCCACAGTAACCACCATCAATTACCAGATCTACCTGATGCTGTAATATATCTCTAATCTCATAGGGATCAGTTAGCGGATCACTGTCTCCTGGAAGTATAAGAGATGTACTCATAATAGGCTCCGCTAGTTCTCTCATTAAATCCAGTGCTATATTACTATCTGGGATTCTTAATCCAATGGTTTTTCGTTTGGGGTGCAATAACCTTCTCGGTACTTCTGTTGTCGCCCTGAGAATAAATGTATAAGCTCCCGGGGTATGGTTTTTTAATATTCTATATTGTTGGTTATTAACTTTAGCGTAAGTACCCAGCTCACTTAAGTCCCGACATACCAGTGTAAAGTTGTGCTTGTCATCGAGCTTGCGAATACGTTTTATTCTATCAACAGCAGTTTTATCCCCTAAATGACAACCTATAGCATAAGCACAATCTGTCGGATATATAACTAAGCCTCCTTTTCTTATTATCTCTACGGCCTGTTGAATTAATCGCTTTTGCGGATTATCCGGATGTATTTGAAATAACTGACTCATTATATTCTCTTCAGCGTTACTTGATCTGCTAAGCATTTTGTTAGCACGTGGGGTAAATCATCGGCAACCTTGGGATACCTACCTAGTGTAGTCCATTTATTTTCTGGAGTGTGAAAATCACTCCCTGCCGATACTGACAACTGATGTTTGTCTATTTCAAATTTTAATATATTTTGTTGTTGAACATTAACGCCGGGATAACTAATTTCGATAGCATCTCCGCCTAACAGTTTAAATTCTGCGATGATTCGCCTGAGCTTACTCATGGTTAATTTATACTTAGTGGGGTGCGCCAAGACAGAAACTCCACCACTTTGTTTTATCACCTCTAATACCTGCTCTAATGTCGGCCATTGCACAGCGACATTTGCCACTTTACCTGCACCTAAATATTTTTTAAACGCTTCCGCCTCGCTACTCACCAACTTAAGGTCACAAAGTACTTTGGCAAAATGCGGCCGGCCAATTTGTGCACCTGCAGCCTTTTCATGCACAAGCGATAATATATTGGGTAATTTTTTCTTCACTAGTTTTGCGGCAATACGTTCTGCGCGATCTAAACGTAACGCTGCCAGCATCGATAAATGTTCAATTAACCCAGGGTTATCCATTTGTATGTTCAACGCGACAATGTGTAACACTTGCCGCTCCAACACGCAGGTCAATTCAGCGCCACTTATCAATTTAATCTGATCTGAAATTTCACCGCTTTGCTGTAAAGACAATAATTGAGAGTAGCCGTCAATCGTATCGTGATCAGTGACTGCCAATATTTCTATCCCGTGCTCCAGCGCCGATGCAAAAAGTGCCGCCGGGGATAAAACCCCATCCGATGCTGTCGTATGGGTATGTAAGTCATAGTGAGAAAAGGTCATAATTACCGCTATATTACAATTTACTAACGAGGAATAATTTATGCTAGTACTATCAAGCATTTCCAAACAGACAAAAATCAGGCCTGCCTGGGAACAGAAGGTATTGTAAACAATTTTTACAACATATTCACAACTGGGGCGGATTATCTGTTAAATTTAGCCGACCTTTTCAACATTATAATTAACTGCTATTAGCTGAGAGTTTATGAAACTATTTTTAGATTTTTTACCTATTGTCATTTTTTTCGCTGTCTATAAATTTACCGGCGACATAATAATAGCCACCGCCGTACTGATTCCCGCCACCATTGTTGCAATCAGTTACACTTGGATCAAAGTACGCAAAATTGAAAAAATGCAATTAGTGACCTTAGTACTAGTAATACTGATGGGCGGTGCCACCGTCATTTTTCAGGATAAAACATTTATTCAATGGAAACCTTCAGTAGTTAACTGGTTATTCGCATTAGTCTTTTTTGGTAGCCAGTTCATCGGTGATAAAACTATCATAGAGAGGGTCATGGGTGCTCAGATAGAATTAAAGAAAAATGTCTGGAGCATTCTCAATTTGGCTTGGGTCACCTTTTTTACTTTTATGGGAATTATCAACTTGTATGTTGCTTTCAATTACTCTGAGGAAACTTGGGTCGATTTTAAGCTTTTTGGCATGTTGGGCCTGACAGTAGTCTTTATCGTAATCCAGGGGATTTATATCTCAATTAACAGTAAATCTAATGATCTGCCACCGACTCAATAAGGAACTCATCTATGTTGTACGCATTTATTTGTCAGGACCATCCCAACTCTCTGCAACAACGCCTGCAAGCCAGGCCTGAACACTTGGCCAGACTGCAAAGCCTCAAAGAGCAAGGGCGATTGATCATCGCCGGTCCGCACCCCGCTATCGATAGTGAAGATCCGGGGCAGGCGGGGTTCAGTGGTAGCTTGATAGTGGCGGATTTTGAAAATTTAGCCACTGCTGAGCAATGGGCCGCAGAAGACCCCTATCAAAAAGTTGGCGTTTATAAAAAAGTGTCAGTAAAACCCTTCAAAAAAGTCCTTCCATAGTCTATACCTTATTAAAGTGATTGATACTGTTAAGAATAAAAGGTTCCATAACGGTGCAACACTCAGTACAATACTCGAACATGCGCATGCCTATAAAAAATATCACTATGGTGTGCAAGTGATGTTAGTAGCAATAATTCACACTATAAAGGAAGTTAAAAAATGAAAAAGTTCGCTATTACTGCCGGCATGGCATTAGCAGTGGCCATGTCTGGGACTGCCATGGCACACTCGGATAACCACGGCTATGCTACAAATTCTAATGGAACAATTTGGCGCATCAGCAACGGCACTTGCCTTAAGACTTCAGTATGGTCTGACGCTGATTCAGCTGCGTGTGACGGCTCACCTGCTGCTGCAGAAGCTGTAGCTACAGCTGCCGCTAAGAAGTTTGCTGTCTTCTTCGATTTCGATAGCGCTGCAGTTGGCAATGTTTCTCACATTGCAGACTACATCAACGGCCTGTCTGAAACTGGAACTGTAAGCCTAGTAGGCCACGCTGATCTAATCGGCGACAGCGCATACAACATGGCTCTTTCACAAAGACGTGCCAACAATGTACGCAGTGCACTAACTAACTCTGGCGTTGACGGATCAGTTATCACTGTTGGTGCTCAAGGCGAATCAGCTCCAGTAGCACAATGCTCTGGACGCGGTGCTGAATTAATCAGCTGCCTACGCGCTGACCGTCGTGTTGACGTACAAATCTCTGGTAAAAGCAGCTCATAACGCTTTGCCACCAGCCCTTTGATGACCTTCTCAAAGGGGCATTCACTAAGTATTTTTAATTAATGTGAATGCAAAAAAGCCAGTCATTGACTGGCTTTTTAATGCCTGCACGATAATTGCAGCGAACCTTGATAGCCAGCTCTCTAATCATTACTTGCCCTCTTGCATGCAATCTTACCCCGGTCATCAACTTAGCTTTAGCAAAGATATTGCTGCATTTGAATCGATTGTTCACTGTGCCTGGACAAACAGCAAAACTTGCGAAGCACTTTGAAGACACACTCATGCTCTGAGTATTTAACCAAAGATAAATGACAGCCTATAACAGCGACGCAAAAAAAGGCCAGCGATTAGCTGGCCTATATTAGATTATGGCTAGTGGGTCGATCTTCTTAGCCCAACCAGACACGAGCGTTGCGGAACAGACGCATCCAGGCGCCATCTTCCTGCCACTCATCAGGTGCCCAAGAATTCTGCACTGCCCTGAACACGCGCTCCGGATGAGGCATCATAATAGTTACCCTGCCATCTACAGAAGTCATCCCGGCCACTCCCAGTGGAGAACCGTTTGGATTTTGCGGGTAATGCTCTGTCACTTGTCCAAAGTTATCAACATATCTTAATGCTACGCTGCCGGAATTAGTTGCGCTCTGCAAATGCTGCTCAGAGCTGAACTGTGCCAACCCCTCGCCGTGGGCAATCGCTATAGGCATTATAGAGCCCTGCATTCCCTGCAAGAAAACCGAGGCTGACTCTTGTACTTGGGCCATAGCCACCCGACCTTCAAACTGCTCTGACTTGTTGCGCACAAACGTCGGCCAATGCTCCGATCCAGGTACGATTTGCTGCAGGTTAGAAATCATCTGACAGCCATTACACACACCCAACGCCAACGTATCTTTGCGCTCGAAATAAGCGGCAAACTGATCTCTGGCAATGTTATTAAACAAGATAGATTTAGCCCAGCCCTCTCCTGCACCCAATACATCTCCGTAAGAGAAGCCCCCGCAGGCAACTAGCGCTTTAAAATCTGTCAGTGACACTCGCTGTGCCAATATGTCACTCATGTGCACATCGACACTGTCGAAGCCTGCCCGATCAAAAGCGGCGGCCATTTCAATTTGTCCGTTAACTCCCTGCTCACGCAGTACAGCTATTTTAGGTCGCACCCCAGTAGCGATGTATGGCGCCGCTATATCTTGATTGATATCGAAGTTCAGAACGGGTGATATACCCGGGTCGTCAGCATTTGTAATTGTGCTGTACTCTTGCTCTGCACACTCTGAGTTATCGCGAATTTTTTGTATTTGATATGAAGTCTCTGACCAGATTTTTTGTAAGGCTATGCGCTTTTCACTGTATATCTCATCTTCATCGAAATGAATCCGCAGCTCATCATCCCAATTTGGTGAACCAATGACAGCGGCGATTTCACCTAGACCTGCTGCGTTGAGCTCAGTCAAGACTTCTACCGTTTTATCCCTAGCCACTTGAATCACAGCGCCCAGCTCTTCATTAAACAATGCAGCCAGACATTCACTGCGCTGCCCTGCCAACATATCGAGGTTTATATCTACACCGACATGACCGGCAAAACACATTTCAGCAACTGTCGCCAAAAGACCGCCATCGGACCTATCGTGGTAGGCAATAATTAAGCCCTGCTGATTGAGCCCCTGAATAGCCGCAAAGAAAGTCTTCAGTAAATCGGCATTATCAACATCCGGTACTTCCTGACCTACCGCCTGGTAAACTTGCGCCAGAGCTGACAAACCTAGTCGATTACGCCCTTCACCAAGATCCAATAATATTAGGTCGGTTTCACCTAAATCGGTACGCAACTGTGGCGTCAGTGATTTTCTGACATCTGATACCGGAGCAAAGCCGGAAATAACCACTGACATAGGTGATGTTACGCTCTTATCCTCACCCTGATCGCGCCATGCTGTGCGCATCGACATGGAATCTTTACCTACTGGTATAGTAATCCCCAGCGCCGGACACAACTCCATACCCACCGCTTTAACAGTATCGTAAAGTTTCTCATCTTCACCCGCATGTCCAGCTGCAACCATCCAGTTGGCAGACAACTTGATGTCACTGATATCATCGATGGCAGCACCGGCCATGTTGGTCAGCGTCTCGCCAATAGCAATACGCCCTGAGGCCGCGGCATTAACCAGCGCCAGCGGCGTTCTCTCGCCCATTGCCATCGCCTCACCACGGTAACCTTGGTAAGAAGCAGTTGTCACCGCGCAATCAGCTACAGGTACCTGCCAGGGGCCGACCATTTGGTCTCTGGCCACCTGACCTGTAATAGTTCTATCACCAATTGTGATTAAAAATGATTTCGAGGCGACCGCAGGTAAATTAAGCACTCGCACAACCGCTTCATCCATTTCGATTGAACTCGTGTCAAAGGCATCTACTGCATATTCTATGCGCTGCACGCTGCGGTGCATTTTAGGTGCCTTGCCAAAAAGCACATTCATCGGCAGATCGACTGGTTTGTTTTCGAAATGCTGATCGCCTAACGTTAAATGATGCTCTGCGGTCGCCTCACCGACCACCGAGAACGGGCATCGCTCTCTAACACATAACTCCTCAAACAACGCCATATTCTCAGGCTGCACCGCCAATACGTAGCGCTCCTGGGATTCGTTACTCCAAACACCCAGCGGGGACATTCCAGGCTCGTCGTTGTTAATATCGCGCAACTCGAAATTGCCACCACAGCCACCGTCTTTAACTAACTCGGGAAAAGCGTTGGAGAGGCCACCGGCACCCACATCGTGAATGAATGCAATCGGGTTGTTTTCAGCCATTTGCCAACATCTGTCTATCACTTCTTGACAGCGTCGCTCCATCTCTGGATTGCCTCGCTGTACCGAGGCAAAATCTAAACTCTCTGCAGAACTACCGGAGGCCATTGAAGAGGCGGCACCGCCACCCAGACCTATTAACATCGCCGGACCACCAAGACATATCAGCTTGGCTCCCACATCAATTTGCCCTTTATCCACATGATCCGCACGGATGTTACCCATGCCACCGGCAATCATAATAGGTTTATGGTAGCCGCGCACCTCCACGCCTGCAGCGCCATTGACACTCTGCTCAAAAGTACGGAAATATCCAGTTAATGCAGGGCGACCAAACTCGTTGTTAAAGGCAGCACCACCAACAGGGCCTTCGATCATAATATCCAGGGCTGAGACGATACGCGATGGCTTGCCATAGTGGGACTCCCAAGGTTGTACAAAACCTGGGATTTTTAAATCCGAAACAGAGAAACCTGTCAGCCCCGCTTTAGGCTTCCCGCCACGACCAGTTGCGCCTTCATCGCGGATTTCACCCCCGGAGCCTGTAGCAGCACCAGAAAATGGTGCGATTGCAGTTGGGTGGTTATGCGTTTCTACTTTGATCAGAATCTGAATAGCTTCATCGTTATAGCTATATTTATGGCCGGTCTGCGAGGGATAAAACCGCGCCGCATCACTGCCGACAATCACAGCAGCATTATCTTTGTAAGCGGACAATACATTCTCGCCGCCTAATTCATTAGTGTTGCGAATCATCGAAAAAAGTGATTTTTCCTGAGCTTCACCATCGATATCCCAAGAGGCATTAAAAATTTTATGGCGGCAGTGTTCAGAGTTTGCCTGGGCAAACATCATTAGCTCGACATCGGAGGGGTTGCGGTTTAAACCCATAAACCCTTCAACCAGATAATCAATTTCATCGTCGGCCAAGGCCAGACCTAAATCTGTATTCGCTTCAACCAGCGCCTCCCTGCCGCGCCCGAGGATGTCAATCCTGAGCATAGCTGCAGGCTCAGCCTGAGCGAACAATTGCTGTGCCAATTCTATCTCAGGGAACACTTGTTCAACCATTCTATCGTGGACTAGCTGCTCAACTATTAATAGCTGCTCAGCGCTCAACGGGGTACTTGATTGCAGATAAAAAGCTGTTCCTCGCTCCAGGCGAGCAACTTGATTCAAACCACAGTTTTTAGCGATATCAGTCGCTTTACTCGACCAGGGAGAGATAGTGCCGAGCCTGGGTGTGACAAACAACATTTGACCCACTGGATCTTCTTTTGCTACATTCGGTCCGTACTGTAGTATAGTTTCCAGCTTTACAAGGTCTGCATCGCACAGCGTTTCGTGTAACTGTAGCAAATGGACAAACTCAGCATATATCCCACTAACAGCGGGAACTTGCTGTTGCAAGGTCGCTAGTAGCTTTTGTTGACGGAAGTTGGAAAGGGCGGGGGCACCACGCAAAATAAGCATTATCAGATTGAACCTCATGGGCAAAACAAAGGGCGAAATTTTGCCCAGTATTTTACCTTAGACGCAACCATTAGAGTACTAGTAAAACTTGATTATGAGTCGAAAAACACGTGCATTTTACTTTTTAGTATTTTTAGTCAGCATTTCTCTACTGGGTTATCTGGTAACTAAAGTACAAACAGAAAAAACCAGCCAGCTCAATGCGATCCTAAGTGCCAACCTGGTTAAAGTGAGCATCACCAATTCAGCAGATACTTACTACCTCAAAAACAGCGTTGCAACTGGCTTTGAATACGAGTTAGCCAGCGCATTTGCCAAACACTTGGGGGTTAATATTGAATTTTCCCTCAGACAAAACCTGCAGCAATTATCCACTGACTTAAAAAACCGCGACAGTCATATCAGTATCGCCGGGCGCGCTATTATCACTAACAACCTCCCCCAGCAGCGACCCAGCACCAGCTATACAAAGCAGCAATCGGTGGTTGTTTATCGAGTAACTCAAGGCATAAAAGCCCCCACCGAGCTTGCAGACATCGTCGGTCGTAAGCTATTGGTCAGTGCCAACTCACTGCAAAACCAGCAGCTGGAGATTGAAAAACTGAACTACCCCGAGCTAAGCTGGTCCCTAGCCGAGACCCAGACGACTTATGATATGCTGCAAAAAGTGCTGGATAAAGACATGGATATTGCAGTTATCAGCGCGATTGAATTCCAGTCCACAGGCCCTTACTTCCCCGGCCTCAAAGTGGCTTTTGAACTACATAAAGCACAAAACATTCACTGGTTGCTAGCTAATAAGACTGATGACTCTCTAATCAATGCCGTTAATAACTTCCTCTCTAGCGAGTCAACAATAGAGCTGATAAAGACTTTAGAAGCGAAATATTATCAAAATAACAATCCGCTCAACTTATTTGACACTTTAACTTTTAAGAAAGATTTTAAAAATCGGCTGCCAAAACTGGAACCCTTTTTTAAACAGGCCTCCCAAGAGACGGGTATCGACTGGTTGCTGCTAGCCGCTATCGCCTATCAGGAATCTCATTGGAACGAAAAAGCAGTATCCCCCACTGGGGTGAAAGGTATCATGATGCTAACAAAAGCCGCCGCTAAAGAGGTACAAGTTACGGACAGAATTGATCCACGACAAAGTATTATCGGCGGCGCAAAGTATCTGATCATAGTAAAAAATAAAATCCCAACACGGATTCAAGATCCCGACAGAACCTATTTAGCTTTAGCGGGTTACAACACCGGTTTCGGTCATTTGGAAGATGCCAGAATCCTGGCGAAACGGGCCGGCTTAAATCCCGATTTATGGGAGGATGTGAATAAAACTTTACCACTGCTAACCAAAGAAAAATATTTCACTACCGTCAAACACGGCTATGCCCGGGGCTACGAACCTGTTAACTATGTCAAGAATATCAAACGCTATCTGCAGATCTTAAAATGGGAACAACAACAACAATTGCTCAAAGAAGAGAGCGGTAATGACAGTGACCAACTACCCGCAGAGGAGAAGGGCAATAAACCTGCAGATCCCGACACAACACCGCCTTCTACTTTATAGCCAGAAGCATATTCGACGGGCTAAGGTTGCAGCAGTTTTCTTTTAAGTGCTTTTTTCTCGCGGCGCCGGCGGGCAAAAAACTCAGAAATAACGGCCGCACACTGATCTGCTCTTATCCCAGCCGTCACTTGCACTTTATGATTCATACAAGCTTGACCAAACAACTGCAAATTACTTTCGATTGCACCAGATTTTGGCTCGTGAGCGCCGAAATATACTCTATTAATGCGACTGTGAACTATTGCACCTGCGCACATTGCGCAGGGCTCTAGTGTCACATACAAATCAGCACCCACTAGACGATAATTTTGCACAACTTGCGCCGCTTGACGCAAGGCCTGAATTTCGGCATGCGCGGTAGGGTCGTTGCTACCAATAGGGCCATTGCTGCCGCTACCGATTACCTTACCTTGCAATACTACTACCGCTCCTACAGGCACCTCGTTGCGCTCAGCACTGGCATTGGCAAGCACCAGTGCCCGCTCCATCCAGTACTCGGGTGAGTCAGGGCACATCAACTATTTACTTCCTATAGCCGATTATTCCCACTCGATAGTGGCTGGCGGCTTACTTGAAACATCATAAGTAACCCGTGATACATGCGCTATCTCATTGATAATCCGGCCGGAGACCGTTTCCAACAGTTCGTATGGCAAATGCGCCCAACGCGCAGTCATGAAGTCGATAGTCTCCACGGCGCGCAACGCAATAACGTATTCATAACGCCTTGCATCACCTACAACACCCACAGATTTTACCGGCAAAAATACGGCAAACGCTTGACTGGTCTTTTGATACCAGCCCGAGCGGTGCAGCTCCTCCATGAAAATGGCATCTGCTGAACGTAAAATATCGGCGTATTCTTCTTTAACTTCACCTAAAATGCGCACACCTAAACCTGGGCCCGGGAAGGGATGACGATAAACCATCGTTTCCGGTAACCCTAGTTCAAGACCTAATTTTCGCACTTCATCTTTAAATAATTCACGCAGTGGCTCTACTAACTCAAAGGCCATATCATCAGGTAAGCCACCCACATTGTGGTGAGATTTAATAACATGTGCTTTACCCGTTTTGGCGGCTGCAGATTCAATCACATCCGGGTAAATCGTCCCCTGTGCTAAGAAATCCACATTTTTAAGTTTCAACGCTTCCTGGTCAAATACTTCAATGAAAGTGTTGCCTATCACTTTACGCTTCTTCTCAGGATCACTGACACCCACCAAACGACCTAAAAACAACTCGCGAGCATCGGCGCGAATAACTTTCACACCCATGTTATCAGCGAACATTTTCATCACCTGATCGCCCTCTTGCTTGCGCAACAGGCCGTTGTCGACAAAGACACAAGTTAGCTGATCGCCGATTGCCTTGTGCAATAGAGCCGCTACTACAGAGGAATCAACACCACCTGACAACCCTAACAGAACTTTCTTGTTGCCAACCTGGCTGCGCACCCTATCAATTTGATCTGATACAATATTTGCCGATGTCCAAAGCGCTTCTGTTTCACAGATATCCAAGATAAAGCGCTGTAAAATTGCTCCACCTTGCTTAGTGTGAGTGACTTCAGGGTGAAACTGCACCCCGTAATAGTTCTTCAGCGGATCACACATTGCTGCGATAGGAGCCGACTCAGTAGAGGCTATCACGCTAAACCCTTGCGGCAGCTCGACTACTTTGTCACCGTGACTCATCCATACATCCAGCAGTGAGGCCCCATTATTCGCCAGCTGATCTTCCAGCCCATCAAACAATCGACTACTGCTTTCTGACAGACGCACTTTTGCATAACCAAATTCGCGATGCGAAGAAGTCTCAACCCGCCCCCCTAACTGAGTGGCCATGGTCTGCATTCCATAGCAGATGCCCAATACCGGTAATTTAGAATCAAAGACTATTTGCGCAGCTGTTGGTGACTCTCCCTCTGTCACCGATTCAGGCCCGCCCGCCAGAATAAATCCTTTAGGATTGAATTCTTTGATATCCGCCTCGGGGCAATCCCAGGGAAATATTTCGCAATACACACCAATTTCTCGCACTCTTCGGGCAATCAGCTGTGTGTATTGGGATCCAAAATCTAAAATTAAAACTCTTTGGGAATGTATATCTGCGCTCATATCTTTAACTCCATCGTCGGCTATTTAGCTTGTGCCAAAAAAAAAAGCGGGGCACTTATCAGCGCCCCACTCTTGACGAATAACTATTTTTAAATACGATAATTAGGTGCTTCTTTAGTGATACTGACATCGTGCACGTGACTTTCGTTCATGCCGGCGCTGGTAATACGCACAAAGCTCGGAACAGTACGCATCTTTTCAATATCTGCACTACCTGTATACCCCATAGAGGCACGAAGACCGCCCATTAACTGATGGACGACCCCTTTCATAGTCCCCTTGCAGGCAACTCGACCTTCAATCCCCTCAGGGACCAGTTTTTCAGCACCTTCTGAGGCATCCTGAAAATAGCGATCCGAAGAGCCAGAACTCTGCGCCATGGCGCCAATAGAGCCCATGCCACGATAGGATTTGTAGGCTCGACCCTGGAACAACTCTACTTCACCTGGTGCCTCATCAGTACCCGCTAACATAGAGCCCACCATCACTGCAGAGGCCCCAGCGGCTATCGCCTTGGCTATGTCGCCAGAGAAGCGAATGCCACCATCGGCAATTAGCGGTATGCCACGATCTTTTAGCGCCGCTGCAACATTGGCAACCGCAGAAATTTGTGGAACACCTATACCAGAAACAATACGTGTGGTGCAAATTGACCCCGGGCCAATACCAACCTTAACTCCGTCAGCTCCAGCATCTGCCAGGGCAATAGCAGCTTCAGCTGTGGCAATGTTCCCGCCTATAACTTGCACTTGTGGAAAGTTATTTTTAATCCAGGCTACTCTGTCAATAACACCTTTTGAATGTCCGTGGGCAGTGTCGACGATAATAACATCAACACCTGCTGCAACTAACAACTCAACCCGCTCAGGTGTTTCGGGACCAGTACCAACAGCGGCACCGACTAACAAACGCCCCTGACTGTCTTTGGCTGCATTTGGAAACGCCTGCGCTTTGTACATGTCTTTAACGGTCATCATACCTTTCAGGCTGAAGCTATCATCAACCACTAAGATCTTTTCTATACGATGTTTACGTAATAAGTTACGAACTTTTTCCTGATCAACCCCTTCAACAACCGTCACCAATTCTTCTTTAGGCGTCATAATCGAAGCGACTGTAGCATCCAGATAGTTTTCAAAACGCATATCACGACTAGTCACAATACCGACCAGTAAATTATTGTCTACTACAGGAAAACCTGAGAAACCTACGGCATCTGCCATTGCCCTGAGCTCCCCTACGGTCATTTTGGAATGACAAGTAATAGGATCTTTAACAACACCAGCTTCGTATTTTTTTACTTTTTCAACTTCTTGGGCTTGCTCTTTGGGCGTTAAGTTCTTATGAACTATACCTATACCACCTTCTTGCGCCATGGCGATAGCCAACCGCGATTCGGTGACGGTATCCATCGCAGCAGAGGCGAGAGGAATGTTAATGGAAATTTCTTTAGTTAGACGTGAAACAAGGGACACGTCTTTAGGTAATACCTCTGAATAACCAGGTATTAGTAAGACATCATCAAAGGTCAGAGCCTCTTCAGCGATTCGCAACATAATTAACAATCCCGCTAGGAAAAAAATGAACAGTTAAAAATAAGCGCTGCATTATACCTAAAAGACGACCTTTAGACAATCGTAATCAGATGGCTCTTATCTTATTTTCAAATGCTAAATTTCTATTACTCAATGCTACACTATAGTTTAATATAAGCTGATGAATACATTTAACAAGATGCGATCCACACCCCAATCAAGATCTGGCTACAATAGAAACATTGCAGCTGACACTAGCTCTATATCGGTCACAGAGCTCAACCGCCAAGTCAAATCAATGCTAGAAAACTCATTTCTAAGCATACAGGTACAAGGCGAGCTATCAAATTTCGCCAGACCGAGCTCCGGGCATTGGTACTTTACATTAAAAGACGCCAAAGCTCAGATCCGCTGCGCCATGTTTAAAGGCAGTAATCGACATGTGCAATTTCAACCCAAAGAAGGCGACCAAATCACAGTTCAAGCCAAAGTCAGCTTGTACGAGGGCCGCGGTGACTATCAGCTTATATGCGAAAGAATGCAGGAAGCGGGTTCAGGACGATTACAACTGGCTTTTGAGCAATTAAAAGCCAAGTTACTCAAAGAGGGGTTATTTGAGAGCAGCAATAAAAAAGCGACTCCGAAACTCGCCAAGCATCTCGGAGTCATTACCTCTCCCAGCGGTGCAGCCATTCACGACGTATTAAGCGTTTTAAAAAGACGTTTTCCGGCCCTGCCTGTTACTATTTATCCCAGCCAGGTGCAAGGCGCTGATGCGGCAAATGGACTGATTCAAGCAATCGCCCTGGCCGAACAACAGCAACAGTGCGATGTATTGATCATTACTCGCGGCGGCGGCTCCTTAGAAGATTTGTGGCCTTTCAATGAAGAGCTACTGGCCAGAGCCATTTTTGCCTGTACTATTCCTATTATCAGCGCTGTCGGTCACGAGGTTGATTTCTCTATCTCAGACTTAGTTGCTGATTGCAGGGCTGCCACTCCCTCGGCGGCAGCTGAGTTAATCAGCCCTGACCAAGATGGCTTACGTATTCAAATCGATCAACTGCAACAGCGACTATTAAACCAAGTTCGCAATCAAATACAGCAGCGAAGAAAAGCTAACCAGGCGCTCAAGGCGAGAATGCGATCACCACAGCAGCGCCTTGACCTACAAAATTTGCAGTTATTGGCGTTAAAAAACCGCCTATCAAAACCTACCGCGAGCACCCTCAATAATCACCAACAATCTATTGCTTTGTTGGAGCAGCGAATAAGCAACCAAAGCCCCCAGCTTTTAATACAACATAAAAACACTTATGTGAGCCAATTAAAGCAGCGCATTGCTCAGCTTATAGAACAAACCAATCGCGACAGGCGCCAAGCGCTTCAAAACGCCGCTGCTATGCTGCATAGTGTCAGCCCACTTTCGACCTTAGAGCGAGGCTACAGCATAGCGCAGAGCGCCACTGGCGAGATAATTACTGATTCAGAGCAACTGCAAATAGGACAGAAAATCACCAGCAGATTACACAGCGGCGAGTTTAGCAGCGTAGTTTCTTCAATCAAAACTTGCGCGAAGAACACTGAATAAGTGGGAGTCGCTGTAGTGCAAACGAATAGCAAAGGACAACCCCCTCATGTACTGCGACACTGAATATGCATATGAAGGCTTTCTAACATTGCTTGGAATGTTAGCAGAAGATCCCAGCCAAGCTAGAGCCTTTACTCATTCTGTGATAGCCTTCGATTTTAATTCACAAAATAGATGCGATATACAATGTCTGATATAAAAATTGAAAGTATGGAACAATGTGCAAGTTATGGAATCGGCCGTCAAATGGGTGATCAACTAGCACAAAATGGCTTTGACGGAATTGACTTTAATGTACTGTCCCTTGGTATTGAAGACTCTTATACAGGTCAAGATCTGCGTATTGAAGTAGAAAAAATTCAAGACGCTTTCAATAAGCTCAACGAAATCATGAAGAAAGCACAAGCCGAACAAGAAAAAGCAGCCAGCGCTGAAGGCACTGCATTTTTAGAGAAAAATGCCCAATTAGAAGGTGTTGTAACTTTAGAGTCAGGCCTGCAATACCAAATCATTGAACTCGGCGATGCCGCAGCCGAAAAAGCAACCAAAGAATCCACTGTTCGCTGCCACTACCACGGCACTTTCATTGACGGAAAAACCTTTGACAGTTCTTATGATCGCGGCCAGCCAGCCGAATTCCCAGTTAGCGGCGTCATTGCCGGCTGGACTGAAGCGTTACAGTTAATGAACATCGGCGCCAAATGGAAATTATCTATTCCCTACGGCTTAGCTTACGGCACTAACGGCTCACCTGGTTCAATCCCAGCCTGCGCAACTTTAGTGTTCGATGTTGAATTGCTAGCTATCGTATAAGCTAGAAAATAAAGATGAAGCTACATTATCAAATAAGCGGCGAAGGACCTCCGCTTATTATTTTGCATGGTCTGTTCGGTACATTAGAGAACTGGGGCTCGCAGGTAACAGCACTGAGCCAGCACTACACTGTCATCAGTGCCGACTTGCGTAACCATGGCCGCAGCCCACACTCGCAAGTGATGGACTATCCCCTGATGGCTGCAGATGTGATCGAACTAATGGATCACTTGTCCTTTAGTCGCTGTGCGATTATCGGTCATTCAATGGGTGGAAAAGTGGCAATGCAACTCGCCTTAAACTACCCAGAAAGAGTAGGCCAGTTAATTGTTGTCGATATTGCGCCTGTAAGCTACAGCGCCCACCACCAAGAAATTTTTAACGGGTTATTCAGTATCGAACTGGCATCGCTGCGCTCTAGATCTGCAGCTGACACACAACTTCAGCCCTATGTCCAAGACTCTGGAATCAGAGCTTTTCTGCTGAAAAACTTGTACCGCAACTCTGACAAGGCATTTAGCTGGCGATTCAACTTACAAATTCTGCGACAGGCTTACCAAAACCTAAGCTTAGCCCCTATCGGAACACCCTTCGACGGTGCCACTTTATTTATCAAGGGAAAGAATTCCGAGTATATTTTGCGACAACATCAAGCTCCCATCAAAGCCCTGTTTAGCAACCCCACTTTTAAGATGATAGAGGGGGCCGGGCACTGGCCACATGCAGAAAAACCCAAAGTTTTCAGCGCTATAATTATGAAATATTTAGCCAACAATAAAGCGAAATAAAATGCAAAAGAATTTTTTTATCACTAAAGTGTTCCCCGTCTTGGCGATACTAGCCATCTACGGGATTGGTACTTTTGAACTACCGGGCATGGTATTTCTGCCTATTGGCTTGAGCATTGCTGTTTTAGTTTTTTATATCACGCAAAAATACGGAAGCCCAAAAGAGCAAAACAAAACCAATTCAGAGGAAAAAAAATAGCCTATATTTAAACACAGGCGCTTGGTAGCAAAGGATTAAAAACAAAATAGAGAGGAACTAAACGTTTTGATCTATAACAAAACCTTCCGGGAAAGACTTAACAAAAACACCTGTGTCCACCAGCTGTATATTGAGCCTGCGCAAGGTTTCTTGTATTTCATGAATTTGCGAATTGTATTCTTTTAATACTTCAATAGATGCATCGGCACTGCGCTTACGCGTTTCTGCTAGCGCGTCATTTCGATCTTGCTTGGCCTGCTTTAACTCAGCCTCAGCCAAAAACTCTTCCCGCTCCAACTTCTTCTGCTCAGCCTGTATTTGAGTATCACGCACAATTTCTTTGACATCATCCTGTTGCACTCTATCCTCGCTAAGCTCAGAAAGAGCCTTAAGGGCGATTGATTTGGCCTCAGACGCCACCTGTCGATCAGCAGGGGAGGGATCTGACACTGACAATGCCGCTCTGATTATAACTTGCGCCTTCTCAAGTGTAGCCCTGGGGTCATTCTCTACGGGTGATGTATCTATAGACACCTGGCCAGTAGTGGCATATAAACGCCCGTCTGGCCCGTTAGTATAGGAATACGAGGGAGAACCTGCATGGGGACCAGCTATGGCAGCATGGGTCTGCTCATGAGTTTTTACCTCTCGGTCTCTACTTGCCAACTGCTGTATTATTTTTAATTCAGCCCGCTCAAAATCGATCTCTGCGGACAGTTTACCGGACGCTGTATTAGTTTGCTCAGCACGTATCGATGCGACGTCTTTGAGACTATCATTCGCTGGCTTTGTGCTGACATCGGCTGAAGAACCGGACACCAGCTGCCCATAAACAGCAACAGCATCTTCTGCTCCAGCTACCAGCTTAGACACCACAGACGTCGACTCGCGTGCAGCTTGCGGCTGATTTTTAGAGTGCTCAAGGCTGCGCTGCTCTGATTCTAATACCTGAGCTGAAGAATTTTTCGCAGCGGATAGCTGCACAGTTTCGTCAGCAATAGAAAGAGGGCTATTGGCGGAAAAATTAAGAATTGGACTTTGCAGTTCCATATACGTACCTCACACCAAACTTAGACTAAACAACAACATCTACGTTGGCCCCCAATGCCACACTGGCATTGATCTCTGTAGCATTGGTTACAACTTTTGTGGATGCAGCATCAGTAACGGGATCTAAGGTTGTCTCATCTACAGCATCGTCTAAATCTGCACCTGACGCTGTCTCTGGAACGGGGGCACTACCAGAGCCATGAAAATCACCTGCGGCTCTTGGATTGTTATCCAGACCTCGGTTTAAACCGATAAGGCCTGTCTGCAATGCATTGGTTATATTCATCACTATATCCATTTATAAAAAGTATTTAATTCATATATTTAAAATATTTTTCAGGAGCAACTTAAAGAAACCCCATAAAATCGTAAATTAAAAAATACTTAGCACAAACCATTATAGCTCATTTATTACTCAATTCAAATATTTAGCAAAAAGTCCTAAAGTATTTGCTGTAACTGCAGGTATCTACTTGCCGCTATTGGAGTTTTGTCAAGCAGATACGGGACAACACCTAACAGAGGGGCATTGATCGCACTTTGCAAGGTGGCCACACTCTCCTCACTGGCCTCCATTTCTGGATCTATATGGTTGGCTACCCAGCCTGCTAAAGTAAGCCCATCTCTATTGATGGCCTCTACTGTCAAGAGAGCGTGACTGATACACCCCAACTTGACTCCAACGACTAAGATTACCGGCAGGGACAGTGCCTTGGGAAGCTCCGCCAAAGTCTCGCGATTGTTTAATGGCACCCGCCAGCCGCCCGCCCCCTCTACCAAGACAAAGTCAGCTCTATTCATCATAGCTCCACGACAAAAACCACTGATTCTCTGCAGGTCCAGAGTCTTGCCCTCCGCTTTCGCCGCAATATGTGGTGCTATTGCCCGCTCCAGCGCTATCGGGTTGACTTGCTGATAAGTTAACTTCACCGATGACGACTGCATTAATTTCAGGGCATCTTCGTTGCGTAGCCCCTCCTCGGTCATCACGCTCCCCGCGGCAATTGGCTTTAAGCCGAAGCAGCTCATTTCTCGCTGCTTAGCAACCTCTAACAAAGCTTGCGAAATAAAAGTTTTACCTACATCGGTATCCGTTCCGGCGATAAAAAACTTGTGCTTGGCCATTTTCATTTCCCAGTTCAAGGACTAAATTGTCACTTTTTTCTCAACAGTAAATAGTAAACTTCGTAAGTAGCTGGCAATTTGCCATTTTTCTGACGAAAACTCTCATAGTTGGATTTAAACTTGCCCACCCTTGCCCTGCCGGTGAGACCTTTGTTCTCTCCAACATTCATATTATGCGCACCGATGTTTTTAAGCTCCGAGGTTATTTCCGATAACTTATTATACTCGAGCACTCTAATTTCACGGCGCTGCCTCTCTACTTGCAAATTTACTGGCAGGGCTGCAAGCACTTCTTCCAGCGCGACAAATTTGTTCACATGTACATTTTGATCGACATCGGCCCAAGACTCTCGCAATTCAAACAAACTGCTCGGCCCAAGACTCGAAATCACCGCGCTGCCGCCACTGTTAAGCACTCGGGCTAACTCTTTAAAAAGTTGCGTAAGACTAGAACACCATTGAATAGCTAAACTTGAATACAACTGTGCAACGCTGTTTTCTGCGAGAGGCAACGCCTCTGCATCGGCACACAGCCAATGCGCACCTGACAACCCCCTGGTGCTTCGGGCATGTTGCAGCATTCCCTGTGCAATATCCAGGCAAATTAAATCCCTGTGCGGATAGATATCGGTGAGATGCCTCGAAAAATAACCGGTACCACAACCTAAATCTAATATTCTTCCTGTTGCACAAATAGATGGATCTAGCCATTCCAACAACTGCTCGCCAACATCTTGTTGCAGCGCCGCCGCTTTATCATAAGTGCCCGCTGCCTTGCTAAAAGAATCTGCAACTCTGATTTTGTCAATTATCGCAGCCATCTAATAGCGACCTGCATCAATGCGCTGGGTAAATCCAACCAATTCATCCGCCAGCCATTGCGGGTCAGAAATAAAAGGCAAATGCCCAGCTTCAGGAATTTCCAGGCCAGTAATGTTTATTCCCATTGCGCCAATCAAATGTCGCACCTTCCGAGGAACTAACTGATCCATTTCAGCGTAAAAATGCAGAGATGGCACGCCAAGCTGCCCTAGCGATTGCCTTAGATCATGTTTTAACAATTGCAAACTGGCACACAGCTGCTGGTGTTCAATATTCTTATCCACAGCCCGCAAATGATTTAACACAGCTTTTTGCTGGCTACCATTTTGGACTTGTAACAGAAAAAATCTCGACAAGGTTTTTTCTGGTTGCCGGAGCAGATTAGCTTCAAAAGCTGCAAAATCATCCGCCGACATTGCCTCGGTCCAATCATCTCTTTGTACAAAACAGGGATTGCAAGCGATGGTGACCAAAGCTTTTATCCGCAGCTGTAATTTCTGGGCCAGTGCGATAGCCAACATTCCACCAAGAGACCAACCCAACAAGATACTATTATCTGGCACTTTATCTGCCAGAGCCGATACTACCGACTGCAGTGAATAATTTTCAGAGTCAGAGACTGTGGATAACCCCAGCCCCGGTAGATCAATACAAGTAATTGAGTAATGCTCAGTCAGAAATGGTAGCCAGGGCTGCCAGATATCACTACTGGTTCCCCAGCCGTGCAGCAACACCAAGTCAGGCTTAGCAGATTGAGTTTTTTTAATATGGATATTCAAATTTAATCTCTTTTACCACTGTGGCTAAAGCCGCCAACAGCTGTTGTAAATCATCGAGGCTATGGGCGGCACTAAAAGTGACTCTAAGCCTCGCCTGGTTTAGCGGAACCGTTGGTGTGCGGATCGCTTTAACTTGCACCCCCAAACTCGATAGCTTTTCACTGATAGCGACAGCAGTATGCTCTGCCCCTATCATTATCGGCTGAATAGCCGTATCAGAAGGTAGCAACACTAAGCCAAGCTGCTCACAACCGCTTTTAAACCGGGAGATCAACAGCTGCAAGTGTTCTCTGCGCCAACTCTCTTTTTGAATCAGTTTTAAACTAGTGCGCGAGGCTGCTGCAACAGCCGGTGGCATACTGGTGGTATAGATATAAGTACGAGAAAATTGGATCAATGTTTCTATTAAAGCATCGCTGCCAGCAACAAAAGCTCCCGATGTACCAAAGGCCTTCCCCAATGTACCCATCAACACTGGCACTTGCTGCTCACTGAGCTTGTACAACTCACTGCACCCCGCCCCAGTTTCTCCCAGAACGCCAATGCCGTGCGCGTCATCTATCATCAACCAGGCATTGTGCTGCAGTGCTTTGTCGGCTAAAGCGGGTAAATTTGCTATATTGCCGTCCATACTAAACACTGCATCTGTTACTACCAATTTACGGTTGGCAGTGGAGCGCACTAATTTCTTCTCCAGGCTATCGACATCGTTATGCAGATAGCGCTGGAACTTAGCGCCAGATAATAATCCGCCATCGAGCAGTGATGCATGATTGAGCTTATCTTGAAAAACCGCATCAGTTTTACCTAAAAGAGCATTGATTACCCCGACATTAGCCATGTAACCACTGCAAAAAAGCAGCGCTCTGGAGCGATTACAAAATTCTGCCAACTCTAACTCTAACTCATGGTGATGGTGACTGTGACCATTCACCAAATGAGAAGCGCCTCCACCGACTCCATATTCATCAGCAGCCAATTTAAAACTTTCCACCACCCGGGGATGATTGGCCAGGCCCAAATAATCATTTGAGCTGAAATTGAGCAAGGTTTTGCCAGCGACAATAATTTTCGGGCTCTGCGGGCTCTGCAGTATTTCCCGACGCCGATACAGAGAGCGCTGTTTTCGCTGGTCTAAGATTTGTTGTAAATTATCAAATGACATAGGCAGCCACCTTTCACTAATTTAGCCAAAGGCAGATGCAGACCGCCCGGTGTGTTGAGCGCACTGCAATTGGACTAAAGCTGATGACTAAGACTATGCCTGATAGAAATGGGAACTATCTTGCTCTGCCTGAATGTTTTTTAATAACAGCGCCGACTGAGTTTCATCATCGTCTGCAATCCCCTGTTCAGGGTTGATTCCCAAGCGTTTAAATAGAAGTAAATCTTTATTGGTTTCCGGGTTCGGGGTAGTAAGTAAACACTCACCATAGAAGATAGAATTAGCGCCGGCAAAAAAAGTCATCGCCTGCATTTCATCAGACATTGCCTGCCTTCCGGCCGATAGCCGCACATGAGACTTTGGCATCATAATTCTGGCGACGGCAATAGTGCGTATAAAAATAAGATGATCTAAATCTTCGACATTCTCCATCGGAGTCCCGGCAACTTTGACCAACATATTGATAGGAACACTTTCTGGTTGGGTTGGCATATTCGCCAGCTGCATCAATAAGCCGATGCGATCACCCGCCGTCTCTCCCATCCCTAAGATCCCACCGCTACACACTTTCATGCCTGACTCGCGCACGTTGTGCAGAGTATCCAGTCGATCTTGATAAGTTCTGGTAGTGATTATTTTGCTGTAGAATTCAGGTGAGGTATCCAGATTATGATTATAGTAATCTAACCCGGCATCAGCCAGTCTGTCAGATTTATCTTCATCCAACATACCTAAGGTCATACAAGTCTCAAGGCCGATCTCTTTGACCCTCTTTACCATTTCAAGAACATAGGGCATATCGCGCTCATGAGGATGCTTCCAGGCCGCCCCCATACAAAACCGGGTAGAGCCCGACGCCTTGGCTTGCTGCGCTTTAGCCACAACGGCCTCTACTTCCATCAAACGCTCGCGCTCAAGTCCAGTATTATAACGGGCGCTCTGCGGGCAATATTTGCAATCCTCTGGACAGGCACCTGTTTTTATCGACAACAAAGTACTCACCTGAACCTGGTTAGGGTCAAAATTTTGCCGGTGAATAGTATGTGCTTTGAATAGTAAGTCATTGAATGGTAGTTCAAATAATTCCTGAACCTGGTTTTTAGTCCAATCGTGACGTAGCTGTCCATCTTGATGCATCTACAAGGTACTCCCAACAATAGCGAAAAACGGTTAATCTAAATTATCTGACATATGATAATCACCCATGAGGAACTGTCAACTTATGGCTATGGATTTTATAAACAACTGTTCACTTATCACCCAGCACTGCGTTTTTTGCGATCTGCCTGGCCACGCTGGCGGACACCTCTGCGCGGGTTGCTTTGCAGATCTCCCCTGGCTGACAAAACCGTGTTTTCGCTGTGCCCTGCCGCTACCAAGCAGTGGCCATGAGCAACTGTGCCGGCTCTGCTTAAAAAAACCTCCCCATTTTTCTCAAACCACGGCACTTTTTAGCTATCAGTTCCCTATCGACCTGCTAATGCCTAAAATCAAACAGCAACAACAGCGCTATCACTTTAAGTGGCTCTCCCAATGCATAGCCAAACGCCTGGATTCGCAGCAGCTCCTGGCACAAGCCTTAATTCCGGTACCAATAGCTAAGTCAAAGTTACTGCTGCGAGGATATAATCAAGCTGAGCAACTAGCCCTGGAACTGAGTCGGCATTTGCAGATCAAACTGGACCGAACGACAGTCAGCAAAAACCGCGACACTCCCGCTCAAGCCAAGCTCAGTGCCAAAGCGCGTAAAACCAACCTCAGCGGGGCTTTTGATATTGGGGAGCACCATTATCGGCATATAGCAATCATCGATGATGTTATGACCACAGGAGCAACCGCCAATGAAATAGCCAAAGCCCTGATCAAATCAGGAGTAGAGCGAGTGGACGTCTGGATTGTGGCCAGAACTCCAGTGTAAAACCCTCAATCAAGCGCACAGCAATGCCAACTAAAACCCATATCATACCAATTGTGCCCAACTTATAATCTGCGTACACTGCCAGCGTTTATCTCCAGAATAAGGTTCAGGCATGACGCAAACGCACTCCAGCTTCTCTTTTAAAACTATTGGCGTGGTCAAATCCCCTTTTCGACAAAAATTTGGGATCCCCCGCCAACCCGGACTTACTCCAGAGATTAAATCTTCAATCGTGCTGGAACCTGAATACGCTAGCGACGATATCGTCGATCAACTATCACTGTCATCACACATTTGGATATTATTCGTTTTTAGCGCCTGCTACAAAAAAGACTGGAGCGCAAAAGTGCGACCTCCACGCCTGGGAGGCAATAAAAAGATCGGTGTATTTGCCAGCCGATCGCCTTTTCGACCAAACCCAATAGGCATGTCTGCGGTCAAGCTAACTGGCATACGCAAACAGCCTGGATCATTGATTATTGATGTATTAGCGGCTGATTTACTCGACGGCACTCCCGTCATCGACATCAAACCTTATATCCCCTATGCCGACAAATTGACCGATGCCAGCAATCAATTGGCCGGATCTATTTCGCTACTGAGCCAACCGATCTTTTTTAGCTCTCAGGCCCTGCAGGTGTGCGAGCAGATATTATTATCCGGTGCAGAAAATTTAAGGGTAGAAATTGAGCAAGTGTTACGCTGTGACCCGAGACCTGCCTACCAAAAAGACCAGCAAAGAATATATGGGCTATCCCTATACAACTTGAATATTCGCTGGCAAATCAGCACTGAAAGAATTGACGTATTGAGCATAGAAAATTTATCAAGCGACTAGGAGCATGCGATTAAGTCCAATATCTTCTCTGCGGGCTTAAAAACGGCTAATACCCATAAGTAGGGGCACACTGATACTTGAAAGGCAGCACAGCGCGATGACGAGCCCTTTCCAGGCTGAATGACAAAGTAGTTAACCGTTTTTAAACCCGCCCTTCAGGGCGTATTGGACTTGACCGTATGCTCCCTTAGCAACCCTTTTTCTCAGCAGCACAAAGGATAAAACATGACTCCAGAACAATTGCAATTTGACCGCGAGAATATTTGGCACCCCTACACCAGCATGACACACCCGACGCCCTGCCTCCCCGTCGCATCGACTGAAGGTGTTTATCTGCATTTAAGTAGCGGCGAAAAGTTAATTGATGGCATGTCATCCTGGTGGTCTAGTATCCATGGCTACGGTCATCCAGCACTCAACAGTGCCGCTCATCAACAAATAGACACTATGTCGCATGTGATGTTTGGTGGCTTAACGCACGAACCCGCTATAGAACTGGCTAAGAAATTAACCGCCATAACCCCTGAGGGCTTAGACAAAGTATTTTTGGCAGACTCCGGATCTGTGGCCGTTGAAGTTGCCATTAAAATGGCCTTTCAATACTGGATTTCCAAAGGACAGACACAGAAAAACCGTTTGTTGACAATACGAAACGGCTACCACGGAGATACATTTGCGGCCATGGCGGTCTGCGATCCGATTAACGGAATGCACGACATGTTCAGTGACGTACTGGCCAAGCATTATTTTGCTCCTAGGCCAGAAACTAAATTTGACCAACAGTGGGATCCTGAAGATATCAGTGAATTAGCTAAAATACTGTCCGAGAACCATCGGCATATTGCGGCGTTAATTTTAGAGCCTATTGTGCAAGGTGCGGGCGGAATGCGCATGTACAGCCCCGAGTACTTAGCGCAGGCAAAGAAACTCTGCGAAGAATTCAACGTGTTGTTAATCGCCGATGAAATAGCGACCGGCTTTGGCAGAACAGGTAAAATGTTTGCCTGTGAGCACTCAGCTATTGCGCCGGATATACTCTGTCTGGGGAAAGCGCTAACGGGCGGCTATATGAGCTTGGCTGCCACTATGACGACCACAGCGATAGCCAACACTATTTCTGATGGCGGTGCCGGTTGCTTTATGCACGGCCCGACTTTTATGGGCAACCCTCTAGCCTGCGCCG
>MABF01000143.1 GCA_002163025.1 'Osedax' symbiont bacterium Rs2_46_30_T18
AGCAAGTAGCGCAGAGCTTAGGTATATCGGTGAAAAATGTTTTTGCCATGAGCTGGGCAATTGCCGCTACCGTCTCTGCAACTGCAGGGGTCGTGCTGGGAATGGTAAACGGCGTTTCCGATTCACTGTCTATCATGGGTATTAAAGTCTTTCCGGCGGTGATATTGGGCGGATTGGACTCTATCATCGGAGCGATAGTAGGCGGGGTGATTATTGGAGTGCTAGAAAATGTCGCAGAATTTGTCGACAGCCAGTATCTGCAAATAGGCAATATGTATGACATAGCACCTTTCTATGTACTGCTGATTATCTTGTGGTTCAAGCCCTATGGCTTATTTGGTACTAAAGACATAGAACGTATTTGAGGTAACAGCCGCGCCATGTCTGATTTTAATGCGGCTGTATTTATAATTTTTAGGAGTGACACATGTCTAGTTTAGCCTTGCGCCCCTGCGGAGATTTCCGCACCAGCTATAAACAAGATAATACAATATTTGAAACTAAAACCATTCGCCGGATGGCGATTATCGCAATCTTAGTGCTATGTACAGCGCCATTGTTCGTCGATGGCTACGTATTAACCTTGTGTATTCAGATCGCCTACCTGGGGATCGCGGCACTGGGGTTGAATATTCTGGTCGGCTATACCGGTCAGATATCTCTCGGCCACGGCGCCTTCTTCGGTTTTGGCGCCTTCGCCTCGGCGTGGCTCAATACCAGTTTCCATATTCCGGTGTTTCTGAGCATACCACTGGCGGGCTTTTTGACCATGGCGGTAGGGATGATGTTTGGATTGCCCGCAGCACGCATTAAAGGCTTGTATCTGGCGATAGCAACACTGGCCTCACAGTTTATTATCGAAGACTTTTTTGCACGGGCCGACTGGTTTTCCGGTGGCTCATATGGAGCGGCTGCTGAGCCATTGACTATGTTTGGCTTTGCCTTTGATACGGATCAGAGTTTCTACTATGTGGCATTGTTTGCCCTGGTGACAATGTTTATCTGGGCCTGTAACTTACTGCGCAGTCGTGATGGGCGCGCTTTTGTGGCGATCCGAGACCACTATTTATCGGCGGAAATCATGGGTATCAAACTGAATAAATATCGGTTGTTATCTTTTGGCATCTCCTCGTTTTACGCAGGCATTGGCGGTGCTCTATACGCCCACTATCTGGGTTATGTCTCCGCAGAAGGTTTTACCATCTTTCTATCGATTCAATTTCTGGCGATGATCATCATTGGAGGCTTGGGATCGGTTAAAGGCACCTTAATGGGGGTGATCTTCATGGTGTTTTTACCTGAAGTACTGGAGAGTGGTGTGTCTGTGCTCAAAGACACTGACTGGGGCAATGTCCCTATGGTGGTTGACGGGCTCGCCTATATCAAAGAAATGGCGATTGGCTTAGTGATCATCGGCTTTTTGATTTTTGAGCCAGAAGGACTAGCGCACCGCTGGGCACAGATTAAGAATTATTGGAAATTTTACCCTTTCTCATACTGATTGCGCGAACCGGTCAGCACAGAAGGTTAAAGATAAGTAGTAAAAATACGGCCAGTGGCAACGCTGGCTTAAATCAACAAAAAATGGCGAATCGCCACTCTTTATGAAGGAAGCTTGTGATGAAAAAAACAACTATGAAAGCAGCTAGACAACATAAAATATTGTTACCTACACTACTGGCCACAGCGGTACTCAGTGTTAGCACTGGTGCCAGCGCGGCTGAGTCTGTGTTTGTTGGTCACTTGGCCGACATGTCCGGACCCACTGCCTTTATCGGCAAAGTGTACGCCAACGGTATCCGCGATTCTCTGGCTTACATTAATGCTAACGGTGGCATCAACGGCACCACCTTAGAATATGAGACTATCGATTACGCCTACAAAGTCCCACAGGCGATTGCCGCTTATAAAAAGTGGAAGTCACGTAAGAACATGGTGGTGATGCAGGGGTGGGGTACCGCAGATACTGAAGCCTTAATCTCTTTTGTTGCCAAAGACAAAACTCCGGTTTTTTCAGCATCTTACTCGGGTCATTTGACCGATCCAACCGGCAAGAATCCGAACACTAAAAAGCCTGCACCCTACAACTTTTTCTACGGTGCTTCATATTCTGATGCCTGTCGTGGATTGGTACAGTGGGCAGCTGAAGATTGGAAAGCTAAAGGCACAGCGGGCAAGCCTAAGTTCACTCATATAGGTGCAAACCATCCTTTCCCGAACGCACCTAAGAAAGCCTGTGCAGAATATGCAACTGAGCTGGGGTTTGATGTGCAATCACCTGTGGTTGTTTCGATGAAGCCGGGTGATTTCAAAGCCCAGTGTCTGAGTATCAAAAGCTCTGGCTCTAACTATGGCTACATTGGCAACTTAGGCGGTTCAGTACTGTCATTGGTTAAATCTTGCAACACTGTCGGTACAGATATTCAATTTATGTCCAACATTTGGGGTGGCGATAGAAAGACCTTTGCCGCAGCGGGTGAGGGCATTAAGGATTACATCTTCCCGGCGATGACACCTTTCTGGGATGACAGTGCTCCTGGGATGAACTTAGTGCGAGAAATTTCCAAAATGTCAGATAAGAGCGGTGAAAAATCACGCTTACATCACTACATGCGTGGGGTTTGCTCAACGTACTTCATGAAAGAGGCGATGGAATGGGCGGATGCCAACGGCGGTATAACCGGTGAAAATGTCAAAAAAGGCATGTACGCACAATCCAACTGGGTACCAAAGGGTCTTGAAGGTGTTTGTCTGGCCGCTAACTGGACCGCAGAAGATCATCGCGGTATCAACCAGGTCAATATCTACAAAGGTAACTTCAACGGTGGTGAAGTGAAGATCGATAAAGTAACCACAGTAACATTGACGCGTCGCGATGACTGGTTAGGTTATTAATAGCCATTGAAAATGCGGCTGCGCAATTGTCAGGCAGTCGCAATGATTGAGCGTGTAAAGAAACTGCCGTTAATTCCAGATTGGATTTAACGGCAGCTTTGATCTAAGGAAAACGGAGAATTTATGTCACAAACCGCTGTAAAAACACAGAGCGCAACCCCGCTATTAACCGTCAACAATATTGAAGTGGTTTATGATGAAGTGATTCAAGTGTTGCGCGGAGTGTCCCTTGAAGTACCAGAAGGCGAGGTAGTTACTTTGCTGGGGCCCAACGGTGCAGGGAAATCCACCACCCTTAAGGCCATATCAGGGCTGTTGAGAACCGAAGATGGTGAAGTGACTCGCGGTGATATTCATTTTATGGGCGAGCGCATCGACAAAAAAATGGCCGATGAAATTGTCCGCACCGGTATCTTCCAGGTAATGGAGGGGCGGCGTATCATCGAAGACATGACTTCGATTGAGAACTTAAAACTCGGTGCCTACACCCGTAACGATAACAATATAAAGTCAGACATCGAAATGGTGTTTCACTATTTTCCGAGATTAAAAGAGCGTACCGGTCTGGCTGGATACTTGTCAGGCGGTGAGCAGCAAATGCTGGCAATAGGACGTGCCTTAATGGCCAGACCTAAGATGATCTGCCTGGATGAACCCTCAATGGGGTTGTCACCGCTGCTGGTAAAAGAAGTCTTTGGCATAATAAAAAAGATCAATAAAGACCAGGGCATCACTATGTTGCTGGTAGAGCAAAATGCCAACTATGCACTGCGGGCGGCCGATTATGGCTACATTATGGAGTCCGGTAAAATTGTACTCGATGGCGCTGCAAAGACGCTGATGAACAATGAAGATGTCAAAGAATTCTACTTGGGCGGTGGCAACGAAGAGCGTAAGAGTTTCAAAAATTTGAAGTCTTACAAGCGCCGTAAGCGTTGGTTGTAAAAGAGGGATAACGTGAACTTAACGATAATCGGGTTAACCTATAGGACATAAGAGGCATATGAGTCAATTTTTCAGCAGTAGAGAAACCCAGAACAGCAGTGAGCGCGAACAATATCTGTGCTCGGCTCTGGCAGAGTTTATTAAGTACGCCAAAACGCAGTGTGACTACTACCGCGAAGCTCTGGCTGATATCGATGCCAGCGCGATAAACTCTCGGGCGATGCTGGCAACACTGCCGGTTACCCGCAAAGCGGATTTAATTAAGCTACAAACGCAGCGTGCGCCACTGGCTGGCCTGGATGCGCACTCAGCCAAAATTGGCCGTCTGTTTCAATCTCCCGGGCCGATTAATGAGCCGGAGAGCACCACTGATGACTGGTGGCGTCTGGGCAGTGCCTTTTATGCCGCGGGCTTTAGGGCCTCAGATAAAGTACAAAACTGTCTCTCTTATCACTTGACCCCCGGTGGGTTTATTCTCGATTCTGGCGCTCGCGCCTGCGGTTGTGTGGTTATTCCCGCCGGTCCCGGACAGAGCGAGCAGCAACTGGATGTAATAGAAGGTTTACGGCCAGAGGGCTACTGTGGCACTCCTTCATTTTTAAAAATATTATTGGATAAAGCGACTGCCAGTAACCGCGATATCTCTAGTATTCGC
This sequence comes from 'Osedax' symbiont bacterium Rs2_46_30_T18, assembly GCA_002163025.1. GTDB lineage: Bacteria > Pseudomonadota > Gammaproteobacteria > Pseudomonadales > Balneatricaceae > Rs1. Next base: position 4,496 of record MABF01000143.1, read on the forward strand.
AAGGCGCTGGTGACCGGTGAAGCTTATCTGCCGCATCATCGCGAGCAGTTTGCCCAGGCGGGGATTTTAGCGCTACAAGCTTATGCCACGGCAGATGTGGGGCTGATCGCTTACGAATCTGATCCCCATGAAGGGCTTATTGTCGCCGAGGATATCATAGTGGAGATAGTGCGCCCGGGGACTAATCAGCTGGTTCCAAAAGGTGAGGTTGGTGAAGTAGTAGTGACCAGTTTTAACCGCGATTATCCACTATTGCGTTTCGCCACCGGAGATCTTTCAGCGCTGCTTGAGGGGCAGAGTCAGTGCGGTAGAACCAACATGCGCATCAAAGGCTGGATGGGCCGCGCCGATCAAACCACCAAAGTTAAAGGCATGTTTGTGCATCCACAACAAGTTGAGAAAGTACGCTTGCAGCACAGCGCTGTCAGTAAAGTCAGGCTGGTAGTAAGCCGCCAGCAGCAACAGGACCAGATGCTGCTACTTTGCGAAGTTGACAGTGAAATTGAGGTTGAAGATCACGCCAGTGAGTTGCTAGCACTTATTGCCACGAGTTTGAAAAATATCACGAAACTCAATGGAAAGGTACAGTTGGTTAGTGCCAGAACGTTACCTGATGACGGTAAAGTCATCGAAGATATACGCGAGTTGGCGTAGACAGATAAGGAGCAGTACATGAGTCAAATAGCCTTTCAAGACGCCTATCCGGATGATTTGTCACACTGCTATGGCTGTGGTAAAAACAATCCCCAGGGACACCAGTTAAAAAGTTATTGGCATGAGAAAAAGCCTGAGACGACCATAGCAAGATTTACCCCGCAGTCATACCACACAGCCATCCCAGGCTTTGTCTATGGCGGTCTGCTGGCATCACTGATCGATTGCCACGGCACTGGCAGCGCCTCGGCGATGGCCTATAAAATGGCCGGCTTAGAGTTGGGTACAGCGCCGGCAATGCGCTTTGTAACAGGCGCACTCAACGTCAGCTTTAAAGCACCGACTCCGATGGGAGTTGAGCTACAACTGCTGGGCCGCTTTAGCCAGATAAAAGAGCGCAAAATTGTGATTGATATTGAGCTCATCGCCAATGGTGTGC
>MABF01000037.1 GCA_002163025.1 'Osedax' symbiont bacterium Rs2_46_30_T18
CGTGGCGACGTCCTTGCCATTGCCACCGCCAACATTACTGGCAATTACCCCGCCGAGCGCTCCACCTGCCAATGTTCCCAAGACCCCATTTTGACGTCCGTCGATAACAACAGGGCGCTCTGACAGTACAAGGCCGAAGCTCACATTCTGGACTTTTTTGGCCTCTGCTGCAGAGTAGTTGTCGCCAGTTAAATTATTGGCACAACCTGAAAGTAGCAGTAGTACAGCTGCGACTAGAGAAAACTTGTTAAACAATTTCATATACCACCTTAAGAAAATATTGGAATTCCAGCATTCGACAGCCAGATCGCTAAAAGTAACAACTTCTCAGTAAAATTTCTCTGTTAAAGGGAAATTTAGATCAATTTCGCTGGCAAGCTTCTGCCTTTATTCGCTGAGGTTCTTATTAGAGAGCTCATTTTGCGCCTTGAGAAAAATCTTTAACAGTGGCTTCGAGTGACCGTTTGAGACATTTTGTGACAGCTGGGCTGCTGCTCAGGGTGGTATCGTGACCCGTAGACATAATACGGTTACGGACAGTGACAGGCCCGATGCCTATAGCTGTAGATCAATTAGCAAGCGCTTCTGATTCAGGTTATTCCTTAACTCCGGGCTATGTTCGAATTCAACCCAGCTAGTCCTTATTGAAGAGCAGTTACGTCCTACAAACCCACTATATTGCCTCGTTTATTCAACAGCCAGCAGCCCGGTAAACGCAAAAAAACAGAGGCTTAATCAGCATCTGTTTTTGTTAATAGCCTCGATAAACTTTTGCCTACACTTTCATGCGACCTCCATTAGGGTCATAGAAAGCACGCAGTGAAGCCTGCGCCGTAAAGCGAGTTTTGGCGATTTCTATTTCAAACTGCGCATCTTTGACCACATCTGCCGACAGGCCTGCAGCTTCTACGTATCCCATGCCAATCGCCGCACCGACAGCATGGCCATACATACCGGAGGTCAGATAACCGACAATCCGTCCGTCCATGATAATGGGCTCATTGTGATACAACAGTGGTTCAGGATCATCTAGCTTAAATTGCAGCATCCGACGATCGGGCAGTCCTGCCGCCTTGGCTTCGATGAAAGCGCTGCGGCCGATAAAATCGGCGGCATCAGGTTTAGCCGCAAAGCCGAGCCCCGCCTGTATCAAGTTATCTGAAGAACCTATGTCGTGGCCCCAGTGACGGAAGCCTTTCTCCAGACGCAGACTGTTAACTGCGTGCATTCCTACGTTACACATTTCAAATTCTGCGCCGGCTTGCTGCAGCGCGGCGAACACTTTAACAGTGTCGGCGGCCTCAGCAAAAATTTCCCAGCCCAACTCGCCCACATATGACAAGCGCTGTAACCAGACCTTGGCCCCCGCTATTTTGGCATAGCGCCCGCTGGCAAATAAAAATTGTTGCGCGTCTAAATCTGTATCGACTATTTTTTCCAGCACCGCGCGTGCATTGGGTCCTTGCAGCGCCAGACAAGAGTAGTCGGCACTGATGTCTCGCACTTGCACATCCCCGTGCAAATTTTTCTGCAGATGCCACCAATCGCGGTATACGGAACCAATTCCGGTGGTAATCATGTAACTGTCTTGCGCTGTTCTGGTAGCGGTTATATCTGCCTCTATGCCACCGCGTTCATTCAGCCACTGAGTGTAGATGACCGCACCCGGTGCAGCCGACATATCTCCTGCGCATAGCCACTGCAGGGCTTTTTCTGCATCGGGGCCAGAAACCTCAAACTTGCCGAACGAAGAGATATCGTAGATACCGACATTCTCGCGCACCGCCATGTGTTCTCGGGCGTAAAAATCAAACCAGTTTTGCCGCTTATAGCTGTAGTTATACTCAGCCTTAGCACCGTCTCTGGCGAACCAGTTAGCGCGCTCGTAACCCGCCACTTCTCCGTAACAGGCCCCCTGCTGTTTCAATACATCATGCAGTGGCGACACAATTTGCCCGCGCCCGCTGCTGTATTGATAAAACGGCCAGTGCATGGCGTAAGTGTGGCCCAGCGCCTCGGGAATTCGCGCCTCGATATAATCTTGCTGACGCTGCACCTTGTGATGACGTCGTACATCACAGTCCCAGATATCTCCAGGGGGGTAGCCGTCGATAATCCAGTCAGCCATCAACTTTCCCAGCCCCCCGCCTGCGCCAATTCCCTTAGAGTTTAAGCCGCAGGCCACATAGAAGTTATCTACTTCCGGGGTTGGCCCCAACAAGTGCAGGTTATCCGGGGTAAAACTCTCCGGGCCGTTAAAGAAGGTACGAATACCGGTTTGTTGCAAGTCAGGGAAGGTATCCATACTGTTCATCAGATACTCTTCAATATGCTCTAAATCACAGGGGAATTCGTCAAAGCAGAAGTCTTCCGCTATTTTGCTCATCGGGCAGCCGCGGGCGTTGTGCTCAAACCAACCGACCAGCATCTTGCCGGCATCTTCTTTGAAATAGAGGCCTTTGTCGAAATCGCGCAGCACCGGACGCTTGCTCAATCCAGCCATTTCATCGGTGACTACATAGTAATGTTCACAGGCATACAGAGGTAGGTCGACGCCAATTTGCGCGGCGATATCCCGCGACCACAAACCACCCGCTAACACTACTTTATCAGCCATGATAATACCGCTATCAGTTTGCACTCCAACAGCTTCGCCATTCTCAGTCAGTATCTGCTCTACTTTTACATTTTCAATCACCTGAGCCCCATGCAACTTCGCCCCTTTAGCCAGGGCCATGGTGGTGTCAATCGGATTGGTCTGGCCATCTTTTTCAGTGTACAGAGCGCCCAGTACCCCCTCGGTATTTATACCGGGGTAGAGTTCCACCAGTCGAGTGTTATCAATCATCTCAGATTCCACTCCAAAGACACTGGCCATAGATGAAGTGCGCTGCAGTTCTTCAAGGCGCTCCTGGGTGCGTGCCAGCGACAAGCTGCCTATTTGCCGATAGCCGGTAGCCTGACCCGTTTCCTCTTCCAGCGATGCATAAAGTTCATGGCTATATTTGGCCAGGCTCGTTAGAAAAGGTGTCGGCCAGAGCAGACTCACCAGGCCAGCAGCGTGCCAGGTGGTCCCACACGTTAACTGCTTGCGCTCTAGTACAACAACGTCTTTGTGCCCCCGTTTGGCGAGATGATAAGCGATCGAGCAACCGACAATGCCACCACCGATGATCACCACTTGTGCCTTAGCGGGTAACTGTTTTTTATCTGTCATAGTGAAACCTTAAGTAACTGTATCTTGTTGTTATTTTGCACGCTACTGCATGTAGCGATATCTGAAGCCGTAATAATCTCAAGTTGGTCTGCGGACATTAAGCTGCATGACTCAAAAGTAATGATTGGATATTCACACGGAAACGCCCGGCTAACAATTGACTATTTTTTAATTACTGGTAAGTTTTGTTACCACCAGCCGATCGTTTGATTGCACGTACAGGTAGAAAGTAGCGCCAACTATGACTAAAACTCTTAACTACAGAAAACTTCCGCCGCTTAAATCTCTTAAAGGTTTTGAAAGCACCGCCAGGCAACTGAGCTTTCGCAAAGCTGCAGCGGAATTAAATTTGACCCACCCGGCGATCAGCCATCAGATCCAGAGTCTGGAACAAGACCTGGGGGTCAAACTCTTTAACCGGGACAGCCGACAGATGAGCCTGACCGCCGCAGGTCTGAGCTACTACCCTATAGTCAGGGAGGCACTAGAGGCTCTGATTAACGGCAGTGAAACCATCAGACGCAGCGCAAGCCCATCACCCTTAAGAGTACAGACCTATGTATCCACCTCAATTCGCTGGCTGGCACGCAGGTTACCGCGTTTTACTGCGCAACATCCTGAATTAGATTTACAGATAATTTCCTGTATTGAAGAACAGGACTTTAATGAAACTGTTGCGGATATCGGCATCGTTTTCTGTCTTCAACCACCTGGGCTACCTTTGTGCTGGAGCCCATTATTCAAAGGCGCGCTCTTTGCTGTTTGCAGTCCGACACTGATCCCCAACTGCGGTGAGTTACGCCCTGAAGACCTATTAGACTACCCGCTGATAGAAGTCACATCAGAGGCCTGGCAATGGCATGATTTCTTCAAAGACAGCGGCGTTGGAAAATTGCCTAATAGCAGCATCAGCGTCAACAGCACGGTAATGGCGATTGAAATGGCGATCGATGGAGAGGGAATAACCTTAGTTAACGGCCCCTTCGCAGATCGAGAGCTGGCAGCTGGTCGACTGGTGTGCCCTACAGCACACTGTGTTACTGAATTTGGCGAGTGGGGGCTGGTATGCCGGCAAGATATGCGCGAACAGCACAACATTCAGGCTTTCAGAAACTGGCTGTTAGAGGACTTTAAAGAGAATAAATAGGTGTTTAGCACTGAATATTAACGGCATCGTGGAAGCCGCGATTATGTCACCAGGTTATCAATGCACTGGCAGCTTAAATGGCGCTCAGGTTGATTAACTTACCTATGCCCTCCTCTTGTAACTTAGGCTCATACACTGAGTATCTATTTCTTCCCTGCATTTTTGCTTTATATACAGCCTGGTCTGCCTGTTGTATCAATATCGTTTCGTTTTCGGCACTAAAGCGGCTGGATGTGATGCCCATACTCGCTGTCAGGTAAGGGGCAACCGGCGAGAACTGATGTGGAATCTTTTCCCTCGCTAAAGCATCGATGATATTGACACCTATTAATGCCGCTCCATCTAATGCTGTATTAGGTAATAAGATAACAAACTCTTCTCCTCCGTATCGGGCCAAGGTATCCATGGGGCGTTTTAATTGGCTATTTATCACAGAAGAGAATTGTTTCAGGCATTCATCGCCGCGTTGATGACCATAGTTATCGTTGAAGGCTTTAAAATTATCAATATCTAAAAACACCATAGATATTTCTTTTTGCTCTCTGGTGTGGTTTTTCCAATCTCTCTTTAGCGATTCATTAAAACCGCGGCGATTCATAATACCTGTTAGCGCATCGACATTAGATAATTGCAACAAACGCCGGTTAGCGGTATCCAGTTCTTTTTTCATATTAACGATACGCGCCATAGCTTTAATCTTTGCGGCAACTACGACACTATTAATAGGTTTCATCATATAATCATCGCCACCTGATTCTATGCCTTCTGTCAGGTGTGTATCGTCAGTACTCGCTGTTAAGAATATGATCGGTATCCAGGATTGCTTTTTTTCTCGAATTAATCGGGTTAGCTCAAAACCATTCATTTTGGGCATTTCCACATCCATAAATATCAGATCGATAGTAATTTTATCAAGTATCTTTAGTGCTCTTTCAGCGCCTGAGGCGGCATGTGGAGTATTACCTTCTGCGGCGATAATAGCACCGACCATCTTGCGCATTAACTTAGAATCATCGATCACTAAAATATTCATTCTTTAGAAATATCCATAACTAAAAATATTATAGGTTTATGTTCTTAAAGAGAGTAATAATTGTTTCCATCTGTATATGAGACTTCGTACTTTATAAGCTAGCAACTGTTGGGTTTCGTTAACTATCATTTATGAAATCATGTCGTTGTGCCAAGTACCACCGTCATAGTTG
>MABF01000021.1 GCA_002163025.1 'Osedax' symbiont bacterium Rs2_46_30_T18
CGACAGTGGGATCGTAAAGGCGAGGGCGACACCGGCGAGAGTTGCGTGTACCCCCGATTTGAGCACACTGATCCAAAGTACTGCACCGACCACAAAAAATGCCGCTTTCTTACTTACGCCCATTAAGTTCAAGATAACTAACACTGATAGCGCAGCCGCTGCGACACTGATAGATAATGTTGAAAGTTCAGCAGTATAAAAGATGGCGATGATTACTATCGCCCCCAAGTCATCAATAATCGCCAGTGCCATTAAAAATATCTTTAAGGATACCGGTACCCGCTTGCCCAACATTGAGAGTATGCCTAAGGCAAAAGCGATATCGGTAGCGGTGGGAATTGCCCAACCATTAACCGCTACATCACTGTCGCCATTGAAGTATAAATACACTGCAGCAGGTACTACCATACCCCCGATAGCGGCGACCCCTGGAAGGGCAATTTGACTGACGCTAGACAAATGTCCCTCTAGTATTTCCCGCTTTACTTCTAGACCGATTAAGAGAAAGAAGATGGCCATCAAGCCATCATTGACCCAGTGATACAAGGATTTATCAATAGAGAGAGAACCAAAACGGATTTCCACGGGTATATGCAAAAAGCTCTCATATATCCCGGACAGAGCCGAGTTACTTAATATCAGGGCTAGTATAGTCACGGCAATTAAAATCACGCCGCTGGAGGAATCATTGTCTATAAAATCTTTAATAATCTTCATCGATACTCACTATGTTAGAAAAACTCAGTTTTTGACCGCAGTCGCAAATAACAGTTCAAGAGAACATGTTTACTGCTGACAAGCGCCAAAGTTTAGCAGTAATAGAGCGCATCCGAACACCAGAGTTGATAGTAATCACCCGATAATTGCTCAAATAAGACAAAGCTTTAGGTAAAAATCTGAGGTTGGTGTTTTTACAGACAGTTGTGTGGGGTTAACAATCTGCGTTTAACAGGCAGTTGTGTGGGTTCACAATCTGCGTTTTAACAGGCAGTTGTGTGGGTTCACAATCTGCGTTTTTACAGGCAGTTGTTTGGGGTTAACAATCTGCCTGTTTATGTTTTTCAGAGATACCTTTTACCCAGGGATCACTGCTCGCTGCAGTTACAACCACAACCTGCTTTGCCTGCAGCTTTCGCTTGTGCATCTTTCACACAACAGGCATCCGCATTATTAGTCGCGGGGCCACCGCAGCATCCAACACTCTGATCTTGCTCTGTTGCGAGCGGACTGGTTTCGCTATTTATTATATGACTCATGTTTACTCCAGGGAAATGATTACAAGGTTAGCCTGACTTAAATTATCTAGCTTTCACTATCAATGACGGTATCCAGAAAATAAAGATGCTAAGAGCAAAAGACCAGCTCAGATAATGACCAAAAACGACAGCACCCACCCCCTTAACAACCCCCATATTTTTATACAGAATTAGTCCGTTTTTTGGTTGCTTCGCCAAGGTTTATAAGGCATAACAATCTTTAATTATTAATCTTAGCCACCCACTAAATCGCAGGTGATCTGTTGAAAAATCAAGCGAATGTACTGTTCATTGTTATTGATCAATTACGCGCCGATTGCATCTTTGGTGCGCTGGCTAAGCAGATAAAAACACCTA
>MABF01000157.1 GCA_002163025.1 'Osedax' symbiont bacterium Rs2_46_30_T18
TTTAGCTTTTACCGCCAGACGACTGCGGTGCAGTACCGGTTCGGTGTAGCCGCTGGGCTGTGCACAACCTTCAAACACTAGTTCACAGGCAGCGGCGAAGGCGATGCCCTGAGCAAAATCATCCGCCATCGGACGATAGTCCGGATCGGCACTGTTTTGCTGATCGACCACTTTGGCCATTTTTTTCAAAGTCTCTAACACTTGCTGCTTAGAGCAAATGTCGTGGCGAATCCAGTTGGCCATGTGTTGCGAGGAAATGCGCAGCGTCGCTCTATCTTCCATCAGACCGACATTGTTGATATCTGGTACTTTCGAGCAGCCGATACCGGCATCTACCCAACGTACCACGTAACCGAGTAAGCTCTGGCAATTGTTGTCCAGCTCCGCTTGGATTTCCTCTGCAGACCACTGCGGATTGACTGCCAAAGGGATGTCCAGAATATCATCGACATTGGCTCTGGGGCGTAGTTTGATCTGCTGTTGCTCGGCAAACACATCGATTTGATGGTAGTGCATAGCGTGCAATGTGGCTGCAGTCGGGGAGGGAACCCAGGCGGTGTTAGCACCGGATTTTGGATGGGCAATTTTTGCCTCTAGCATGTTGTCCATCTGATCGGGGATAGCCCACATTCCCTTGCCTATTTGCGCTTTTCCCGATAGTCCGCAGAGCAGTCCAGTATCGACATTCCAGTCCTCGTAGGCTGAAATCCACTGCTGTGCCTTCATCTCGTTTTTGCGGATCATCGGGCCCGCTAACATAGAGGTATGTATCTCATCGCCAGTGCGGTCCAAAAAGCCGGTATTGATAAAGGCGACCCGCTCTTTGGCGGCGCGTATGCATTCTTTGAGGTTAACGGTAGTGCGGCGCTCTTCATCCATAATGCCCATTTTAAGGGTGTAGCGGTCAAGTGACAGCAGATCTTCAACGCGGCCAAATAATTCATCGGCAAAGGAGACTTCGGCGGGGCCGTGCATCTTTGGCTTGACGATATACATAGAGCCAGTGCTGGAGTTTTGGTGCTTACCTAAGCCCTTGAGGTCGTGTATGGCAATTAGCGCGGTAAATACCGCATCCATGATACCCTCAGGTACTTCCTCGCCATTGCGGTTGAGAATCGCAGGGTTACTCATCAGATGACCGACGTTACGTACAAACAATAAGCTGCGGCCTTTTACCGTGACAACGTCTGATTCCATACCAGTATATTGACGATCCGGGTTCATAGAGCGGGTAAAAGTATTGCCATTTTTAGTGATTTGTTCAGTCAAGTCTCCTTTCATCAATCCCAGCCAGTTGCGATAGATGACCACTTTATCGGCGCCATCAACGGCGGCAACCGAGTCTTCGCAGTCCATAATAGTCGACAGCGCCGACTCCAACAGTATGTCTTTAACACCGGCTGCATCAGTCTTGCCTATAAGGTGATTGTGATCTATCTGTATTTCCAGATGCAGGCCATTGTGGCGACACAATATTGCGTTGGGAGCGCTGGCTTCACCGTTGTAGCCGATTAACTGGCTGCCATCTTTTAGGGTACTGACGCTGTCTTTTAGCTGAACTTGCAGCTGGCCATCGACAATGCTGTAGTTGCTGGCATCGCAGTGGCTACCTTTTTCGAGAGGGGTAGCTTGGTCGAGAAAGCGGCGGGCGTAAGCAATGGTTTTATCCCCGCGTATCGGGTTGTAATCGCGCCCGGCTGCCGCTCCATCTGCATTGCTGATAGCATCAGTACCGTATAACGCATCGTAGAGACTGCCCCAGCGGGCGTTGACTGCGTTTAAAGCAAAGCGTGCATTCATTACCGGAACCACTAGCTGTGGCCCGGCCATCTGTGCCATCTCCGGATCAACATTGCTGGAGCTGATATTGAAGTCAGGACCTTCAGGTAACAAGTAACCAATATCCTGTAAAAATGTTTTGTACTGGGAAAAATTGAAGTCAGCTGCATTGTTTTCTGTGTGCCACTGATCAATTTGCTGCTGTAACTGTTCACGAACTTGCAACAAACTGGCATTTTTCGGCATCAGGTCGTGGATCAGAAGGTCTAGCCCCGCCCAAAAGCTATCGACATCAATACCCGTGCCAGGGATGGCTTCGAGATTGACAAAATTGTACAGTTCGCTGGCTACTTGAAGCTTGCCTACATTGGTTATCTGGCTCATATGGGTACCTGATTGATAGTGAAAATTTATCCTTAGAGGTGGATAATAGCAAAAATGAAATTAATTTCCATTTTTGCTATGTAACACTTTAGTCCAAGAGTAACTAATTGCTGAGCTGGTTCTTTTGCCGATGCAAATGTACATCTAATTGCGGCAGGGCGATGCATATGTTTTGCTGCTTAAAACTGTTGTTAATTTGCTGGTTTATTTCGTGTATGGCGCTGTTTCTATCACCTAAGCTGTCGACATAAAAGCGCAGTTCAAAATCTAAACTGCTGCTGCCAAAGGCAGTAAAGAAGACTTCCGGTTGCGGGTCAGTTAATACCCGAGAGTTGTCAGTGGCAGCTTCTCTCATCAGGCGTTGTACCAGGTCAGTATCAGAACCATAGGCGACCCCGACGTTAATAAGCACCCGGGTAATAGCATCGCTAAGCGACCAATTTATGAGTTGGTCGGTGACAAAGGTTTTGTTGGGAATGATGACTTCTTTTCTGTCCCAATCGGAGATCGTAGTAGCGCGGATCTGGATTTTGGTAACGCGCCCGGTTACTCCGCCGATAGTGACTGTGTCACCAATACGCACAGGTTTTTCAAACAAGATAATAATGCCAGAGACAAAATTGGCCACTATCTCCTGCAGTCCAAAACCCAAACCAACACCCATAGCGGCAACCAGCCACTGCAATTTTGCCCACTCGACTCCGAACTGACTGGCTCCGGCCAAAATGCAGATGATAATTAACAAGTAGCGAGTGATAGTAGTAATCGCGTAGCAACTACCTGGGGTTAAATTAATGTGTCTGAGGATTAGTAACTCCAGCAGACCCGGTAGGTTATAGGCGGCAAAAATTGTGATACCAATGACAAAAATACTCGTGATAACACTGAGTAAGGTAATGTTCTCGGAAATCACCCCACTGGCGGTGGTGATCTGATTACTCCACAGCACTACTTTATCCAGCACATCTAGTGAGGGCAGTAAGTTTTTTACCAGCAGCCACATAGCGATAAACAACAAGCTAAAGCAGACGGCTTTGAGCAGTGCAGTGGCTTGATCTGAAATAGATTTCAAATCAAGATAGTTTTCTTCCAGAGGCGGGATGTCTTCGTTTTTCTCTCGGGCCGCAAGAATTTCGGTGCGCCTGGCACGGGCTCTGGAGAAAGAAATTCGTCGCTCTGCAATTAACAGCCAGCGCACCCCGAGTCGATACAGGGAAAAAGCAGTGTATAAAATCAAAGTGGTCGCTAAAAGGCTGGACATAATCACTAAACTGGTAAATAAGTAGCCAAAAAGTGCTGCTACGATCAGTGATAAATGGATAAAGACCAAGGTTGTTAGCCATAATTTCGCATGCTGCCACCAACTGATAGAGGCCTGTTTTAACTCATGCAGCGTAGATACTTTCCACAGCGCCGCCCAGAAAGTTGCCGAAAGCAGTGCCAAGAAGATAAAGGTTAAACGACCTAGCCCTGAGTGTAGCTGCAACGAGGGAATGTTATCGAAATACAGCAGCAACCAGATAAGGGGCACACCTAATACAAACAGTGGCAGCAGTAAATTTTTAACCCTGACACAGGGCTCTTCGCCAATATCTAAATGGCTGATAAATAGGCCATAGGGGCGTCTGAGCCAGCAGCATAAAATCAGATAGATCCAAATGGAGAGACTGAGTAATTGATTAAGTACCGAGGTCTCTGGGTTGTCGACAATCAACACTTTCTCGAGGAATATCCATAGCAGCAGCGGTAGTGGCAGTGAGGTAATAGGTGCCAGCAGTATGAGCCTGATGCTCCGGCTAAACTTATCATGGATAACGTTACCAATTTGTCTGGACCAGATTTTTTCATGTTGTCGCTGATATTTATACAATAACAGGCAGACGCTAGCGATGACTAAATACAGCACCAACCAGCGCAACCACTGCTGTAAAGGTCTTAACTGCAGCTGATTTACATACTGATAACCTTGTCTGATTTGTTGTTGAGTGCTCTTGCTGATCTGCACCGGCCAATTACTGTCGATGCTTGGGACACTCGGTAGCCACAACAGATATTCGGTCAGTAGGGTTTGGCCCTTTTTAAACTGTTGCTGGATCTGCGATTGCAGGGCCAGAATTTTCGACAAGTCATCCAGTTCACGGCTGTAGGATAAGTGCAAATTGTCGATTAGATCTAAGCTAGTTGCCTGCAGTAATTGCAGCTCGTTAATTGAACTGACACTCCATTGACTGCTATCCACAGAGCTGCTGACGATGTTCAGCTTTAGCTGATCCAACTCAATTTCTCGCAGGCGTATCTTGGCAATTTCCTGTTTGCTATCGAAGTTAAACCTGGGGTTGGAAAATTTTTGGCTGAAACTTTTTAATTCAATCCCAAAGCTGTTTTCACTGAGTTGCAGCTGTTGCTGTATAACATTGTAGCTCTGTTGAATTAATCGCTGCTGTTGCTCGAGTGTACGCAGAGCTTGTGCGGTAGTCGCAGTGTTGGCGACGCTGGTGCGCAATTGGGTGCTCAAGGTTTTGTTTTGTTCGATTAACCCCAGCAAGAGCGCGGGACGGTTCTGGCTATCGTCTCCAACATTGATATCACGCAGTAACTTATCGGTCTCAAATTGGCGTAATAATTGTATCTGATCTTGAAACAAACGGATCTTTTGGGTGATTCTGATCAGCTCTATATCAGTCCAGCTAAGTCTGAGTCTGTCGTACTCACTGTGTAATGGTATTACTAGCAGCTGTAGGTTTAGCGCCTGAATTTTCAGGCTATTTAATGAAAACAGCGCGGTATCCAATGATTGCTGGGCATCAGTGGTAGAGCTGTTCTCAAAGGGCTGATTTTCCTGCTTTAAAGCAGACAGAGTATCCCTTATTTCAAGGGGTTTGCTGGAGTAGCGGATAATTTGTTTTTCGAATTTGCTACGGTTTTGCTGTAATTCCAGCTGGCTGGATTGTAATTGAGTGAGTTGCAGCTCTAATTTAGACAACTGTAATGTTGGGGGAGTGCTCAGGGGCACTTTTTTCTGTTCATCGATGAGCAGCTTTTTCAGCTGGTCAATCTTTCCCGGAAGTGATTGCAGGTCATCTTTAAAATCAGTTATTTGCTTTTTTACTGTATCAGCTTGCGAAAATGCATCTATAGTTTGTAGGTAGATGTTTCTCAATGCTGCAGTATTTTTGTTATCTGGATCCAGACGCTGAAATTGCCGCTGAACATTTTCCAGTTCAAGGTTTGTTTCAGCGATAGCGGGAAGGGATAACAGTAGCAATATAAGAATATAGCCCCAAGTACGGGAAAATAGTGGTCTCATTAAAAATTGATCCAGTTATTATTAGAATATGGACAGTTAGCGCTACATTGGCAACACATCAGGA
>MABF01000074.1 GCA_002163025.1 'Osedax' symbiont bacterium Rs2_46_30_T18
GCAGCCAGTGTCAACGTCTTACTCTACGACAGGCTGGCAAAAGCCAGCGGCACAGTGTTTAACGATGCACTGATCCGCAGCAGTCGTGATATTAATAATAATGTGAAAATGAAAAAAGTGGAAAGTAGCGAGTAGCGAGACGTGAGGAAAATCAAGCCAAGATTATCGGTTTGGGTGATGTTGTAGTGTCTTTTTGATTTTTATTTTTCATCTTATGAAAAGAACTAACGCACTTCGCGGTAGCTGCAAAAACTGCGCTTTTAAAACGGAGCTACCGCATCCCATTCGGTTACCGCCGGAGCTATTTGGTAAATGGATGAAGCGGAGAAACAGGATGTTTCGGAGAGCGAATGCGGCATGGATGCCGCTGATGAGCGGCCAGTGATTTGCTAAATAGCGGAGGGGCTTTCGGTAATCGTGGGTGCCTTTTCTCTTTGCTTACTTTCTCTTTGGGCAAGCAAAGAGAAAGTCAGTCGACAACGTCGAAATTTTTTTAAACTTTAAAAGAAAAATCAGTTTTCTTTTACATGTTCTAAAACAGACTAAATGACTAGAAATAGTCCCAATAAAAGAGCTGTAATACGATTAACATTGACTAAATATCAAAGCTGAAATCGCATACAGCTCAGTCTGAACGCAGACTAATAAGCGGCTATATAGCCATCTGCTCTGGGCTCCGTCCCCCCATATAACACTCCAGTCTCTGGGTTGCGTAAGATAATCTGACCGCGGCCAAAAATTCCCGAATCGTAACACACTTGTACTTGGTGGCCTTTAGCAGCCAGGCCTTTGGCTATATGTAATGGCACTTGGTGCTCAAGGGTAATCTCGCGATCTTTCATCCACTGCCAGCGCGGAGCATCCAATGCCGCCTGTGGATTTAAACCGAAATCGATCATGTTGGTGATCACCTGCAAGTGGCCCTGTGGTTGCATAAAGCCACCCATCACCCCAAAGGGGCCTATGGCCTGATTATCTTTGGTGATAAACCCTGGGATAATGGTATGTAAGGTTTGTTTGCCACCGACCAGGTAGTTGGCGGCATCGGCATCCAGTGAAAAGTTGCAACCGCGGTTCTGCAGGCAGATACCGGTGTCGGGGACGACTACACGGGAGCCAAAATCGTGAAAGTTACTCTGGATAAACGAAACCATATTACCTTCATCATCGGCGCAGGCTAAATACACAGTCCCCCCTGATTTTGGCTTGCCAGGGGTGGGTAACATAGCCTGATCAGTAATCAGAGCGCGGCGCTGGTCAGCGTACTCATCGCTGAGCATGGCCTCGACACTGACTTGCATCTGATCGGCCTGGGTAATGTATTCCTGGCCATCTACATAGGCCAGTTTCATCGCCTCAATCTGCTGGTGGAAGGTCTCAGTAGTATCGCGGTACTCTAGTGGGATTTTTTTCAAGATATTAAGTGCCATCAATGCCAGCATACCCTGACCATTAGGTGGAATCTCCCAGATGTCATAGCCTTTGTAATTGACGCTGATAGGGTCTACCCACTGCGCATTATAGGCGGCCAAATCTTCAGCGCTCAGGTAGCCACCGGTCTCCTTAGAGTGTCGGTCAATTGCCTCGGCCAGCTCTCCGCGATAAAAAGCTTCGGCATCGGTTCTGCCGATTAGCTCTAAGGTATTTGCGTGCTGCTCAAATTTGACGATATCACCGGCTTTAGGCACTTTGCCGTCGGGGGTAAAAGTGCTCTTCCAGTGTGCAGTGGCCGGGGTATCTGCCAGTGGGTCATCGATGGCGGCGGCTTTTTGCCACTGCGCTGCGATAGTCGGGGAAACGGCAAAGCCCTCTCTGGCGATATCTATGGCGGGTTGCAGCGTTTCAATAAGTGAAAGTTTACCAAAGCGTTTAGATAAGGTGGCCCAGGCGCTCGGGCATCCGGGAACTGTTACAGAAGTCCAGCCAAACAGTGGCATTTTAGAGTGACCACTGGCTTTTACCTGCTCGGCGCTGATAGCTTTAGGAGCCGGGCCACTGGCATTCAGTCCATGTAGTTTATCTTTAACCCAGACCAGCGCAAAAGCATCACCGCCAATGCCATTGCTGGTAGGCTCTAAAACTGTCAGTGCTGCGGCAGTGGCGATAGCTGCATCAATAGCGTTGCCGCCATTTTGTAAAATAGCCAGGCCGATTTGAGCGGCCTGAGGCTGGGTAGTCGACACCATGCCTTTTCTTGCATAGACAGCAGTTCTTTTACTTGTGTAAGGATAGTTCTGTGCATCGTTTTGGAACATCTATTCACCTAAATTCAAAGTTAATTTGAGTCGCTGTTTATGTGAACAACAGTGCAGAGAATAAACGGAATATTGGCCGTGATTCTTTACTTATTGTTATTTTTTGTTTGACGCTTTTTTCGATCAAAGAGTTTGTCACTTAAACTACGGGTTTTATCTTGCGCGACTTTCTTGGCCCTGGTCATGATTAAGCTATGACCAAGGTCCTGGATGTTGTTACCTTGATTCACGACCTTGGGTTGGCTAGGCGCCGCAACAGGGGCGCTAAATTCATTTGCTGCAGCGGGGGTTGGCGGTAGCTCCTGAGCCGGATACTGTGCCTGTAACTGAGCGGCGGCATCTGCAGATGGATTTTTTGGATACAACGGCACTTGTCGATCACGCATCTGATCGCGCAAGCTCTGGCTGGCGCTGTGTAATTCGTGGTGCAAACCGTTGACTTTTTTCTCTGAGCGATCCAAGGTTTTTTGCATTTGTTTTTCAGACTGCTTGGCCAGCGCTAGCTGTTCTTTAACAATCTCAGCCAGTCCCTCGGCTTTAGCCGCCTGGATATTAGCGTTGAAAGCCGTTTGCTCTAAAGTCTGGTTTTCCTGTTGCAGTGTCTCGACGTTTTTTAGTAAATCATCTCGTTGCAGCTCCGTCTCTTGTCGCACTTGTCGCTCTTGCTCTAAGCTATTTAGCGAGCTTTTATGCTCTACTTCTAATACATCAAGTTCGGCTGTTAACTTAGCAATGCTCTGCTGCATTTTCTGTTTGGCCACTTCCGCCTCTACATGCGCTTGCTGGGCTTCCTTGTGCGCCTGCTGAGCGCTGAACAGTTTACCGCGCATCTGGGTTTCTGCATTGCTGGCCGCATCATTCCACAGCTGGTTGGCCATCTGCCCTAAAGTTGTCTGCATTTGGTACATAGACGCTTCAATATCAGCGGGCATTTGCTTATCTATTATGTCACTGTCCTCAGCGGTAGCCCCGTTGTGCTGCTGGGCGTTAAACTGCATTGCCGGGCTGGCGGTGACTTGCTGATTAATATTGGGATAAAACTGCTCAATGATCTGCTGAATACGGGTAAAGTCGCCGCCACCTAAGCGCGATTGTACCGCCCAGGCGCTGACGTTTTGGCCCTGCGCTTTTATCTGCTCGATAGTTTGTCGAATTTTGTGGTCACTGAACGGCTGTGAATTACTCAAACTCTGTGAAATCCTGAGGGTGAAATAGACTTAACTGAGCAAGAGACAAAAGTGCAATCAGCAAAGCAGGTTTAAATAACGCTTTTAAAATTGTGGCCAGAGCTATGATAAAAAACTGATCTGCCCGTAGCGTATTCTACACGATAGAACCAAGATGCAAAGTCTTGCACTGCGGTGATTTTATTGCAGAGTTTTGCCGAGCCAAGAACTGCCCGGCACCAGTTTATCAATGTGCGCATGAAAATGAATCACTCCTCGCTTTAAAGGCCCGTGAATGCACCAAAAGTGCTATCGACGCCGCTTGCCGGATTTTGGCAGTACCATCAAATCAGAAATACAGCCTGTATCGAATATAGGATCCTGCTCAATAGCAACAATTTGGCAGCCGGTTCGACTGTAGGACTACAATAAAGGTTAAATTTTTGGCTGTATTCGCTTTTTTCATATCACTCTACTAGAGTTTAATCAGAGTATTGGCGGTGGATAAATATGTCTGTGTGCCAGTTTCTATGAGCATTGATTGCATTCAATGCTGAATTTTAATGCCAGTGGTTTATTGGCAGTTAAAATCCAGCCTTGTAAGGCTATCCAGTGCAATAGTTTTTAGACCTATGCAACAGTAATAAGCAGGAGTGTTCATGACAATTTCAGTCAATAGCAACAGTGACGGTATGGTAGTTAATATTCAAGTGACAGAACAGTTTGATTATTCTGTATATCAACCTTTTCGCGATGCATATCATAGCTCGAAAAATCAAGGAACCAAGTTTATTGTCGATTTATCAAAGGCTAATTACATGGATAGCTCGGCGCTGGGGATGATCTTGTTACTCAAAGAACACGCCGATCAACTCTCTGGGGCAGTCGTGCTGGCTAAGCCAAACGATTCGGTACATAAAATATTGAAAATTGCCAATTTTGAACAGTTGGTGACAATCGAATGCTAGCGGTAGCCGCCAAAAGCCAGATTAGTAAGGCTGCTGAGGCTGATAGCACAGTACTGATTGTCGATGAAGATCAAAGTAATCGTGTAGAAATAAGCAGTATTGTCACCGCGATGGGGTTTAGTCCAGTGTTTGCCAGCAGTGGTGCTGAGGCTGTGGCTAAATTTCGCAAGCTGGATCCGATACTGATAATCATCGATGTGTTATTGGCCCAAATGCAGGGTATCGGAGCGGCCTCCGAGATAAAAGCACTGAATGTCAATAAATTCACTCCGATCATTTTCATTTCCAATGACAGTGATCCGGACATAGTGCTCAAAGCGATAGATGCCGGTGGCGATGATTTTATCCAACGGCCTTTTCCGGCGAAGTTACTCGAGGGAAAGATTATCGCTCTGTGCAGATTTTCCGGTCTATACCGGCAAATTAGCAGCCTTATAGAAATGCGTCACCTTGAGACAGAGGCTGCCGAGCAACTGTTTACCAATGTGGTAGAGCAGGGCAACGTAGCTGTAGATAGAATAGAAATCCACAAACAGCCAGCAGAAGTATTCAGCGGCGATGTACAGCTCAGTGCCTATCGCCCTAACGGTGAAATCAATGTGCTACTTGGGGATTTTACAGGCCATGGTTTAACTTCTACTTTTGGGGCGCTACCGCTGTCAGAAACTTTTCGGGCAATGACCGATAAAGGCTATGAAGCTAAGGAAATATTAGTACAAATTAATCGAAAGCTGCATAACTTGTTGCCTACAGGCCTGTTTTTAGCGGCGGCCATAGTCACTTTGCGAGGTGATGGTACGGTCAGTATTTGGAACGGCGGGCTGCCTGATGTAATGGTTTTTCGCGACGGAGAATTAATCCACAGTGTGCCCTCGGGGCATCTGCCACTGGGTATTCTGCCGAGTTTAAAAGAAGTGAGCTTTGAGACGTTTAAATTGAAAGAAACGGATCATATTTTGTTGATCTCAGATGGAGTGCTGGAAGCGCAAAATGAACAGGGAGAAATGTTTGGTCTGGGGCGGTGTTTGCAAAGCATCGCTGAGAACGAGCGCATGTTGCAGCTGTCGATCATTGACTGTTTGTTATGTGAACTGAATACATTTACCTGGAGGCGGGCGCAGTCAGATGATATCTCGCTGATCGATATTCCCGGCAGAATTACCAGTAAAATTAGCCAGTATCCGTTACCGCCAAAACTAAACAAGGCAGAGCTAGCACTCAGTCATGATGTCTGGAATTGGGGCATGGAATTGCAAGGGCAAAGCTTAAATAGAATTAACCCTATTGGCGAGGCGATGGGCCGACTACAGAGTTCTGAAGGCAAAGCAGACCGCTGGAATAATATTTTTACCGTATTAACTGAGTTATACAACAACGCCTTAGATCATGGTGTGCTTGGTTTAGAGTCCAAAATTAAAGAGCAACCTAATGGTTTTCAACAGTACTTCAGCGAGCGCGAAAAGCGTTTAAAAAACCTTAAATCGGGCACTGTGACTCTGCAGATACAAAATACCCGCCTGCCAGAGGGAGGGCGGCTAAAAGTACGCATTGAAGACAGCGGCAATGGCTTTGACCATGTGAAATGGCTGGAAAAAATGAGTTCGGATAATTTGAGTTTGCTTTCGGGACGCGGTTTATTCCTTGTCTCAGAGCTCTGCGAAAGTATTACTTTTACCAACAACGGCGCCAGTGTTGAAGTGGTGTGTTTTTATCTTTGAAAAGGGAAAAAAATAGTCGTAAGGCC
>MABF01000145.1 GCA_002163025.1 'Osedax' symbiont bacterium Rs2_46_30_T18
TCGAATGCAATATTGCAATACATTGCTGCTAAGTATCAATCTACTTTGTGGCCTAGTGACTTAACTGAACAAGCAAAAGTGTTACGCGTTTTATTTTGGCAATCTAACTACTTTAATTCGGGTGTTGGACCATTAGCACATCGCAAAGTGGTTATGCCATTTTGGGGGTTTGGAACACAGGAGGTTGATGTTGAGCAAATGACTAAATTTTCTAAAGCCGTTAGCACTTTAGAAGACTTTCTCAAAGACAATAAATTTGTGGCTACAGAGGTAGTTTCAATTGCAGACATTAGCTTAGCGGCATTTTTTATTTTTGCCGATAAAGCTGACATGCCATTAGAGCACTATCCTAATATTCAAGCTTGGCTTAGGAATATCTCAAAGCAACCTTGGTTTAGTAAAACTCAACGTTATTTAGAAGCGATTACTTCAGAAGCAATAACATCGAATTAAACTTTTAACTAAATGCATGCATATACATGCTTGTAAGGAGCAAATCATGACAACTACAACATTAAAATTAGCAAACTCAACATCAAACCAAACTCCGCTTTGGACAGAAAATACCAATATCAATATGGTTGATTCCGCAGGGCTAAAAATGAGATACCTGAAAATGGGAGAAGGGGAACCTCTAATCCTTATTCATACTCTTCGTACTCAACTCGATTATTTCAGCAAAATAATCCCTGAATTAGCTAAGCACTATACCGTTTATGCATTGGACTTACCGGGGCATGGCTATTCAGATATTACCAATCAAGTGCATGATAAACCCTTATTCATTCACCATGTAACTGAGCTAATAAAGGCGTTAAAACTAGAAAACGTAACTTTGGTTGGCGAATCTGTTGGTGGTTCAATTTCACTGGGAATAGCTGCTCAAGCAAAGATTTCGATAAAAAGAGTTATCGCATTAAACCCTGCTGATTATGTTAAGAGTAATGGTTTGGATAGAAGCTCAACCCTTGGAAAAATCCTATTTACTGGTATTCGTTTACCTTTTATTGGCTGGATAATTTCAAATGCTGAAAAGCGTGATGTTTTACAGCAAGTCCTTGAGGGCGGTTTTGAAAATAACAGTAATTTACCTGCTGATTTAGTTGATGAATTTAGCCAAGTTGGTAATAGAAAAGGTTATAGCAAAGCTTTTCGCTCTATTTTCTTAAATTGGAATAGCTGGGTAAAAGATCAGCTTCAATATTCAAAAATTAAAGTTCCTGTCCGTTTTGTTTATTCCGAGCATGATTGGTCTGCTAATGCCGAGCGTCACAACAACAAAGAACTGATTAAAGACGCAACATTAATCACCATCAAAGATTGTGGTCATTTTTCTTCGTTGGACCGACCTGAACAAGTGGTTAAAGCCATTTTACAGGGTGAAGTTTAAACCACTTCCTGCCTATATACGATTGTCTACATTGAGAAAATAATCATGAATAGTTCAAATCCAATATCAAATACATCTTCAGGTAAGCTATCCCGTGCAAATTCTATTGCTCGGATAATTGTGACTTATCCTAAAGCCATAGTATTTATCAGCCTGATGATAATGGCCGCATTGCTGAGTGCTTTACCAACATTATATAAAGATACTCGCTCAGATGCTTTTTTAGCTGACGATAACCCTGCGCTTGTTTATAAGAACAAAGTAAAAGCGCAATTTGGTTTAAGCGACCCTATGGTTATCGCCATTATTAACAATAATGAAAATGGGGTATTTAACCCTAATTCATTAGCATTGGTGGAATGGCTCAGCGAGGAATTAAGCGCTTTAGAAAATATTAACAGTGACCGTATAACTAGCCTAGCAACAGAAAATAATATTAGCGGCACAGAAGAAGGCATGGATGTAGTGCCATTTTTTGATGAGCTGTCAGACGAACAAACTAGTGCTGATAACATCTGGCAACAAGTCTCTGATTTTCCTTTATATATGGGCAGTATTGCAGCCGATAATAAAAAGGCGACTTTAATTGTTGCTGAGTTAATTGATGAAAATGAAGTAGAAGAGACCTATCAGCAAGTACTTGCACTGATAGCCCAAGCGCCTAAATCACAAGGTGATGAAATTCATGTTGCTGGAGAAGGAGCAGTTTCGGGCTATTTAGGCAGTTATATTGATGCCGATGCACAAAAGCTAAACCCTATTGCGGGATTGGTCATCACACTTATTATCCTCTTAGCGTTTCGTCGCTTTAGTCCTGCATTATTGGCTAACGTGATAATTGCCGCTTCGGTGTTAATGACTTTAGGAGTTATGGCACTTGTTGACGTACCTTTCTTCGTTATAACTAACGCCTTACCTGTCATTTTAATTGGTATTTCAGTCGCGGACTCTATGCATATTTTCAGTCATTATTTTGACTTACAAGCGAGGCGACCGCTTGATGATAAGAATCATTTGATTGTTGAAACACTCGTTGAAATGTGGCGTCCCATTACGCTGACCACCTTAACGACTGTTGCGGGTTTTATGGGCTTATACTTCGCTGCATACATGCCTCCGTTTAAGTATTTTGGTTTGTTTACTGCAATCGGAGTGGTTGTCGCATGGCTCTATTCACTTGTTTTTTTACCCGCAGCAATGGCTATTATAAAACCTAGTGCCAGTCAGGCTATGGTGAAACAAGCAAGACAGCACAAACACGATAAGTTCTCTGCACTTATGGTAAAACTTGGTCAAACCACACTGAAACATCATAAAAAAGTTATCGCATTTTTTAGCTTTATCATGCTGACGGGCTTGTTTGCTGCAAGAAATTTAACTGTTGATGAAGATAGGATTGAAACCTTTCATCGCTCAGAGGCGTTGTATAAAGCAGATAAAGCCATCAACCATTACCTTGATGGTACTAACAACTTAGATATTGTTATTGAAACTAATGAAGTAGAAGGCTTATTTGAACCCGCAGTACTGGTTAAAATACAAGCATTGCAGAACTTTGCTTTAACACTACCCAATGTAAAGGGTGCAACATCGATTGTTGATTACTTAAAGCAGATGAATCGCTCACTTAGCGGCGGTGATAAAAGTGAATATCAATTACCAAATGATAAAGCATTAATTGCACAATATTTTTTAATTTATTCAGCTTCATCTGATCCAACAGATTTTGAAGCAGAAATTGATTATGACTATCGTGTTGCAAACATGAGAATCCAATTTAATAAAGGTGGTTATCAGGACACTAAAGTTGCCATTGAAGCCCTGCAACGCTATATCTTGGCAGAGTTCAACGATAGTGAAAGTAACGCTACACTGAGCGGCAGAGTCAACCTCAACTATCACTGGATCAAAGATTTGGGAGAGAGCCATTTTGTTGGTTTAGCCATTTCATTGTTGTTGGTTTGGTTAGTCTCTGCTTTATTATTTAAATCATTCTCAGCGGCAAGTTTTGCGATTATTCCCGTTATTAGCTCAATTTTATTGGTGTATGCAGCTATGGTGTTGTTCAACATCAAGCTGGGTGTTGGTACATCAATGTTTGCCTCAGTAGCCATAGGTTTAGGGGTAGATTTTGCTATTCATACCATTGATCGTTTACGTAGCACATTCAAATCAAACAATGGTGACTGGGATAAAGCTTTAGCTGAACTTTACCCTTTAACTGGTCGAGCATTGTTTTTTAATTACATCGCCATTGCCTTAGGGTTTGGTGTACTCATATCAAGCCAAGTGGTACCACTCACTAATTTTGGCACCATTGTCTTTATTTCAGTTACTACCAGCTTTTTCGCCAGTATGAGCTTATTGCCTGCGTTGATCAAAGCAACAAAACCTGCATTTATCGCTAACCAGCTTACTTCTTCGGAGCAATCAATTATGAATATTAAAAGTAATACAGTAAATATAACCAAAACAGTTAAACCAAACTATGCACGAGCATTCCGTTCATTAGTATTAATAGCGGTTGTTGCCAGTGCGGGCTATTTTACGTTTAATCAACAAGCTCATGCTACAAGCACAGAAGAAGCAATTGATATAGTTAATAAGGTGAATAATGTTGATGATGGCCAGCAAGTAACTCGCAAGTTAACCATGACCATGGTTGATAAACGTGGCAAAACCAGAGTACGTGAAACTCAAGCCTATCGTAAATACTATACAGAAGAAAAACGCACGGTTTTGTTTTATAAAAAGCCTACTAATGTCAAGGGCACTGCTTTTCTAACCTTTGACTATAAGGACACGGCTAAAGACGACGATCAATGGTTATATTTACCTGCGATGCGAAAAGTACGACGTATATCCTCTTCAGATAGAGGTGACTACTTCCTTGGAACCGACTTTACCTATGAAGATATTATGTTAGAAGGAAAATTAGAACTAACTGACTATGATTTTAGTGTCTTACGAAATGAAAAAGTGATCTTAGAATCTGGTGAATCCTTTGACACTGTAGTACTACAAGGCATGCCTAAAAATAAAAATATAGCTAAAGATCTAGGTTATGCACGTACTCTTATTTGGATAGATACCTCCACATGGGTCGTTGTTAAAGCGGATTATTGGGATTTGAAAAATAAGCCGCTTAAAACCTTAGCAATGACTGATATTCGCAATGTCGATAATATCATTACTCGCCATGTACTCACGATTAACAACCACAAGACCGGACACAAAACTATATTCCAGTTTAGTGACGTCGATTATACCTCAACGGTTAAAGATAGCCTGTTTACCAAACGTGCCCTCAAGCAAGGTAAATAAGATGAAGAGCAAGAAAAATAAACTTATACAGGCCGTTTTTGGTGGAATAGTTACGGCTTTATTCAGCGCAATTAGTACGGCAAATGTTGAATTAAGTGCCACCTGGCAAACAGAGTTTGCTATTACAGATGAAAGTCGTGTGCAAAAGTTTGAAAATATTTTACAGCCCGAAGTTAATTGGTCTATTAATGATGGTTTTGATATGACTTTAATAGGCCGCCTTCGCTTCGATACTCAAGATAACTTAGGGTATAAGGGAGATAGACTTGACACTTATAGCTCTCTTAATGGTCCAGTTTATGAGGGAAGTAATGCCGATTTTGAAATACGTGAATGGTATCTCGATACAGAGGTGGCAGGTGTTTTTTGGCGATTAGGTAAACAACAAGTGGTTTGGGGTCAGGCTGATGGCCTTAAAATACTTGATGTTATCAACTCTCAAAGTTATCGAGAATTTATTCTAGACGACTTTGATGATTCGCGTATTCCGCTTTGGATGATAAATGCTGAAATTCCCATTGGTGATGAAGATAGCCTGCAATTTCTCTGGGTAGTAGATCAAAGCTATCATCGCTTTGCTAATAATGGCAGCGACTACCAAATCACTAGCCCTTTGTTAGTACCTCAACCTATAGCAGGGATTGATATTGCTAGCTTTGAGTTAGATAAACCAGACAAACTATTAAAGGATAGTGATTTAGGGTTACGCTATAGCAAGTTTTATCATGGCTGGGATTTAACCTTTAATTATCTTTATCACTAT
>MABF01000276.1 GCA_002163025.1 'Osedax' symbiont bacterium Rs2_46_30_T18
CCGCTTGTATCAAGCAGTCTTCCCAATCTGTGGAGGCGCATTCTATACAGATTTAAAAAGCTGTCAACAGAATATTATGAATAATATAAATCAGCACATAGATGCGCATTTTTTGAACTCAAATCCGCTTGTCACGACATTCATATTACAGACTAGTTGATGCTTAGCCACAAACAAGGAATTATGGGCATAAAAAAGCTCGGTCTATACCGAGCTTTTTTACTGCCTGTGCTAAATGACAAATATATGGTGCTTTTTCTTGCCAACCTTCACTAAGTGGTAGCGCTCAAATAGCGCGTTAGCTGTTGAGAAAATCCCCACACAGTTCATATTATCTTGTACACCATAAGCCCTGCCATTTATAGACACGGCATTGCGCTGTAGTGCATCTTTAATTTGTTTACCGGAAGCTGCCAGCCCCTCATTCGCCAACAGTGTCGTCAACGGCATCTCGGCCAAGCCACTGACTGCTTCATTGCTTAGCTGTGTCGCGGGTAAACCATCTTGTGCCAGTTGCTCGAAATCCGCGGCACTCAAATCTTCCAGATTACCAGAGAACAACGCTTCGGTAATGCGCATTGCAGCGTCCAATCCAGTTTTGCCGTGCACTAACTCAGTGACTTCTTTAGCTAAGATTGCCTGTGCTTGTGGTCTTCCTTGCGCCGCAGCATCTTCGGCCTCTATTTTTGCAATTTCTTCTATCGACAGGAAAGTAAAATAGCGCAGGAAATTATACACATCCGCATCAGCTGAGTTCAGCCAGAATTGGTAGAAGGCATAAGGGGATGTTTTATTGGCGGACAGCCAAATAGTGCCACTTTCAGTCTTGCCAAACTTAGTCCCATCGGACTTCGTAATCAGCGGTAAGGTCAATCCGAATGCTTTATTACCGTTCATCCTTCTAGTTAGCTCAGTACCACCGGTAATATTACCCCACTGATCCGAACCACCGATTTGAAGAGTACAATCATGGCTCAAGTTTAACTGTTGGAAGTCGTATGATTGCAATATCATGTAGGTAAACTCGGTAAAAGAAATTCCTTCTCCTTCACGATCAATACGTTGCTTTACCGACTCTTTTGCCACCATCTGATTAATTGAGAAATGCTTGCCTACATCACGCAAAAAAGTCAGTACATCCAGATCTTTGGTCCAGTCTAAGTTATTCACTACTTCTGCAGCGTTGTCTGCTGTATCAAAGCTGATGAACTGACTGACCTGCGCCTTAAGCTTTTCAACCCAATCGGACACTGTCGTGTCGTCATTTAACTTGCGCTCTTGGGCTTTAAAACTTGGGTCGCCAATTAATCCGGTGGCACCACCTACTAATGCTAATGGTTTATGACCGTACTGCTGGAAACGTTTTAATGTCAGCAGAGGCACCAGACTACCTATATGTAAACTATCTGCCGTAGGGTCAAATCCGCAATACAAAGTCACACTTTGGTTTTCTAAATGCTCGGCTAGTTCGCTCTCGCTCGTCATCTGGGCTATCAAGCCGCGACTGGTCAATTCTTCTATCAGTGTTATGTTGCTCATATATTGCTCTACAGCCTATATTTGTGATTTTTGTCAAGTGCAGCTATTCTAGCGACACAACTGCCAATGAACAATCAATAGTTAATCATATGATAAATGGACGCTGTATGACTTTTAGGAAATATTCGTATATGATTTATTCGTTTTAAACATCAGTACTAAAGGCCAATCTTTTGTTAAGTTTCACTAAAGCATATACATACAATATTTCCCGTCTGAAGCCTTCTTCTAGACTATTAGCCATTGGTTTTTCGACACTTTTCCTGTTTTCAGGTACTAGTGCACTCGCCAATAAAAGCACCACCACTCAATTAAAGACTACTGCTACTAACTCCGATGCGACCTGGAGTGATTTCACTGTTTTAAAAGGCGACAATTTATCGGTCATTTTCAAGCGTGCCGGCCTCACTGCCAGTGATGTTCTTGAGATCAGCAATGCTACTGCTACAGAAAAGACTTTTGTGCGAATGATCCCCGGCGAGACACTTTCTTTTCAGCTTCGGGACAAATCGCTGCAACAAATCAGATACGTAATTAGTCCTAATACCACTATAGTCATTACAAAATCTGATGCTGCAGAATCCGGCTACGCACTAAGTCGGGAAGTTAAAAACACTGTTGCGCAGCAACCTGCTATCAGTAAACCACTAAACACTATTCCCCTTTCAGAGAACCTGACTCAAGCATCAGAGCCTAAAGTTCCAGCTGCACTGCCGACAACCACAAATACCAATAATGATCTAGCAGGGAATCAAATTGCAGCGCAACAAACCTCAGAGTCCCCAGTTAGCAGCTTACCAGGCACTGTAATAAAACCTGTAAGCGAGCTGGATTTATTGTTGCAACAGCAAGACTCCGATCAGCTGATGAACTGGGTATATTACAGTGTCCAGCCTAAAGACAACTTATCCACCATTTTTAGTCGTGCCGGACTGACATCTACAGATGTACATTACGTCAGTAGCGCTACAAAAGAACAACGAACCTTTAATCGCCTGATGCCGGGGGAAAGAATTGGATTTTTAATCCGCAGCGGCCATCTGATCAGCGTCGAATATATTGTCAGTCCATTAAAGACTGTTATCCTCAGTCGTACCGACAGAACCAATTATACTGTCGAGACATTACAGCGCAAACCTAAAATAGGCTACCGATCAGTTGCGGGGAAAATTGAAAACTCGCTGTTCGTCGATGCATTGAACGCAGGTATATCCAATAATATGACGATGAATTTCGCCAAAGTATTTGCCTGGGATGTGGATTTTTCTCAGGATTTACAGCCTGGGGATAGATTCAAAGTTGTCTATGAAGAAATCACTATCGATGGCAAGAAAATCAAAGATGGCAATATAGTCGCGGCGCAGTTCGACATTGGCGGACAGAGCTTAATTGGTATTTTTTACCGGGATTCTGATGGTGGCGTCGGTTTTTATACCCCCGATGGACACAGCATGCGCAAGGCTTTCTTACGCATGCCGGTAGAGTTTGCCCGCATCAGTTCCAAATTCAACCCCAGGCGTAAACATCCAATACTGAACAAAATCCGAGCCCACAAAGGAGTAGATTACGCCGCTAAGACCGGCACTCCAATTATGGCTTCTGGCGACGGAAAAATCGTATACCGCGGCCGCAAAGGGGGGTTCGGTAATACAATTGTCATCCAGCACGGAACGAGCTTTAATACTTTATATGCGCACATGTCCAGATTCAACAAGGCCTATAAACTGGGAAGCAGAGTTCAGCAAGGACAAATAATTGGCTATGTCGGCTCCACTGGCGCTGTCACAGGGCCGCATTTGCATTACGAATTTCGCGTTGACGGTGTACACAAAAACCCACTAAAAGTTAAAGTACCCAAGGCACCAGCACTGAATTCAAAAGAACTCGATGCTTTTAAAGCTGTCGCTGAAGTCGCCATGCAAAAACTCAATAAACTAAGTTATGAAAAGATTGCCAGTGCCAATTAACAATCTCAATACAAGATCCGGCATATATCTGGGCATCATGTCGGGTACCAGCTTGGATGCTGTGGATGTCGTCGCCGTAAGTTTTGAGCCTCAACTGCAACTGCACGCACAGGCTAGTTTTGAACTGCCTGAGCAGATCAAAGAAGATGTGTTAACCCTTTGTAGTAGTGGTGATGATGAAATAGAAAAGCTTGGCCATTTGGATATCTCTCTGGCGAAACTATTCGCCGACTGCTGCCTTAAATTAATTTCACAGGCCAGTGGCAATTTATCTGTTGATGACATTGTCGCTATTGGTTTGCACGGTCAGACAATCAGACACCGCCCCAACAACTGGCCAAAAAACAATTTCAGTTTGCAAATTGGCGATGCTAATACGGTGGCGGAAGAGAGCGGCATTTTAACCGTAGCGGATTTCAGGCGCCGGGATATCGCCGCTGGCGGACAAGGTGCGCCTTTGGTTCCAGCATTTCACGCCAATGTTTTTCACAGTGCAGCGAGTAACCGGGTGATCCTCAATATTGGGGGTATGGCTAACATCACTTTACTGCCCGCTGATTCTCAGCAACCGTTGCTAGGTTTCGATACTGGACCTGGCAATGTATTGATGGATGCGTGGATCCACCAGCACCGTGGACTGGCATATGATGCTAATGGTGACTGGGCCAACAGCGGTAAAATACTCCCTGCCCTGCTGCAACAATTACTCGAGTTACCCTTCTTTTCTCAGTCAATACCTAAGAGCACAGGTCGAGAGCAGTTTAATTTAATCTGGCTAGAACAAGCTCTGCTGAATACCAACGACAATCTCTGCCCTGAAGATGTGCAGAGAACGCTATTGGAACTCAGCGCTGTGACTATTTGCAATGAAATAGAGAAGCATCAATTTTCCAAGGCTGAGCTATACGTCTGCGGCGGTGGTGCACACAATCAGTTACTGATCCAGAGACTTCAACAGCTCTTGCCCAACGCCAAAGCTGTCACTAGTACCGCTGCGCTGCATTTAGATCCTGATTGGGTAGAGGCTACTGCGTTTGCCTGGCTAGCCAGACAAACTCTTTTGGGACTGTGCTCAAATTCAGCGACAGTGACTGGTGCTAGAGGCGAGCGTATTTTAGGTGCCATATTTCAGGCCTGATACAAGGCCGACACTTTAAAGGTTGAAAATGGCTGTTGCGATCAGATGCTACTAAAGTGAAAATGAAGAGCCGCAACCACATGTGGTGGTAGCGTTTGGATTATTGACTAAAAATTGTGAGCCCTGTAACCCCTCTCTATAATCGACCTCAGATCCTTCAAGATACTGTAAGCTCATAGCATCAACAACAAGAGAGACACCTTGCTTAGTAATGACGGTGTCGTCTTCAGCTACCTCTTCTACGAAACTGAACCCATAAGAAAAACCGGCACAACCGCCACCTGTGATATACAGCCGCAGTTTTAGCTCGTCATTTTCTTCTTCTTCAATCAGGATTTTTACTTTTGATACAGCGCAATCGCTGAATTTTAGTGGGTCTTCGAATTCTGACACTTTTTAAATCTCTATCATCTAACTTACGGATCAAAACTATCGCTTAACCTAGGGTTTTAGTCAAGTATTTTAATCAGCGATCCGTACTTGTACTTGACTTTATGCCAGTCGCTACTGCCACTGTGTCGATGCGTCGATCGTCTTCTCAATAGCCGCAGTATCTCGAATACTTTTCGCACTAGCCTATTAGCGCTGCTATAATCTGCGCCAGTTTGCAGCAAAACTATAAGATTTCATTGAAGATTAACTAATTTTCAGTCCGCACAAGGTTGCCATGATCAAAGCAAATTTTTCACTACATAAATTTAGAGACCAGTTGGCCAGTTATGAAGCTTTACCGCAGTTGGTTGCACTAGGTCTGATCTGCGGAATTGGCTGCGGATTATTAATCGCCCTGTTTAGATTGGCTATTGATGTGCCTCTGGCCTATTTACTACCGGAACATGTGGAAAATTTTGAGGCATTGAGCCCCGGCCAAGCCTTCGCATTTCCAATCATTGGCGGTCTGCTACTGGCTCTTATGTATAAATTCTGGCCACTGATTAAAAGCAAGGTAGGCGTTGTCCATCTACTGGAGCGCCTCGCCTATCATCAGGGACATATTCCGGCGAAAAATTTAATTGCCCAGTTCATTACTGCTGTAGTCGCACTGGTAAGTGGTCAGTCGGTTGGCAGAGAAGGTCCGGCAATTTATATGGGAGCTAGCCTCTCCAGTATTTTGGGACAATATTTACACGTGCCACACAATTCACAGCGACTACTGCTAGCATGTGGCGCCGCTGCAGCGATCTCCGCTGCTTTTAACACACCGCTGGCGGGTGTTATTTTCGCCATGGAAGTTATTCTGCTCGACTACACCATCGCCGGGTTCACCCCTATTATCGTTGCCTCTGTCAGCAGCACCTTGGTTATCCGCTTGCTTTTTTCAGCTGAGCCAATTTTTGATGCCCCGGCTTTTTCGACATTGTC
The DNA here is from genome assembly GCA_002163025.1 of 'Osedax' symbiont bacterium Rs2_46_30_T18. Classification (GTDB taxonomy): domain Bacteria; phylum Pseudomonadota; class Gammaproteobacteria; order Pseudomonadales; family Balneatricaceae; genus Rs1. The sequence continues at coordinate 6,007 of MABF01000276.1, forward strand.
CTACCTGGAACTGCCCTGGATATTAATACTTGGCATTGCAATAGGTTGCATTGCAGTATCCTTCATTAAACTGATGCTACAAACGCGCAAACTTCAGCATTGGCCCCTAGCTTACAGGCTAATACTGGCAGGTGTTTTGACCGGTTTGGTTGCGATTGTTTACCCTCAGGTAATGGGTACCGGTTATGACACTATTTCCGAATCATTTAGCGGAAAAATTGAGATAGGTTTACTGCTGGGAATATTACTCGCCAAGTTAGTTTTGACCCCCGTCATTTTAGGCTTAGGAGTACCAGCGGGTCTTATCGGCCCTTCATTATTCATCGGTGCCCTGGCAGGTGCTGTACTAGGTTTTGCCGTTCACCACCTTACCGACGTTCCTATTCAACACGTCGGTTTGTACGCGATGCTGGGGATGGGAGCAATGATGGCCGCAGTGTTAAACGCTCCACTGGCGGCACTGATCGCGCTATTGGAGCTCACCTATAGTCCCAATATAATACTTCCGGGTATGATCGCTATTGTGGTCAGTAATTTAACAGCAAGATATGTGTTTAATACCCCATCGATCTTTCTGGCATCACTGCAAGCTCAAGGCCTTGATTACCGTTTAGAGCCTATAGCACAAATACTCAACAGAGCCTCAGTGGCTAAAGTGATGACTAAAAATTTCTCGATCAGTAGCGCTAAAGTATCAGCGCAACAGGCGCAACAGTTAGTAGAGGATGATTTGATCTGGTTGCTAGTAAAAGAATCGGACTTGCATACAAATATTTTCCCGGTGACTAACATCGCCAACTTTTTGCAAAGAGATGTACTCAGCCAAGGTGAATTGGTAGACCTGAACCGGATTCCTGCAGAGCGCTATGAAATAGTAAAGCTAAACCTTCGCGCAACCTTACATGAGGCACTACAGTTAATGGATCAACGTGGCACTGATTTACTCTGTATATACGACCACACAGAACAGTTAATCGGTCTGTTATCTCGCTCGCAGATAGAAAACTATTACAACAACAAACAGTATGTTTAAACAATTCTGGTGCCCGGACCGCGATCAGCGGATAATACGCCGCACTAGCCACCTCGAATAATAGATACCTAGCTTAAGGATTTACACTATGTCCCGCTCAGAACAACTTTTTGCTGCTGCCCAACAACATATTCCAGGAGGCGTTAATTCTCCTGTTCGCGCTTTTAAAGGCGTAGGCGGCTCTCCTGTCTACTTTAAAAAAGGCCAGGGCGCGTATTTATTCGATGAAGATAATAACCGCTACATCGACTACGTCGGCTCTTGGGGACCTATGATTTTAGGTCACGCCTATCAGCCGGTAATAGAGGCTGTAAAATCCAGCTTAGATAACGGCCTGGGCTTCGGTGCCCCGACCGAGGTTGAGACCCTGTTAGCGGATAAGGTTTGTCAGATAATGCCCTCCATTGAAATGATCCGTATGGTTAACTCTGGCACTGAGGCAACTATGTCGGCTATACGCTTGGCTCGAGGCTATACTAACCGCGACAAGATTGTAAAGTTTGAAGGTTGTTATCACGGTCACTCGGACTCCCTGTTAGTGAAAGCCGGATCGGGGGCTCTGACATTAGGCGAACCTAATTCTCCCGGGGTGCCCGCCGCTCTGGCTGAACATACTGTTACACTAGACTTCAATGATCTCGAGGGTGTAAAGCAAACATTTAAACAAATTGGCGAACAGGTAGCTTGTATCATCGTCGAACCCGTTGCTGGTAATATGAACTGCATCCTTCCTGTCGAAGGCTTTTTACAAGGCTTGCGCGATATCTGCGATCAATACGGTACTGTGCTGATATTTGATGAAGTAATGACCGGTTTCAGAGTCGCTTTAGGGGGGGCGCAACAAGCTTACTCTGTCACTCCCGACTTAACCACTTTGGGCAAAATAATTGGTGGCGGCTTACCCGTCGGCGCTTTTGGCGGAAAGCGAGAAATCATGCAGCAAATAGCCCCTCTGGGACCCGTTTATCAAGCTGGTACTCTCTCCGGCAACCCTCTGTCCATGCAGGCAGGGCTGGCAATGTTAAATGCCCTTAGTGATGATAGCAGTATTTATCAACAGCTCAGCGCCAAATCGGAATTCCTCACCCAGGGGATTGAAACTGTCGCTACTGCAGCGGGTATCCCACTTTGCAGCAGTTATATTGGCGGTATGTTTGGTTTGTTTTTCACCGAGGAGGAAAGCGTTAGTAGTTTTGCTCAGGCCACTTCTTGTAATACTGAACGCTTTGCCAAGTTTTTCCACGGCATGTTAAAGCAGGGAGTTTACCTGGCACCCTCTGCTTATGAAACCGGCTTTATGTCTGCGGCTACCAGTGAAGCAGATATAGAACAGACCATTGCTGCGGCCGCTACCGTATTTAAGACATTGTAATGCACACTCTGACGAGTTTAATTCTGCTTATTTGCAGTCTGGTTTCGCCATTGTTGCTGTATCGCCAGAGTGCCAAGCTCAGTGAGCAGAGCAAAAACATTGCCGGTATTATCTGCTTGTGCAGTGCTTTTATCGCAGGGGCTGCGCTGTTGCCGTTATTCTTCGACGACACTGGTGCAGACTCACAAGTGTTTTTGTTGATGCTCGAAAACTTACTGCAATACTTAGCACTACCAATGTTGTGCTCTGCTTACTTAAGCATCAGTTTAGGAAAGAGTTTTAGCCGAGCAACATGGGGCCGCTGGAGTTTAGTACTACTGGCGATATTTGAGCTGTGCCGCCGAGCAGAAGTTGGTGCTTACTACAGCGCTACTATCGCCATAGGTACTAGCTTGCTGTTTACACTGAGTTTGTTTTATCAGCTTACTGATTACAGTCTAACTTCGCTGCTGAGCCGCTTTGTAGCGGCGCTCAGTTACGCCGCAGCAGCACTGTTGTTTGCCGATAATTACTCTGTGCTACAAACCGCTGATGCAAATTATTACAATCTCAGTTTAAGCCTCTCTCTGATTCTCTTTAGCCTGATTTTGGCAAAGAAATTAACACTGACCAAAGACTGAGTTCAGCTTTCTACATTGCTATAATTAGCCATGCTTCTACTAAGCACACCTCTTATATTGAACATAAAAAAACCAAGCTAACTAGCTTGGTTTTTTCGGTTACTGCAGCAATGTCAGCGTTGACAAATATGCTTAATAACTTTGAGACTTGGCAAAGGCTTTGTTAGCACCGACAGCATCACCCGCCTGAGAACGTATTTTCGCCAGCGCACTCCACAGTCGTCTAAGCTTTACACTTTGCCCAGCACCCACTGCAATGCCTTTCAACACCATCTGCTCTGCCTGAACAAATTCACCTAATTGCCGATGAACTTCACCGAGGGATTGATAAACCTCGGGATCTTTTGGCGATATACGCAATGCTCGCTCTAAACTCGCTTGCGCCGCCTTTAAGTTACCGCTATTGGTCTGATAATTTGCAGTGTTAAGCAGTGCGACAGTGGCTGGCTTTTGAACTGAGACAGCGACTTCAGGGGCCTTGGCTTGTACACTGACCTCTGTATTTAAGTTTTCACCGCTGGCATTAGAGGCTTTAAACTTAGGCCTTACTTTAAGTGCCGTGACTTCTGCACTGCTTTGCGCAGCGCCAACCGAACGGGATATTTTATTTCCCGCCTCTAAAGATCGCTCTTCAACTTTTACCGACTGTAGCCCAGATACGCTACAGCCCGACAATACTGCCAATGCAACAACAACTACGGATAACCTGCCATTGCCAAAAACACTTCTCATATGTATTCCTAAAATGTATTAATTAATTTCAATAACCTAATCAAAATAAACAGCTATCGATATAGTGTAACAATCATCAATTACCAAATATACGTTCAAGCCAACTTGGCGCTTTGTTAGATTGATTTCCCTTTGGCACAGTACTGCTATTGGTCCCACAGTCGTCGCTATATATAGGGCTATCTCCCGATCTAAAAGGCATGCGCTGACTATCCTCACAGCCTGGGTCTACACTTAGGCCGGTTGTTGAATCTATATAGGCGAACTCAATCCCCTCCGGTACAGCTGGTTGTAAAGGCTGCAATGATTCAGATTGCATATAGGCAGTCCAAACTCGTAAGGCCCCGGATGAGCCGGTAAAAGGCAGCGATTTGTTATCATCTCTTCCCAACCAGACGACCGCTAATTTATTGCCTGAAAATCCGGCAAACCAGCTATCGCGCTGATCATTACTGGTTCCTGTTTTACCCGCCAGGCCGATCTTCGATGAAATTTTTGCATTGGCATAACGTCCGGTACCTACACTCATAACTTGCTGCATGGCGTATTGTAATTGATAGATAGATTGAGAGTTGATAACTTGTTCCACTTTAAAAGAATACCTAGATAACTCGCGACCCTTATTATCTGTCACTGAGCGTATTGCCCGCATTGGCATCAAAAACCCGTTGGCGGCGATGGTCTGATACATAGTGGCAACTTCTAACGAGGTCATCCCCTGCGCACCTAGCAACAGTGAAGGGTACTTTTTGATCTGACGGCTAATACCTAACTTATGGATAGTTTTAATCACATTATCTAAGCCTAACTCCATCCCCAGTCTAGCGGTAGATAAATTGTAAGACTTAGCCAAAGCCAGATAAAAGGGTACATTTCCATGGCTTTTTTTATCAAAGTTCCTAGGTTGCCAGGGCGCTGATCCCTCAATCGGCACCGATACAGCTTCATCCTCAAGCATAGTCGCCAGATTGTAACCACGTTGCAACCCCGTGAGATAAACAGCGGGCTTTATCAGCGAACCTATGGGGCGAACTGCATCGATGGCGCGATTAAAACCTTGATAGCGGGTGCTTTTGCCACCAATGACAGCCAACACTTCACCCGTCTGAGGGTCTGTGACCACCATACTTGCCTCTAGATCATTGGCTTTTTTACCGTATTTTTTTTGCAGTGCGCTAATGCTGTCACTCAGTGATTTCTCAGCTTTAGCCTGAGCAATAGGATCTAAGCTGGTAAAAATCCGCAAACCTTCAGAACTCAGATCTTCATCGTTGTAACTTTGCTTTAGTTTTCGTCTGACCAGATCTAAATAGGCAGGGTAGGCACCTTTGTGCAGACTCTTTTGTCTGACTACCCCCAGTGGCTTGAGAATACTCTGACGATATTCATGCTCGCTGATGTCACCGTTTTCAGCCATCACCTTAAGCACTAGATTACGCCGCTCTTTAGCACGCTCAGCTCGCCTCCTTGGGTCGTAATAAGAGGGACCTTTGACCATTGCGGCCAGCAGAGCCACCTGATGCAATTGTAGCTCACTGATAGGTCTGGCAAAAAAGTATTGTGCCGCCAAACCAAAGCCATGAATCGCCCTGGCACCCTCCTGACCTAAATAGACCTCATTTAGATAGGCTTCAAGAATTTCATCTTTTGAATAGCGAAAATCCAACACTATTGCCATCGGCATCTCAATCAACTTACGGATTAAGGTACGCTCGGAGGTGAGGTAAAAATTCTTAATCAATTGCTGCGTTAAAGTACTGCCGCCCTGAACGAATCGGCCGACCCGTAAATTAACCCACATCGCCCTGGCGATACCTTTTGGTGAAATACCAAAGTGCTGGTAATAACTACGATCTTCGATGGCTATCAGGGCATCTACCAGCCCTCTTGGCGCTTGTGTTAGGCGGATCAAATCTCGATCTTCATTATTTTTGGGGTAGATACCACCAATTAATATTGGCTCCAATCGTGTAATTGAAATGGGACTGCCATTTTCTGCACTGATAGCACTTATGGCCCCATCCTTAAAACTGATCGTTAACAGCTGCGATACCTCAACACCATCGCTGAACTCAAAACCGCGGCTATAGACTTTTACCCGTGTTGAAGCTATCTCAGCTTGCCCGGGCTGGGTTGCCTTTTTAACAAAACGATAGCCTAAGCCCTTCAACTCGACTTTTAGGTCGGCAATACTGATTTCAAGGCCGCTGTACATATCCAGTGGACGCGCGTAAACCTTTGCCGGAATTGACCAGCGCTTGCCCTCAAATTTTTGACGAATCTGTGCATCCAGGTAAAAAAGCCCAATCGCGCCAAACATCATCAAGATGATACTGAGCTTTAATGTGAAGGATAAAAACCAGCGCCAAAGCTTATATTTTTTACTCTTATTGTTGCTTTTGTTGCTTTTTTTGCTTTGAGCGGCTTTTTTGGGCATTTTTTTTCGACTTGCCATGAATTCCAGCTATGTATTTAAAATATTGGACATTATTGTACAATTCCCAGTGACTCCTTTATAGAGCCCTGACAAATTTTCTAGTATAGTTATTTCCCGTTTCAGGTGATACTTCGGTATCTGACAGCTGATTGTTCCCTAACAATGGCAGTAGTTCTCCCGCATCTTTTACATAGGTCATTATGTATCCAAGTTTAATCACTGCATTGCAAAATCCCGCTTGCTATCCCCATGCTGTCAGCACCCCTATACAGGTCATAGAAACTCAGGTTTCATGGTTGCTGTTAACTGGTGAATTTGCCTATAAGTTAAAAAAAGAACTCAATTTCGGTTTCCTGGACTTTTCAACGCTAGACAAACGACAGTTTTATTGCGAAGAGGAATTGCGACTCAATCAGCGCCTTGCACCGGACATCTACCAGTGCGTGGTGACCATCACAGGACCATCGGATCTGCCTGAGGTGTCTGCTGAGGATCATCGCAAGCTGAGCCTGGATAGCTCCACTGTAGTGTTAGAGTATGCTGTACGCATGCAACAATTTGATCCACTGTGCGGTCTAGATGATTTATTAAAACAAAATAAGTTCGCCACGCTGTGGATCGATCAACTGGCCGAACATATTGCACAGTTTCATCTGCTGTTGCCTACGGTAACCTACAATAGCCCCTGGGGTGAAGCAGAAAACATTTGGCAATTAGTGTCAGATAATTATTTGCATACTTTAGATTTTTGCACCGATCCCAGGGATCTGGAGCAATTGCAAAACCTCTACCAGCAGATAACGACAGATCACAGCTCCCTCACAGAAATTTTTAAAGATCGACGTAAGCAGGGGTACATCAGGGAGTGCCACGGTGATTTGCATTTAGGCAATGTCACTTTCTACGACAATAAGTTGCGCTTATTTGACTGCATAGAGTTTAACTTACAATTTCGCTGGATAGATACTTGCTCAGACCTGGCCTTTTTACTGATGGATCTTGAGGCGAATAACAAGCACGCCTGGGCCAATCGCACCCTGAATCGCTACCTGGAAGTCACCGGGGATTATCAAAGTCTACATTTGCTCAATTTCTACAAAAGTTTTCGCTCTATGGTTAGAGCTAAAGTGGCCACCCTAGGCAATCAAGCTAACCACGATACTTTTGTTAAATACTTGCAGCTGAGTCAATCCTATCAAATTAGAAACGCTCCTAAACTGATCATAATGCACGGCTTATCTGGGAGCGGAAAAAGTTATTTAAGCCACAAAATGATAGAGAACATTTCCGCTATAAGAATTCGTTCAGAGACGGAAAGAGAGAGAATTCATAAGGAACTGCTTAAAAAAGGTAAAAAGATTGAGCTACACAGCCCAGAAATAAATGCCCGGTTATCTCAACATCTGCTTAAACTCAGCGAGCAAATACTTAACATTGGCTACACTGTAATCGTTGACGGAACTTTCCTTAAACAACACTTCAGACAAAATTACATTAATATTGCCCAGCGTCTTAATCTTGAGATGCAAATAATCAGCTGTCACTGCGATCCTAAATTACTCAGTGCGAGACTAGCAAAGGGTGTAAACACCCGCGCGCTAGACAATAATTTTTCAAATGACCGCTTGGCACACCAGCAGATATACCAACAGCCATTGACTGAACAGGAAGTTTCAATGCAAGTAACAGTAGATACCGATGATGACCAGGCGATTACTGCGTTCCTCGAAGCTATTATCAGTACTGGCACTTGAGTTAGACTTTTGAATCTTCTCTGTGACATTAATAAGCTGATAAAGAAATCAATAATTACTGCTTCCAGTATTTCACAGGGTGATAAAGAATACATTGTGATCAGTCACAAAAACGATATATTCGTTTATCTGAATCGCTGCCCACATTTAAATAAAACACTTAACTCCCGGCCTGAAACACTGCTCGATAAGCATAATAACTTTATTCTCTGTGCCAATCACAATGCCTTATTCACTATTGACCAGGGGCTGTGCATCAAAGGTCCCTGTAAAGGTCAAACACTGCAAAGAGTGGCTTATAAAATTGTCGGGGAACAGCTGTTGATTAACAGCTGAGTCAAAAATCTGCGACATTAAAAAGGCGGATTTCCCGCCTTTGTCTGCTAGCTATACTCACTCACTGGAGTAAGTCTTCACTGCTAAGTCCGTTACTTTCAATAATGTCGCGTAACTTACGCAGCGCTTCAACTTGGATTTGTCTAACCCTCTCACGGGTTAAACCTATTTCCTTGCCCACTTCTTCCAGTGTACTCATCCCATATCCACGCAGACCGAAACGTCTAGAGAGCACTTCAGCATGTTTGCCTGGCAGATCATCTAACCAGTGATCTAAGCTACCACTGAGGTTATTGCTCTGCAGTACAATACTGGGGTCAAAGTTTTCACTCGCCGGGACTGTCTCAACGACTGTCTTGTCTGAGCCCGCAATAGGCACATCAATAGAGACTACCTTTTCGTTCAGGCTGAGAATTTTTTCTACGCTGCTAACGGGCTTGTCGACCACTTCTGCTATTTGCTCGACTGTCGGCTCATGGTCCAGTTTCTGAGCCAATTCTCGGGAGGCACGCAAATACACATTCAGTTCTTTAACCACATGAATAGGCAGGCGGATAGTGCGGGTTTGGTTCATGATAGCGCGTTCGATTGTCTGTCTTATCCACCATGTTGCGTAAGTGGAGAATCTAAAACCACGCTCGGGGTCAAACTTTTCAACTGCACGGATCAGGCCCAAATTTCCCTCTTCGATCAGATCCAGCAATGACAGGCCGCGATTAATATATCGCCTTGAAATTTTAACCACTAAACGTAAATTACTTTCGATCATACGTTTACGAGATTTTTCACAGCCTTTTAAAGATAACCTAGAGAAATAGACTTCCTCCTCTGCGCTTAGCAGCGGTGAAAAGCCAATTTCATTTAAGTAGAGTTGTGTGGCATCGAGGTTTTTCTCATTCATAAGATCTTTATGAGCTTGGCTGCCACGCCCACGCCCTGTCGCTTTTGCTGCTGCAGGCTTCAACGTAATCCCTACGTCTTTGCTAGCTTTCCCAACCTTGCCATATTCCATGACTTGAGATTGTATCTTACTAATAACTTCGGCTTCTTGACTTTCCGTTTTCAAGATATCCATTATGCAAACCCTTTTCTCAAAGTTAATGAGATCAATCCACAACTATTTTTTCGGTAAATACCTCAGCGGATTGACTGGTTGTCCATCCCTTCTTATTTCAAAATGAAGGATTGTTTTTATGGTGCCGCTACTTCCTATTTCGGCAATCTTTTTACCTCCTTTAATGGTTTGATTCTCCTTCACTAATATTACACTATTGTGTGCGTAAGCACTTAGGTACTGCGGTGAGTGCTTTATGATGATCAAATTTCCATAGCCTAAAATACCATTACCCGCGTAAACAACTTTGCCACTGGCAGCGGCTAGCACTGTTTCTCCGGTATTCCCAGCGATATCTAACCCTTTGTTTTCTTTATTAAAGCTACTGATTAGCCTACCTTGCGCTGGCCAGGACCAGCGTACATTTCCCGCTACTGCGCTAGCCGCTGAACCCTTGGTATTTTTTTGACTTTTAGTTGTCGTGCTTTTAATTGTAGTCGTTTTTTTAGATAACGCTTTGTTTTTCTGAGTATTTTTTGATTTATTAGCGTTGCCTTTCGAGGACACAGAAGAAACTACATTCACCTTAGGGACAGCTTTTTTGGTCGTAGATTTGATCTGTAGTACCTGGCCTTTATAGATTAAATTGTCTCTCCCAATAGCGTTAGTTTTCGATAAAGAACGAAAGTCTAATCCATATCTCCATGCAATCGAATACAAGGTATCGCCAGATTTTACTTTATAAGTTTTAGGCGCCGCTTCAATCAGGCGCTTAGTTGTTACAGAAAGCTGTTTTGATCCAGTATTTTTTGCAGATAACTCGCTCACTGGAGCATAGCCTGTTGTACAGGCACCGAGAAATAACAATACAGCCAATAGAACAGCCTTTAGCCCAGTAACTAAATAGTTATGTCGCGATCTGGTGGTACTGGATCTTCCTTCTAAGCCAGAAAACATATCTGTAATTAATACACCCTATTTATTTTTATAAACACTGCGCTTACAAGCATTCCACTTTTTTAGCGATGCGTGCGCTCAAACAGTAAAATTATGGCTGCTCCCAAGAACGCCAGCAAACATGCTATCAGCAAATATGAATCAGCCCCTGTTATTTGCTGATAAACAAACGGCGATACATTTTGCTGCAAGTCAGCCACTTCTTCGCCATGGCTATTAATTCTGGTGGATAAAGTTTCTTTCCAGGGCCAGACCTTGTTTAAGGACCCCAATAAAAACCCGGTCAAGAGCGCCAATGTTAAATTTTTATAGTGCTGAAAAAGCCAGTTAAGCACTCTCGAGAAACTCAACAACCCCGCCAGACACCCCAGAGCGAATACCATTAGCACCAGCATATCTGCGCTTTTGACTGCACTGAGGATATAGCTATACAACCCCAGCAACAGCAAGATAAAAGATCCTGAGATACCCGGTAAAATCATTGCGCAGATAGCCAGCATTCCTGCGAAAAATACATTTACCATACTGGGATCAAGCACCGATGCCGTCATATTAGTCAAACTATATGACACTAAAGTTCCCGCGATAAATACTGCAATGCACGCTCTACCCCACTGCTCTATACTTTTCGCCAAAACCAGGGTCGATGCACAGATTAGGCCAAAGAAAAAACCCCACAATACCTGAGGGTAATTCGCCAGGGAATACAGCACTAGATTAGAAAGTAAGACAATACTACTGAGCATTCCAAACAGTAATACACTGAGGAAAGTACCATTGATATAACTCCAGCAGGCAGCGAACCCCTGCTGATACAATATTTTTATTGCCGCTGGGCCAAGCCGGCTCAAGGACTGAAGCAGCTCCTGATAGATACCACTAATGAAAGCGACTGTTCCCCCAGAAACCCCGGGAACGGCATCTGCAGCTCCCATCATGCACCCTTTTAGCATTAGCTTTAGGTACTCTTTTTTATTGCGCTGCAAATAAACCTCAACTCTATAGATATTTGGTAGTTCAGCATTTAGCGCTATACTGCCGATTCTCTTTAACTGATTACGCCAGATAACAAAGGCACAAAATTCACCGCTTCGACGATTTTAGTATCGTAGTGCGAGGCCGATTTTTTAGTGATTAATTTTAGTTGTTGCTCCTGAGCCGCCCCTACTGGTATCACCATAGTGCCGCCAATTGCCAGTTGGCTTAACAATTCAACGGGGACCTGATCCGGAGCTGCGGTGACTAATATTGCATCGTAGGGCGCAAATCGTGCCAAGCCCATTCCACCATCGCTGTGCTGTAGTGTCACATTATCAATCTGCATAGCATGCAGCCTGACTTTGGCTCTTTCCTGTAAAGGTTTTATCCGTTCTACTGAATAGACTGAGTCGACTAACTGCGCCAATATGGCCGTTTGATAACCAGATCCGGTGCCCACTTCAAGCACCTTGTGCAAAGGCTTATCAGCTAGCAACAACTCGGTCATTCTAGCAACAATATAAGGTTGAGAAATTGTCTGGTTATAGCCTATTGGCAAGGCATTATTCTCATAGGCTCCGTGTGCCAATGCTTCATCAATAAATATGTGTCTCGGAGTGCTCTGGATTGCTTTTAGTACATCTCTGGAAACTATTCCCTGTGCTTCTAAGCTTGCTACTAACCTATCTCTGGCTCTCTGCGAAGTCATACCACTACCACGCAGGTTAAATTGCTCAGCCACTAAACTTCCTCCAACCAATCTTCAACATTATCGATGACAGCATAATTAGTCATATCAAAATGTAACGGTGTAATTGAGACAAAACCTTGTTCTATCGCATAAAAATCTGTTCCTGGGCCGTTATCTATCGCTGTACCGACCCCGGCTATCCAGTGTTTGACATTTCCCCGTGGGTCAACACATTCGATCGGTGCCTGGGAGACTGATCTATGCCCTAATCTAGTAACATGTATACCTTTAATCTGCTCTATAGGCACATCTGGCACATTCACATTGAGTACTGTCCTGGAAACTGCTTGCAAGGACTTAAGCTTTAAAATCAAATCTTTAGCAATAATAGCTGCAGTATCGTAATATTGCGGATGAGCATTGGCTACAGAGATAGCAATACCTGCTAAGCCGAGCGTGCGACCTTCCATAGCTGCTGCCACTGTCCCGGAATACAACACATCATCACCTAAGTTTGCCCCGGCGTTAATACCTGAAACGACTACTTGCGGAACAAAATCAAAGGTGCCAGACACACCCAAATTGACGCAGTCAGTAGGAGTGCCATCTATTGAGATAAAACCATTACCGTGAACATAAGAGCTTAATGGTCGATTCAAAGTTAAGGCATTACTGGCGGCTGATCTGTTGCGATCCGGAGCGATAACTTGCACACTGGCAACCGTTGCCAGAGCGTCATGCAGAGCCAAAATTCCCGGTGCAAGTACACCGTCATCATTGGATACTAATATTTTCATCATGATCTGGACCCCGCGTCTCGATAGTCACACAACTCTCTCAGGACACTCGTTGCGAATGAGCCAGGTGCTAATTCAAAACTAATTTGCCAAACCCCGGGCTGCACACAAACACTCTGCAAGTTGCCCGCCAGTAAACGAATGGAGCGCCGATCCTGAGATAATCCCGTATACTCCAGTCGTTCAATTATATCTGCGTATTCTGCGAGTAATTTTTGTTCCCATTGCAGTGCAGTGTCATTCACTATAGGCCGCCCCCTGCCACACATAGGGCCGGTCAAATGCAAGTCTAATTCCTGCATACGGACAGTTAAAGCGTCTATATCATCGGCGACAAAATGGCTCTTACTTCCGTCTAACATCAGCACATCGCCAGCCATTATTTTTGACCAGAGCTGATCTTGTATACGCTCAGACAGCAAGTGATTAAAAAACCAGGATCGCACAGCAGAAATATACAAACCCTTCTTGTTGCGGTTGCGCTCTTTGAACTCTTCTTTAAGCAGGGAAATACCGCGGCTTAAGTTGCCTCCGGCTATGCCAAATCGCTGCTCGCCGAAATAGTTAGGCACGCCCTTCTCTATCATAGCCAAGCGCCGGGCAAACTCAATATCATCACTGACATCGCGTATATACAAACTAAATTTATTACCCTTAAGCGCACCGGTACGCAACTTTCGGCTGTGCTTTTGCACGTCCAGTACTTCGATACTGGCGCTATTAAATGCCAGCATTGAGATTGTCTTTACTCCCGGGAGACAGACGCTAAACCACTGTTCAGTAATTGCATGCCGGTCTTTTTTCCCCGCGTAACCAATCTCTTTACTGGTGACTTTAAAGAACTGCGCCAGTTGTTTTGCCACCCAGTCGCTATTTTCTCCATTTTTGCGTATCTTAATGTACCAGTGCTCACCTTCGCCGTCGGGTTCAAAAGCGGGAATCTCAGTGACCAAAAAATCTTCATTACTGGTTCTGATTACAGCAGTGCATTGGGGCTTACCATAGAGGTATTGATAATCAGTAGGGTATCTATTCATTATTAAAAACTTGTGCCTTGTACTGTTTAAATGTTCATTCGCTGATAACTATTAGTTACTGCCGGGTATTATCTATTAATTGGTAAAAAGTCTCATCGGGCTTAACCATCCCCAGCTCACTTCTGGCGCGTTCTTCAATGGCTATCAAACCTTTACGCAAATCAATGACTTCTGCTTCCAACTGATGATTACGCAGCAGTAACTTATCATTTTTTGCAGATTGCGCACTAATTTCACGTTCAAGTGCCACTATCTGCAACACATTTGCCTCACCAAACCATATTCGATACTGCAGTCCGGCCAACAACATCAGGAGCCCCAACAGTAATAATCTATACATGTATTTTCCCGGGATAAATCATAGAGAGTAATCAATTCGACGTTTTACTCATAGCTATCCATTGAAAAGAATGTGGATATTAAGGCTACGAAACCAACACTTCATGATTGTAGGTACAAGACCATCACCGTTATATCGCAGTTAGGGGACACTGTTCAATAGTGTAAAGTTTTTAACACAGAAAACAAAGAAAAAGGGAGCAAAAGCTCCCCTTTGAAATCATCGAATTAATCACAAGCTTTAAGCATTCACTTAAAGCCTGTCACACAGGTTCGAGTCATTAATCACTACTGCCCTTTAATCTCAGAGCGGCCGTTATACACAGCTTTGTCCGCGAGCTCTTCTGCTATGCGTAACAATCTGTTGTATTTAGCCACTCGGTCAGAACGAGACAGCGAACCTGTTTTAATCTGCCCGGCGGCTGTACCCACAGCCAAGTCGGCAATAGTGGTATCTTCAGTTTCACCAGAGCGGTGTGAGATCACTACGCTAAATCCGGCATCTTTAGCCATCTTGATGGCATCCAGAGTTTCAGACAGCGAACCAATTTGATTGAATTTAATCAAGATCGAGTTACCGATATTCTGATCGATGCCCCTTTGCAAAATTTTGGTATTAGTCACAAACAGATCGTCACCGACCAATTGAACTTTTTCACCTATTTGCTTCGTAAGTGTTGCCCAACCTTCCCAATCAGACTCATCCATTCCATCTTCAATCGATAGAATCGGGTAGTTTGCCGCCAAATCGGCTAAATAGTTGCTAAAGCCTGTGGAGTCAAAGGATTTGTTGTCTCCACCTAAATGATACTGACCTTCAGAGTAGAATTCTGAAGCGGCACAATCCAGCGCCAGTGTAACATCTACACCCAGCTCGTAACCGGCATTGGCAACCGCTTCTTTGATCACTACCAGAGCTTCTTCATTAGAGGATAAGTTAGGTGCGAATCCGCCTTCATCACCAACGGCTGTGCTTAAACCGCGCCCTGATAGTACTGCTTTCAGGGCGTGGAAGATCTCCGTACCACAGCGCAAGGCTTCCGCAAAGTTGCTAAAGTTTACCGGCTGTACCATAAACTCTTGAATATCAACATTGTTGTCAGCATGCTCACCGCCATTGATGATATTCATCATTGGCACAGGTAGTGAGTACTCACCTGAAGTGTTATTTAGATCTGCAATATGGGCGTACAATGGCACTTTTTTGTGCACTGCAGCCGCTTTCGCCGCTGCCAATGAGACTGCTAGAATAGCGTTTGCACCTAAATTTTCTTTGTTTTCAGTGCCATCCAGGGCCAACATTTTGTCATCCAGTGCCCGTTGATCTAATGCATCCATGCCCACTAGCGCATCGCGAATCTGACCATTGACAGCTGCAACCGCTTTTAACACACCTTTGCCCAAATAGCGGCTCTTGTCCCCGTCACGTAGTTCTAATGCTTCTCTCGACCCCGTGGATGCGCCTGAGGGAGCACAAGCGGTGCCAAATGCGCCACTCTCAAGTGTCACGTCAGCTTCTATGGTAGGGTTTCCTCTAGAATCTAATATTTCTCTCGCTTGAATCTTCGCTATAAGCGCCATTTTTTTCTCCTGAGCTGGTAACTCATCTAAATAATTTAATGTTTTTAAGCTAAATTCTCAAACCGTAAAGGCTGTGAGTTTAAGCTACTGATCAGCTATCACTGACTTTTCACCTAAGAAAGACGCCAATAAGCCCAAAAACGCTCAGACTTAACCACCACCTTCCCACTACCAATGCTCTATGGCACTTTTTATAATTTTATAACAAGCTAAAAAGGGCTGCGGCTATAACTAGCGCACATAAATAAGGAGCCTATAGCTCCTTATTATTTCAACACTTATTTAAAGATTACAGTTCGCTGCTGCGCTTTTGTTCCGCAAGAGCCGCCTCGATGAAACCGGTAAATAAACCGTGTCCATCGCGGGGGTCTGATGTAAATTCAGGATGGAATTGACAGGCCACGAACCAGGGATGATCGGCAACTTCGATAACTTCAACCAGTTCACCGTCACTAGAGCGACCGGCAATTAACAAGCCAGCTGCCTCTAATTGAGCGACATAGTTGTTGTTAACTTCAAAGCGGTGGCGGTGACGCTCTACTATTTCAGTACTACCGTAACAATCTTCTATGGTCGAGCCCTTAGTAAGGTGACACTCTTGAGCACCCAGACGCATAGTGCCGCCTAGATCTGCCTCTTGATCTCGCGTTTCAATCTTACCTTCGCTATCGGTCCATTCAGTGATTAAGCCAATCACTGGATGTTCAGCTTCGGGATTAAATTCACTGGAGTCGGCCCCGACTAAACCTGCACAGTTACGGGCAAACTCAATCACGGCAACTTGCATACCTAAGCAGATCCCTAAGTAGGGGATCTTATTTTCCCGGGCATACTGTACAGCGGCAATTTTGCCTTCGACACCACGCTCACCAAAACCACCTGGGACTAGAATGGCACTCGCACCCTTGAGAGCTTCGATACCGTCGCGCTCGATGCGCTCTGAGTCGATATAGTCTATTTTAACTTTCTTACGTAATTTTATACCGGCATGGGAGATAGCTTCGATCAGAGACTTGTATGCATCCAACAGCTCCATGTACTTCCCAACCATGGCGATGCGCACTTCACCTTGTGGATTCAAGTGGGCATCTGCAACTCTCGTCCACTCTGATAAATCCGCTGGCGGTGCATCAATACCAAAACGCTCAACCACTAAATCATCGACATTTTGTTCCCACAATATTTGAGGAATATTGTATATTGTATTAGCGTCAGGCAGAGAGATAACCGCGCGCTCTTCAACATTTGTAAACAGTGATAGCTTACGACGCGAAGAATCGGGAATAGCATGATCAGAACGACACACTAAAATATCAGGCTGAATACCTATAGAACGCATCTCTTTTACAGAGTGCTGGGTAGGTTTTGTTTTCGATTCACCCGCAGTGGCGATATAAGGTACCAGCGCTAAATGCATGAACAAGGTACGGTTATAACCTAGCTCGGCGCGCATTTGACGAATAGCCTCTAGGAACGGCTGCGATTCGATATCGCCCACTGTTCCACCTACTTCCACTAGCGCCACATCAACACCTTGAGCGCCTTTAATAACTCGGCGTTTAATTTCATCGGTAATATGTGGAATAACTTGTACTGTTCCGCCTAAGTAATCACCGCGACGCTCTTTGTTTAGTACATGTTGATAGACGCGACCGGTGGTGAAATTATTACTTTTCTTCATCGTCGTGCGGATAAAGCGTTCGTAGTGACCCAAATCCAGGTCTGTCTCGGCACCATCTTCAGTAACGAATACTTCCCCGTGTTGATATGGGCTCATAGTCCCGGGGTCAACGTTGATATAGGGGTCTAGTTTGAGCATAGTGACCTTGAGGCCGCGAGCTTCCAAAATAGCGGCCAATGAAGCCGCTGCAATGCCTTTGCCCAATGAGGACACAACACCGCCTGTGACGAAAATATAACGCGTCATGAAGAACCTGTTTGATTAAATATGGAGGAAAAAATAGTGCTACTTAGATGGCATTGCAGTCTAGCAAAATGTTGACTATTTCTCAATCACAATGGCTGCCAATCGAGGCTAAAATAGGATTTATTTTGCCCTTGTTTCAACCAACCCTGACAGATACAGACACCGGGAATTGCCACTAATTGATCTGCATACATTAACAGCGGCCAGTCATCTCTCAACCAGGGTGGAATATGCTGCTGCTGCATAATTTTTGTGAACTTTTTAGCGGGTCGGTTAATCGCTGTCACTCTCAACCCGGGCCTGCTACTGGACAGATACATTCCCTCGATGAATTCTATGCCGCTGTCCGCCGGGTGCCAATTAAATACACCGTGACTGGTTGCATAAGTACATGTAGCAGGTAGTAACTGTGGCCAGGGCTGCACTTGAATAGAGTCATCCAGCAGGTATAGTCGCTGTTGGTAGCGGCGCACTTTGTACGCACCGAGCTGGCAGTAGCCGTTGGCATCACGACTACTGTTAATCACATCTTTGACGATGCGCTGCAGCTCTTTTCGGGAGACCGATCTGGCGGTGGTTTCGACAAGCCAATGGCGTAACAGGGCCAGGCCTTTTTGCTGTTCAAAGGTGTGCCAGAGGTTCAAATCCATGCTATTGGCACTACTGATCGCAGCCACATCAACAGCCAGATAATCCGCCAGTATCTTTTGCTCAGCGTCTAACAACGCAGCAGAGATTCCCATCTGCGCAGCGGCCTTAGGCCAGTGCTGCGCAATGGGTGCTAGAACACGATGGCGAATATAATTACGATCGTAATCAAGGCAATCATTACTGGGGTCATCGACCCACTCTAATTGATTCTGCTGGGCGTATTGTTGCAGAACATCTTTGGGGATTTGCAGCAGCGGCCTGAACAGATAGCCAGCGGCTAATCGACGCAGTTGCGGCATGCCCGCTAAACCTTTACCACCGGCGCCACGCACCAATCGAAACAATATTGTCTCAGCCTGGTCATCAGCATGATGCCCCAACAACAGGCAATCTCCAGGTTGCAAGAAATTTTCGAAGCACTGATAACGCGCATCCCTGAGCTGCTGTTCACTGCTACCATTGGCACTGATGCTAAAACTGTGTAGGGGGATATTACGCTGCAGACACTGTTGCTGGCAAAATTGTTGCCAATCGTTCGCTGCACTTTGTAACTGGTGATTTACATGCAAGGCAACTACTGGAACACCCGCCTTTACCAGGGCGCGCTGGGCAAGATCCAATATCACTATTGAGTCCAGCCCGCCACTGAGTGCTACCACCCAGCGCTGTACTTCTAGAGCACTGATTGGCGCTGAACTACACTGCTCGGTAAACTGCTCAGTGATAGCCATATATACTTAAAGCTTAGCCGTTTAAGCCGTAAGACATGAGACGTTGGTAGCGGCGCTCAAGCATTTCATCCACTGACAGCTCTGTCAGAGTTGCCAGAGACGACACTAGCTCAGCTTTTAGTGTGCCAGCTAACTCCCTGGGAGATCTATGTGCACCACCTAAAGGCTCGGCAATTACCTGATCCACCAAACCTAATTCAGATAACCTATCGGAGGTGATGCCCATGACTCGGGCAGCCTCAGAAGCTTTATCGGCGCTTTTCCACAGTATCGAAGCGCAGCCTTCGGGGGAGATAACAGAGTAAGTAGAGTATTGCAGCATCATCAACTTATCGCAGACACCTATAGCCAGAGCTCCACCTGAACCACCCTCACCGATAACTGTTGAAATTACCGGTGTTTTTAACTGTGACATCTTAGCTAAATTGAAAGCGATAGCTTCACTTTGACCGCGCTCTTCAGCGCCAATTCCTGGGTAGGCACCCGGAGTATCAATGAACGTTAGGATAGGCATTTTAAAACGCTCGGCCATTTCCATTACCCGCAATGCTTTTCGGTAACCTTCAGGTCTTGGCATGCCAAAATTTCGACGTACTTTCTCTTTTACAGCACGACCCTTCTGATGACCAATAACCACTACCGGCTTACCGGCTAACCGACCCATACCACAAACTAGAGCGGCATCATCGGCGTAGTGTCTATCGCCGTGGATTTCTTCAAAATCATCGATTAAATAGTCGATATAGTCCAGAGTGTAAGGGCGCTGTGGATGGCGTGAAATTTGCGATACCTGCCAGGCGGACAAATCACTAAAAATAGTTTTAGTTAAGCTCCTGCTCTTTTCTTCAAGCTTAGCAAGTTCGTCTGAGATGTTGATTTCAGTGTTTTCACCAACAAGTCTTAACTCTTCAATTTTCGTTTCAAGCTTGGCAATTGGCTGCTCAAACTCTAAATAATTCGGATTCATCTGCTCTTATTCCGCTTTTAATATCAAATTAACGGCCAATTTTACCGTTCTGTCAGCCAGATAACTAGTGTATCTGGCAAAATTTCGGCACATTGGCACTAATATCATATAAATCATAATGTTAAATATCAAACTGACTTATAAATGTGCTCTCGACAAGATCCATCATAAATAATGTATACTGACGCTACCCTCAGCGAAAAGCTCTTGCAGTGCTATTAATAAATCATCACTGGCTTCTACCCGCCAGTCATCGCCTAAATTGATCAGGCCACGGGCCTCACCGATTGAGAAATCAAGCGCAAGCTGCAACCCCTGCTGATTTTTATACCCGGACAACATTTGACTCACCTGGTGCAATTTGCGACCTTTGAAATCCGCTTGCGAGCAGCGCACTTTTATTGCCTGTGCGTACTGAGCACGTGCCTGGGGGATACTAATTAATCTGTTAGCCCGTACTTTTAAACCACCCGAATAGTCATCATTAGAAATTTCTCCCTCCATAATAACCACGGTATCTTTTTTAATAATATCTCGGTACTGCTCGTATACATCGCCAAACAAAGTCACTTCAATGCGTGCAGATCTATCATCCAAAGTGATAAAACAAAGATTGTCGCCCTTTTTAGTCTTCATCACCCGCTGGTCGACGATCAAACCGGCAATTTTTTGCACGGCACCACGGGCAGGTGCGACTTCACTAATTTTCTTGCTGATGAAATTAGCTAATTCAGATTCATATTCATCTATCGGGTGACCGGTCAAATACAAACCTAGAGTATCTAGCTCGCCATTCAAACGCTCTCTATCAGTCCAATTACGAACATTTAGGTTTTCTTCAAAAGGGTCTCGGGCCTGTTCTTGATCATCACTGCCAAACAGATCGAACATCCCCGCGTTCTGGTTGTGGGCACTCTGATCAGCCGCTTTAAGAGCATCACTAATCGATGCCATCATCACCGCTCTGCTCGGGCCTAATTCATCCATTGCACCACAGCGTATCAGCCCTTCCAGTACTCTTTTATTAAGCTTCTTCGCCCCGACACGCTCACAAAACTGGTACATATCGTCAAACTTGCCACTGCCGTCGTTGCGCGCTTCGATAATAGCTTCAATAGGGCCTTCGCCGACACCTTTGATAGCCCCAAGGCCGTATATAATGGTCCCGGAATCATCAACTGTAAATTTGTAATCACCATTTTGCACGCTGGGCAGTGCTGGTGGTATACCCATTTTTCGGCATTCCTCAACAAAGATGACTACCTTTTCAGTGGTCTGCATATCCGCCGACATAACTGCCGCCATAAAAGGCGCCGGGTAGTGAGTCTTTAGCCAGGCTGTTTGATAAGAAACCAGAGCATAAGCAGCCGAATGGGATTTGTTAAAGCCGTAGCCGGCAAACTTCTCAACCAAGTCAAAAATATTTCCGGCCAAATCCCGATCTATTTCATTGTCCTCACAGCCTTGTAGGAACCCACTACGCTGTTTGGCCATCTCCTCCGGTTTCTTTTTACCCATAGCACGGCGTAACATGTCTGCCCCGCCTAAGGTAAAGCCAGCCATTACCTGAGCTATCTGCATGATTTGCTCTTGATATAAGATAATACCGTAAGTCGGCTCTAATATCGGTTGCAGTATATCGAGCTGGTAGTCTGCATGTGGCCAGGCCATTTCTGCCCGACCGTGTTTACGATTGATAAAATCGTCGACCATGCCCGACTGCAACGGCCCTGGTCTAAACAGTGCCACCAGGGCGATGATATCTTCAAATCTACTGGGCTGCAGTTTTTTAACCAGATCTTTCATGCCGCTGGATTCAAGCTGGAATACTGCCGTGGTCTCAGAGGATTTGAGTAGATCGAAGGTGGGCTGATCGTCAAGGTCAATCAGCGCGATGTCCAACTCTTCTGCACCTGTTTGACGACGCACTGTGTTAATGGTTTTCAGTGCCCAATCAATGATAGTTAGGGTGCGTAACCCCAGAAAATCGAATTTTACCAGACCGGCTTC
The DNA here is from genome assembly GCA_002163025.1 of 'Osedax' symbiont bacterium Rs2_46_30_T18. GTDB lineage: Bacteria > Pseudomonadota > Gammaproteobacteria > Pseudomonadales > Balneatricaceae > Rs1. The sequence continues at coordinate 28,011 of MABF01000276.1, forward strand.
TTCGACATCATTTTTATCAAATTGAGTGACTAACCCCTTACCTTCTGCATCACATAATGTGGCGGCAAAATCAGTCAATTTGGTAGGCGCTATCACCACCCCACCGGCATGTTTACCTGTGCCACGGACCGTCCCTTCAAGTTTCAGGGCCATATCCATAATTTCTTGAGCTTCTTCACTTCCTTTGACAAATTCGGCCAGTGCCGGTTCTATCTCCAGAGCTTTGCTCAAAGTTATGCCTACTTCAAAGGGAATAAGTTTAGACAGTTTATCTGCCAGACCAAATGGCTTTCCCTGTACTCGGGCTACATCCCTCACTACCGCCTTGGCCGCCATAGTGCCAAAAGTAACTATTTGCGATACCGCATCCCGACCGTAAGTTCTGGCGACGTAGTCGATTACTTTGTCGCGGTTATCCATGCAGAAATCGATATCGAAGTCGGGCATAGAGACACGTTCTGGGTTGAGGAATCTCTCGAACAGTAAATCGTACTCCAGCGGATCTAAGTCGGTGATTTTTTGCGCGTAAGCGATCAGTGAACCCGCTCCCGATCCACGACCAGGCCCCACTGGAATATCGTTATCTTTACCCCATTTGATAAAGTCCATCACTATTAAAAAATAGCCGGGAAAACCCATTTGGATAATGATTTCTAACTCAAATTCAAGCCGGTCATAATAAACTTTTCGCTTATCTTGATATTCTGGATCTTCTTTATCCAGAATAATGGCCAGCCTTTCTTCCAGCCCCTTCTCTGAGACATCGCGAAAGAATTCATCCATCGTCATCCCGTCAGGAATGGGATATTTTGGTAGGTAATAAGTACCCAAATCTAATTCTATGTTACAGCGTTTGGCTATTTGCAGGCTATTTTCAATTGCCGATGGAATGTCTGAAAACAGCTCGATCATCTCGTCGCTGCTTCTAAAATACTGTTGTTCGCTGTAATCCCTTGGTCTTTTAGGGTCGTCCAGAACTCTGCTTTGGTTAATGCACACTCTGGCTTCGTGAGCATCAAAATCAGATGTCTTCACAAACATTACATCGTTAGTGGCGACCACCGGACAACCAGTCTTTACAGCAAGTGCAACGCTGTATTGAACCAACTCATTTTCAGCAGCGCGACCGGTGCGCTGTAATTCCAGATAGAACCTATCCGGGAATGCTCGCATCCACTGGGCGAGAACTTCTTCAGCCGCTGAGTTTTCCGCTAATAGCTCCCGACCTACTTCTCCTTTCCCAGCCGCCGACAATGCAATCAGGCCTTCGGTCTTTTCGAATAACCAACTTTTCTTAATCAGTACTTTGTCGAGGGAGAAATTTTGACCTTGCTCATAGGCCCTGGAAATTAACTCCATCAAATTACGATAACCTAAAGCGTCCTGTGCTAGTAAAGTAATAACAAAAGGCTGCCCCTGCATATCGTCATCATTCAGGACTAATAAGTCGGCTCCGCATATAGGCTTAACACCCGCGCCAGTAGCAGCCTTGAAAAATTTAACTAATGCAAACAAATTAATATGATCAGTAACAGCTACCGCTGGCATTGAACCATCTTTTGCAGCAGCCACTAGAGCTTTAATGCGGCAGAGTCCATCTACTACCGAGTATTCAGTGTGGGTACGAAGATGAACGAACGAATCAGACATAATTATCCTGGCTTTAGGTTGCAGCTAATAATATTTTTACGGGTTTAAAACTTTTGCGGTGGCTTGGCAGCACGCCGTATTCCTCAAGTGCTGCCATATGTGCTTTAGTAGGGTAGCCTTTGTGGCGGTCAAAACCATATTCTGGGTGCTGCACATGCAGTTCTTGCATCTCCCTGTCACGAATTACTTTGGCCAGTATAGAAGCTGCGCTGATAGCTTCAACTTTGGCATCACCTTTTATTATCGCCGTGCAGGGGTAGTCGATATCGGGACAGCGATTACCATCAACTAAAACCATCTGCGGCGTGACCGTCAGGCCGAGAATGCTGCGTTGCATCGCTAACATACTGGCATGCAAAATATTAAGCTGGTCAATCTCCATAGGGGAAGCCCTGCCTACGGCGTAACAAAGTGCATTATCGACAATCTGCTGATAAAGATACTCGCGTTTTTTCTCACTTAGCTTCTTTGAATCTGCCAAACCTGCGATAGGCCTGGACGGATCCAAGATCACGGCCGCTGCAACCACATCACCGATAAGTGGCCCCCTGCCAACCTCGTCGCAACCTGCCAGTTTGGCGATTGACTTGTACTGCTCTAGATTTTCCATACAGCTCTCTAATTTGAACCTAGTTTTGATTGTAACAACTGCACAATCGCATCGGCTGCCCGCTCATTAGCGGGTAAATCTAACTGCTGATGTATTTGTTTAAGCTTGGCGATTTGATGTTCACGCCGCTGCTGATTAAACAGTGTCTGTTCTAATTCCCAACATAGAGTTTCAGGATTGGCATCCTTTTGCAGCCGTTCCGGCACCAGCATTTCACCGGCTAATAAATTCGGCAACGATACATATTCGACTCTTAACATACGCGAGTAAATGGCGTAAGTAAGAGCCGCCATCTTATAGGCAACCACCATAGGCTTAGCCAATAAAGCCGCTTCTAAAGTCGCTGTGCCGGACGCAATCAAAATGGCATCCGCAGCCGCCATCGCGGTTCTTGATTGCTGTAAAATCAATTTAACTGGTAAGTCAGGGTACTGCTCCATCAGCAGTGCTATCTCTTCGTATCTGTACTGATTTGCCGCCGGCAATACAAATCGCAGCTGTGGATGTTTTTTCCATAACAATTTAGCACTGTGCAAAAATACCGGGGTGAGATATTTAGTCTCACTACTTCTGCTTCCCGGTAGTAACGCAACAATTAGGTCATCAGCGTTAAAGCCCAACTGCTGTTTATGTTGCTGCTGCGAGTAATCCTGGGGAATAAGTTTTGCCAGTGGGTGGCCAACAAAAGAAATTTTTTGCGCGGTTGCAGCATAGTGTTGCCGCTCGAAGGGAAACAGTGTTAACAGCAGGTCTACCGCTTTTTTGATTTTGTAAATGCGTTTGTGCTTCCATGCCCACACTGATGGACTGACATAGTGGACTGTTAGTATTCCGGCTTGTTTTAATGCCAGCTCGATATTTAAGTTAAAATCCGGGGCATCGATACCAATAAATAGATCCGGGGGAGAGCTGATAAAATCGGCAATCAGTTTTTTACGCAATTTGAGCAGCGTTGGCAGCCTTGCCAGAACCTCGAATAACCCCATAACTGATAGCTGTTCCATAGCAGCAAGAGATGTTAGCCCTTGGGCTATCATCAGCTCACCCCCTATGCCGTAAAACTCTGCATCCGGGTAGCGAGCTTTCAACGCTTTTATCAGACCACCCCCCAGAATATCACCTGAGGCTTCGCCGGCAATAATCGCTACCTTGAGCTTAGGCACTAGCGAATAATGCCCCTGGTCGATTGCTGCAGCGAAGTCAGTAAGATTTCAATTTGCGGGGTAGCTGTAACCATCGTCTGTAACTTTGCAATCGCATCTTCCATAGAGAGTTGCTGGCGATAGATTATCTTGTAGGCGCGTTTAATTTGTGCAATCGACTGGGGACTATAACCACTGCGCTTTAGCCCCTCTGCATTAATACCATGAGGTTTAGCCGGATTACCTGCGCTCATTACAAAGGCGGGGATATCTTTAAATATAACTGTTCCTGCAGCACACATAACAGCAGTACCTATGTGGCAAAATTGATGGACAGCGGTAAAACCACCCAAAATTGCTTTGTCAGATATTCTCACATGCCCAGCTGCAGCAGAGTTATTAGCCATAATCACATGGTCACCGATCACACAGTCATGAGCTACATGTACATTCACCATAAACAAATTGTTGCTACCTATTAAGGTCAATGCATTATCTTGTACAGTGCCACGGTGGATAGTGCAGCTCTCTCGAAAGATATTATTGTCACCTATCTGCAAATAGGTCTGTTCGCCATTGTATTTCTTATCCTGACAATCTTCACCAATGCTACAAAACTGAAATATTTGGTTGTTTTTACCAATTTTACATGGGCCTTTAATGACCACATGGGAGGCTATTGTTGTGTCTTCAGCAATTTCTACATCAGGGCCTATAATCGTCCAGGGGCCGACTCTGACACCTGTTGCTAATACTGCTGAAGGATCAATGATGGCACTTGGGTGAATAAGCGGATTGGATTCTTTCAAAATATCTACCT
>MABF01000161.1 GCA_002163025.1 'Osedax' symbiont bacterium Rs2_46_30_T18
TCTCGTTGTTATCGACTTTCGACAGGCAACCAGCATGTCTGTAGTCGATGCCTAGATCTCAGAATGCTCTGGATGCCAGAGGCGCACCGGACTTGATCGCATGTTCCTTAGTTAGAGTAAAAAATGTAGCCGAATTATACTCAATTTAAGCGCGTAATAGTCAGTGTTGCATTGCAAATACAGCATAAAGCCACCGAATCAACGGATTAATTTGCCTTTATCTGCACAAAAAAATGTTTACTTTGACTTACCAGGAAGGAATACCTCCAAGTAGCTGCAATTATCATCCCTGGAAAGAGCGTTCTCCATTTCAAAGTAATATTTCTTCGATAAACTTCCGAGAAAATTGGGGTTAAATAATTTGAAGTTAAATTAATAGTGACGAGTAAACAGCAATTTCATGTGCAACAAAATAAGCCTAGAGCGACGCTAGAAATTTCGTATTATGTATGAATTATCGCGTGCGATATTTATAGTTGCGCTTGTCATGGTATGATCTGCGCCAATAATTTTTCGAAGAGAATTTAGCCATGGCATTTGTTGTCACAGACAATTGTATTCAATGCAAATACACCGACTGCGTGGCCGTATGCCCAGCCGATGCATTCCATGAAGGACCAAATTTTCTGGTTATAAACCCAATAGCCTGTATCGATTGTGATTTATGTGCACCTGAGTGCCCCGCTGATGCCATCCATCAAGAAGACGAACTGCCAGCAGGGCAAGAACAGTTTTTAGCACTCAATGCCGAACTAAGCGAAGTTTGGCCTATCATCACCGAAGTAATCCCTCCCCCCGCAAATGCGGATCAATTCAATGGTATTGCCAATAAGATTGAGCATTTAATTATCGAATAATCTCTATTGTCATAGGGACTTGGGACAATGCAACCTTGGTAATATGGGGCTGGCTATTTATATCATCTAGCGACTGCCAGCGAATAATCTCAGCAATGCCCTCAGCTGCTAATATCTCAATCCAATAGCCATCAGGGTCTTTAATAAAAGCCAAACCTTTCATGCAACCATTATCCAGCCTTTTAATAAACCTCACATCGTATTTTTCAAACCCCGCGCGCGCTTCATAAACATCAGGCACGCTATTGTCTATATGACCAAAGCCTCCAGAATCTTCATTTCCACTGTGATAGGTTTACTTTATAAATCAACCAATAAAAAAGTGAATCCTCTCACACAAAGAATAACCGATCTGGTCGATTCCAGGCGTACTTATGCAAAACCAACTGCTTTAGAAACGAGCAGACCCTACTCTGGTCTGTGCAAGTACACATATATTTGCTGGGGATATTTATTCATTTAAAATAATTGTGGGGTTTAGCAGGGGAAAGACGTATAATGAGCCGCAAATTTCTCCCACCCAGATATGGGTAGTTTTCCGAATGTGTACATTGCCCTGTACAAATTCAAAATATATTATAGGTAATGTATTAATAATGGCTAAAGATCTCAATAAGATACGCAATATTGCAATCATTGCGCACGTCGACCATGGTAAAACCACACTAGTAGACAAGCTACTTGAGCAATCTGGTACTTTAGACCGTCGCACTTCTGGTGAAGAGAGACTCATGGATTCTAACGACCAGGAGCGTGAGCGCGGAATTACTATCCTGGCAAAAAACACTGCTATTGAGTGGGGCGACTATTACATCAACATCGTTGATACCCCAGGTCACGCCGACTTCGGCGGTGAAGTAGAACGTGTTATGTCAATGGTAGATTGCGTATTACTATTAGTAGATGCTGTTGACGGACCTATGCCGCAAACGCGCTTTGTGACTAAAAAAGCATTTGAACAGGGCTTAAACCCTATAGTTGTTGTTAACAAGGTCGACCGTCCGGGCGCCAACCCAGATAATGCTGTAGATCTTGTATTTGATCTGTTTGACAGCTTAGGTGCAACCGACAAGCAGTTAGACTTCCCGATCGTCTATGCCTCTGCACTAAACGGTGTTGCAGGTCTTGATCACGAAAACCTAGCGGATGACATGACGCCGCTTTTTGAAGCGATTGTTAAACACGTAGAATCACCTAAAGTTGACATGGATGGTCCTTTCCAGATGCAAATTTCAGCACTGGATTACAACAGCTATGTCGGCGTAATCGGTGTGGGCCGTATCCAACGCGGCACTGTTAAGCTAAACCAGAAAATCACTGTTATCGGTGCAGACGGCAAGCTACGCAACGCTAGAAT
>MABF01000003.1 GCA_002163025.1 'Osedax' symbiont bacterium Rs2_46_30_T18
ACATCACGGATAATTTACCTCCCTCTGCCACTAGCATGTACTTAGACCGTACCTACTTTAATCACAAGTTACAGAAATTGATTATTCCTGTGAAAAAAATCATTCGGGACCGCAATGGTACCGCGGTGGCAATTATCAGTGCCAGTTTGAAAGAAGAATTAGTGTTTGATTTTCTGCAACAACAGAATATGCAAAATAGCGATCGGAAAATTTGGTTATACCGCGAACTAGATAGCTACTTGCAGCTGGTACCACGCTCTATCAACCGTAATTTGGAGCTGTATAAAATTCCGTTAGAACAGCCGCTATTACCCAACCCGCAAGAGTTTGCCAACTACAGTTCAAGTGCTTCTTTTTCTGAGCTAAAAGACTCACAACAAGTTATCAGTTATGTGCAGCACAGTTCAATTGACAGTGTTGCCATGCTGACCACTAGTCAGTTTATTCCCCGGTACAATCTTTGGGTAACACTGCAGACCCCTGCCAATTTAGCATTACAGATATCCCTGACCGGCTTCCTCAACTGTAGCGTATTTCTTTTAGTGTTCCTTTCGCTACTCTATTGTCTGTTTCGCTCTTTCGCCAACCACTGCGCTAACACAGAGCAAAAAATACACTACCAGGCTGACCACGATCACTTGACTCAGCTTTATAACAAGATCTACTTGAGTAACAAAGAAAAAGAATTATTGAGCAATAAAGCCAAGGGCTTCAGCTATTTATTTATTGATTTTGATCATTTCAAAACGATCAATGAAAACTATAACTACCACATTGGTGACAGCACTCTGTATGAAATCGCCAGCAGGTTAAAGTTACTTTGTGCCAATAACGAACTGATAATACGTTATAGCGGCAACGAATTTATTATCATCAGCCAGGTATTAGAGGCGGACAGGCTCCAAGTACTAGCTGAGTACTTACTGCAGTGGATGGCCAAACCTTACCAGATAGAAGAGCAGAATATAGTTGTAGATCTGAATATAGGCATTGCCCAATACCCCAGAGATGCGGACAGTTTAGATCAATTGCGTGCCTGTGCGAAGCTGGCACTTAACGAAGCTAAATACAGGCGCAATAGTTACTGTGTCTACAACCCGGTCAGCCACAGTAAATACCGTCGCAGCAATGCCATCAGGCAACAGATCAAAACAGCCTTACACAACCGCGAATTTACGGTTCTCTACCAGCCGCAGATTAATAACTGCGGTGAGGTCTACGGTGTTGAAGCTCTGACCCGCTGGCACAATGATACGCTGGGGGAGATTGACTCCCAGCAATTCATCCGTATCGCCGAAGAAACTGGGCTAATATACGACTTGGGGCTGTTTGTACTCAGACAGAGTATGTCTGATCTGAAAAAAGTGCAGCAGACACTCGATAATCCGATTAGGTTGTCATTAAACATCTCATTGAATCAATTTACTCACCCAAACTTTTATCAGGACTTGATGAGCATCATTGAGCAGTGTCAGTTCAACCCTGCACAACTTACCCTAGAGTTAACCGAGCGTCTCAACGTAGATAATTTAACTGCTCTGGCCAGTGTGATGACAGCGCTTAAAGCCAGGGGTTTAGCGATATCTCTGGATAATTTTGGCTCTGGTTTTAGCAACTTGAAACTGCTCAACAGTTTACCTATAGACGAGCTCAAGCTGGATCGCACTTTTGTTGAAAAAATCATCGATCAAAAGCCTGTTTTAATTATCGATAACATGCTGAATTTTGGTAAGAAACTAGCATTCTCGATTGTCGCACAAGGCGTTGAAACATCGCTGCAAAAACAGAAGCTAAGCGACTGGGGCTGCGATTTGTTTCAGGGACATTTGTTTGCAGCGGCGATGGGCAAAGACGAATTAATCTGCTTTATTCGGATGGGCGAAGTTGAAGAGCAGCAGGAACCAATCGAGTTGTATTTTTAGCTGCTCGTCAGTGCTAAACACTACACACATTTTTAACCCCTTAGAGCCCTCTGCAGAGGTTTTCTACTGGAGCCTCTCCTACTTGCATTCTATAGCTAAACCTCTTCACAAGCTGCACAGCGACATTCAGGCCTATTATTGCGTATCTTTTGCTATTTACACTGATCAATTTACGGCAGACAAAAAAAAGCCCGCAAATAGCGGGCTTTTCTCAATGTCAGGCTTGCATTACTTAAGCTTTTTGCGAATCGCTTGAAGGGTACGGATTTGCGCCGTCGCTTCAGCTAATTGAGCCGCAGCAGCAGCGAATTCAAATTCACTGTTGTTGTCGCCAATCGCTTTTTCAGCATCTTGCTTCGCCTGTTCGGCCGCTGCTTCATCCAGATCCTGCGCACGTAGCGCTGTATCTGCCAAAACAATTACCTTAGTTGGCTGCACTTCGAAGAAGCCGCCAGAGACGTAGAAGATTTCATGCTCGCCGTCCTGCTTGCGCAGTTCGACAGGGCCTGGTTTTAGTTCCGTTAAAAGCGGAGTATGACCCGGGTAGATACCCAGCTCACCCAGGCTACCTGTGACGGATACGAACTCAATCATGCCTGAGAAGATTTCTTCTTCGGCACTAACGATGTCGCATAGTACAGTTGTAGCCATTGCAATTACCTCTTTTTAAAACCCCGCTGCAAATAATCTGCGCCGAGGTTTCAGTTGGTCTAAAACCAGATTACATATTCTTCGCTTTTTCAACTGCTTCTTCGATTCCGCCTACCATGTAGAACGCCTGCTCTGGAAGAGCATCGAATTCGCCGTCAAGAATGCCTTTAAAGCCACGGATAGTATCTTTAAGAGATACGTACTTACCAGGTGCACCAGTGAAGATCTCTGCCACGAAGAAAGGCTGTGACAAGAAACGCTGAATCTTACGAGCACGTGTTACCACTTGCTTGTCTTCTTCAGATAACTCATCCATACCTAAGATCGCGATGATATCTTTCAGCTCTTTGTAGCGCTGTAAAACACCTTGTACAGAACGGGCAATGTCATAGTGCTCTTGACCGATTACTAATGGATCCAGCTGACGAGAAGTACTATCTAGCGGGTCAACCGCCGGATAGATACCTAGCTCTGCAATTTGACGAGACAGTACAACTGTTGCATCTAAGTGCGAGAAAGTAGTCGCTGGTGATGGGTCAGTCAAGTCATCTGCAGGTACGTAAACGGCCTGGATTGACGTGATAGAACCTGCCTTAGTAGAAGTGATACGCTCTTGCAGTACACCCATTTCTTCAGCCAGTGTAGGCTGGTAGCCTACCGCTGATGGCATACGCCCAAGCAGTGCAGATACTTCTGTTCCAGCAAGTGTGTAACGGTAGATGTTGTCGACAAACAACAGTACGTCATTACCTTCGTCACGGAACTTCTCAGCCATTGTTAGACCAGTCAGGGCAACACGTAAACGGTTTCCTGGAGGCTCATTCATCTGGCCGTATACTAGCGATACTTTGTCTAGTACGTTGGATTCTTTCATCTCGTAGTAGAAGTCGTTACCCTCACGAGTACGCTCACCAACACCTGCGAATACTGAGAAACCTGAGTGCTCAATCGCGATGTTACGGATAAGCTCCATCATGTTTACAGTTTTACCAACACCGGCACCACCGAACAGACCAACTTTACCACCTTTGGCGAAAGGACAGATCAAATCGATAACCTTGATGCCTGTTTCTAACAAATCGTCAGAAGCGTTTTGCTCGGCATAAGTAGGCGCTTTACGGTGAATAGGCATACGCTCTTCTTCACCGATAGGGCCACAATCATCAATTGGATTACCCAATACATCCATGATACGACCTAGTGTCTTAGTACCTACAGGTACTGAGATAGGTGCACCAGTATTTTCAACGTCTAAACCGCGGCTAACGCCTTCGGTTTGACCCATGGCGATAGCGCGTACGATGCCATCACCAAGTTGTTGCTGTACTTCTAACGTCAGACCAGTTTTAGCAACTGTCAGTGCGTCATACACTTTTGGTACGCCGTCACGTGGAAATTCCACATCGACAACCGCGCCAATTATCTGAACAATTTGTCCGCTACTCATGTTCGGATCCTCTTTAACGTTTAAACCGTTATTAAACTGCTGCCGCGCCGCTTACGATCTCAGAAATTTCCTGAGTGATCGCCGCTTGACGGGCCTTGTTGTATATCATCTGCAGTTCATCAATTAAGTCGCCAGCATTATCTGTGGCGCTCTTCATCGCAATCATGCGAGCTGCCTGTTCACAGGCATTATTCTCGATAACCGCTTGATATACCTGAGACTCTACGAAACGCGTAAGAAGGCTATTAAGCAATTCTTTAGCATCTGGTTCATAGATATAGTCCCAGTAATGGTCCAGCAGTTTGTCGTCGTCTTCTGCTTTCAGTGGCAGCACTTGTTGAACGTTTGGATTTTGCGTCATTGTGTTAACAAAGTCGTTACTCACAATGTACAAACGGTCCAATTTGCCATCTGCAAAGGAATCTAACATGGTTTTAACAGCACCGATTAAATCGGCTACTGCGGGTTTGTCACCCATTTGCGCTTTCGCTGCTACCACATTACCACCGAAGCTTTTGAAAAAAGCTGCGGATTTAGCTCCCAGTGCACAAATGTCTATTTCGACACCGGCATCGTCATACTCTTTCATGCTTTTAATAGTGGTCTTAAACAAATTGCCGTTTAAACCACCACAGAGACCGCGATCCGAGGAAACTACGATGTAGCCTACCCGTTTTACTTCGCGCTCTTGCATGTACAAATGCTTGTATTCAGGATTTGATTTAGACAAATGCTGAATAACACCACGGATACTTCGAGCGTACGGACGGGAAGATTGCATGCGTTTTTGTGCATTACGCATCTTACTAGCTGCAACCATTTCCATGGCGCTAGTAATCTTACGTGTGCTACCAATACTCGCAATTTGCGTTTTTATCTCTTTTCCGACTGCCATAGCTATTCCGCCTATGTTATTTAAGTAACTGAACTCGGTACATTACCTGCACATTAAAATGTGCAGGTGCGCTGTTAAGCTGCGACTACCAAGTACTAGTTGACTTAAACTTCTCAATACCCGCTTTGAAAGTTGCAGCGATCTCATCGTTGAAAGCGCCGCTTTCATTGATTTTGCTCATAACATCAGCGTAATCGCTGTTGAAGAACGAAATCAATGCCGCTTCGAAGTCACCGATCTTATTGATCGCGATTTCCTTAAGGAAACCTTCGTTAGCTGCAAACAAACTTAGGCCCATCTCAGCGACAGACATAGGAGAGTACTGCTTCTGCTTCATCAACTCAGTAACAGACTGACCGTGCTCTAGTTGTGCGCGAGTCACTTCATCAAGGTCTGATGCAAACTGGGCGAATGCCGCCAGCTCACGATACTGCGCTAATGCCAGACGAATACCACCACCAAGCTTCTTGATGATTTTAGTCTGTGCTGCACCACCAACACGCGATACAGACAGACCGGCGTTAATCGCAGGACGAATACCAGCGTTGTATAAATCAGTTTCCAGGAAGATCTGACCATCAGTGATCGAAATAACGTTAGTAGGAACGAATGCTGATACGTCACCACCTTGTGTTTCGATGATAGGTAGAGCTGTCAAAGAACCGGTTTTACCTTTCACTTCACCGTTAGTGAACTTCTCAACGTAGTCTGCATTTACGCGAGCTGAGCGTTCTAGTAGACGCGAGTGGAGGTAGAATACATCACCAGGGTATGCTTCACGTCCAGGTGGACGGCGCAACAATAGTGAAATTTGACGATAAGCCCAAGCTTGCTTAGTCAGATCATCATATACAATCAGTGCATCTTCACCGCGGTCACGGAAATACTCACCCATTGAACAGCCAGCGTATGGCGCTAAGAACTGCATCGCTGCAGGATCTGAAGCACCAGCGGCTACTACAATAGTGTGATCCATTGCGCCGTGTTCTTCTAATTTGCGTACTACGTTGGCAATCGTAGACTGCTTCTGACCAACCGCAACATAGACACAAGTAATGCCTTTGCCTTTTTGGTTGATGATCGCATCAATAGCGATAGCTGTCTTACCGATCTGACGGTCGCCGATGATCAGCTCGCGCTGTCCACGACCGACAGGTACCATCGCATCAATCGCTTTCAGACCCGTTTGGATAGGCTGATCAACTGATTGACGTTCGATTACGCCCGGTGCCACTTTTTCAACAGCATCGGTCAATTTAGCTTCAATTGGACCTTTACCGTCGATTGGATTACCTAGTGCATCGACTACGCGGCCACGTAATTCAGGGCCGACTGGTACTTCTAGGATACGGCCAGTACAACGGGCCGTCATTCCCTCTACTAATTGTTGGTAGTCGCCAAGGACTACCGCGCCTACTGCATCGCGCTCAAGGTTGAGTGCCATACCGTATACGCCGCCAGGGAATTCAATCATTTCCCCGTACATTACATCCGCAAGACCGTGGATCAAGATGATGCCATCGGCTACGCTGACGATTGTGCCTTCATTTTTTGCCTGTGAAGACACATCCAGCTTTTCGATGCGTTTCTTGAGGATCTCGCTGATCTCAGATGGATTCAGTTGCTGCATGGTTATTCCTCGATACTCAGGAATTCAATACTTCGGCCAGTTTCGCAATACGTGCGCGAACTGAACCGTCGATAACTAGGTCTTGTGTGCGAATAACAACGCCACCTAAAATAGATTTATCTATTGTAGATGTCAGTGCTACTTCACGACCTAATTTAGCGCTGAGCGCCTGAGTTAAATTTTGTTGCTGTTGCTCATTAAGCGCATAGGCAGTGGTCACGTCAATTTCAACGTTTGACTCCTGATTTGCTTTGAGCTGCTCAAACTGCACGGCGATCTCTGGAATTAAAGCCAGACGGTGATTCTCCGCCAGCAGACGGATGAAGTTTTGACCACTCTCATCCAAGTCTGCCAACACAGTAATTACCGCGTCTGCCTTCTGTTCACTGGTCAGTGCAGGATTGCCCAAAATACTTTGCATCACAGCATCGCCAGTAATTTGTGCGGCGTCTTGCAATGATGTGGACCAATTATCGATAGTGCCAGCGTCGCGGGCAAATTCGAAAACGGCTTTAGTATATGGACGAGCTACTGTATTGAGTTCAGCCATCGTAAACCTCGCTTAAAGCTCCGCCGCTAGTTTATCAACTAGCTTGGCGTGGGCTGCTTCGTCAACAGATGCTTCAAGAATCTTCTCAGCGCCGGCTACTGCTAATACAGCAACTTGGGTGCGAAGAGTTTCTTTAGCACGGTTAACTTCCTGTTCGATGTCCGCTTGAGCTGCTAGCTTAATGCGCTCTGCTTCCGCAGATGCAGCTTCTTTTGCTTCGTCGACTATTTGGCTAGCCCGCTTGTTAGCCTGTTCGATGATGGCGGCTGACTGCTCTTTACTGTCCTGCATATCCGCTTCGGCTTGTTCTTTAGCCGCAAGCAAATCGCGCTCAGCACGATCAGCAGCGTCCAGACCTTCAGCGATCTTCTTCTTGCGCTCTTCCAAGGCAGCCGTAATAGGCGGCCATACGTATTTCATACAAAATACAACGAAGAAGAAAAATGCAATGATCTGACCAATAATGGTTAGATTAATATTCACGCCATTACCTCTCGTAGTTAATTAAGTAGTTATCTAAAAAGTAGGCTGCTACTTAAGCTACTGCGAACAGTACGTACATACCAAGACCAACACCGATCATAGGTACAGCATCTACTAGACCCATTACGATGAAGAATTGTGTACGTAGCATAGGAATCAATTCAGGTTGACGCGCAGCGCCTTCCAAAAATTTACCACCCAAAATACCAACGCCGATTGCCGCACCAACTGCGCCAAGACCGAGCATTAATGCGCCAGCGATGTACAAAATTGCACTTGCTAATTCCATCAGTTTATCTCCGATTTCTAAGTTAAAATTTAAAGTTTAAAAAAACATTCAATTACGACGTTAGTGCTCTTCATGCGCCATGGCGAGGTAGACGATAGTCAACACCATGAAGATGAACGCTTGTAACGTAATAATCAGAATATGAAATATTGCCCAGGGAACTGAAAGTACCCACTGAGCCCAGAATGGTAATAGTGCGATCAGGATGAAAACCATCTCACCTGCGTACATGTTACCGAATAATCGTAGTGCCAAAGATATAGGCTTTGCGATCAATCCAACTATTTCCAGGAATAAGTTAAATGGTAGTAACCATTTTCCCAGAGGTTGTAGTGATAGCTCAGCCATAAAGCCACCTACACCTTTCATCTTAATGCTGTAGTAAATAATCAAGGCAAAAACGGCCAGCGCCATACCCAATGTTGCATTAATATCGGTTGAAGGTACTACCTTCATGTAAGGGATGCCCATCTGTGAAGCAATGTATGGAATCCAGTCGACAGGGACCAAATCCATTAAGTTCATCAGGAATACCCAGACAAATATTGTCAGTGCCAACGGCGCTATTAAGGCATTTTTATGACTGAAGATACTGTTGACGTTTTCTTCAACAAAATCCACGATGCTTTCAACAAAATTTTGCATTTTGCCGGGAACACCGGAAGTTGCATTTACTGCTACTTTACGGAACAACCACAAAAACAGTACACCCAATGATATTGACCAGAACATCGTATCAACGTTAATTGCCCAAAAGCCCATTGTCGCCGCTTCATTTACAGTTGCACTGCTATGAGCAAAAGTCCAAACGCCGCCATCACCAACAACAGAACCGTCGTACCTGGTAGTCCCCTCTGGCAATTTACCAAAAGTTAAATTGGTTAAGTGATGCGATATATAGGACTTGGAAGTCATTAATTCCGTCGCCATTGTTATCTCTCTTGTTGAATCTAAACTGAGTTTACACTGCAGTTAGATTAAAGTTTTATGAAACGTTTATCAGCGTTCATCTGCAACCACCAGCCCAGTGCCTGGATTGCGATGTAAGTGCCAAATAGGGAAAAGGGGCTCAGCGGTTTCACTAGAACAAAAACCAGCGCAAATAACATTGCGGTGATTACCATTTTCCCTATTTGGCCAATATATAATTCAGCTAAAGCACGATTCGGCGTATTTTCTGCGTCTGTTCTGCGACGTTTAGTTAAAATGCGATTTGCCAGATATGTATAAGGCAGTAGGTAAATCAACCCTCCTAAAAAGGCAGAGTAAGCTATAACCCATGACTTAATACTTAGCACTAAGGCAATACAACATATCGTAACTAATTGAACAAAAAGAATTTTGAGTGTTTTTTGTCGTACTGCTTGAGTGTGACCCCGAGCTTTACGGCTATTTTTTAGCATTATTAGCGCTCTTCACTCTCATTTTTTTGTTTTTTTGCGCACAGACCCAAATTAGGGGGCGATTATATGGGGTTGTCGGTGCAGACTCAACTAATTCTATGGTGATTTTGTCAAAACAGCTGTTTTTATGGTATTCAGATAGCAAAACCAAGTATTTGCAGCCCTAGAACCGCTGCAGATGCTAAGATTCGTTCTAACTTCGATCTTACACAGAGCTAACAACTAGTTGACAATATAAAAGTCTCTTAACCCCAACTGTTATATTGCCTTGATTGTCATCAAATCTCGCCGTTATAGAGAAGCCAGTATCGCCTCTAATTTTTCGGCATTCTCGAAGGATATAGTAATTTTCCCCCTGCCCTTAGCATTTTGTTTAATATCCACTTTTGTCGCCAACTTAGTGGCTAATTGACTAGAAATTTCCTGTAAATTGTCATTAACCGGTGGCTTTTTCTGGGGCTGCTTTGGTAATTCACCTGATTGCCATTTTCGTACTAGCTCTTCAGTTTGGCGCACCGACATGCCTTTAGCTGCGACGTCACGGGCAACCTCTATCTGTAAATCTCCCTCAAGACCCAAGAGTGCTCTAGCGTGGCCCATATCAATGTCACCGTATTCCAACAACTTGCGCACATCATCAGTCAACTTAGTTAGACGCAGTAGGTTAGTTACCGCCGATCGCGACTTACCTACCGCATCTGCTACTTCCTGTTGAGTTAATTCGAACTCATCTTGCAGCCGCTTTAAAGCGATTGCCTCTTCCATAGCGTTGAGGTTTTCGCGTTGTATATTTTCAATCAATGCCATGGCGATAGCTGCTTCATCGCTGACATCTTTGACTATCACTGGGATACTCTCTAAGCCTGCCAATTGACTGGCCTGCCAGCGGCGCTCACCGGCAATGATTTCGAACATATCATCACTGATTGGTCGAATAATGATGGGTTGCATCACACCTTGAGCTCTGATTGAATTCGCCAGGTCTTCTAGTGCTTGAGGCTCTAAGTCCTTGCGCGGCTGGTATTTTCCGCGCTGGATTTTATCCAGCGATAACTGCATATAACCATCGATTGCTAACTGCTGATCTGCAGATCCCGCCACTGCTAAATCTGTGCCAATTTGCTCTTCTAAATGGGTGCTTGACAACAGTGCATCTAAACCGCGGCCTAAACCTCTTTTTTTAGCCATTATTTATTTCCTTAGTCGGGCGCTGATCACTCTTGTTCCGCCTGTTCCTGATCACGTTGCAGTTTTAATTCCTGTTCGGTTTTTCTACTCAACTCACCCGCCAGTGCAAGATAGGCCAAGGCGCCACGTGAGTTTTTATCGTATATAAGTGCCGGTAAACCATGAGATGGTGCCTCGGCTAGGCGTATGTTGCGCGGAATGATAGTGCGATACACTTTATCTCCAAAATATTCAATCAAATGATTGGAGACATCTTTAGTTAAGGTCATGCGCGGGTCATACATAGTACGTAAAATACCCTCAATTTTTAATGAGGGGTTCAATCGGGCATTAATCTTCTCGATAGTACCGATCAGTGAGCTGATTCCCTCCAGTGCATAATATTCACACTGCATAGGGATGATGACTCCACTGGAGGAGGCTAGTGCATTGACAGTCAGTAAGTTCAGAGAAGGAGGGTTATCGATTAAGATGTAGTCGTAGTTATCTTTTATCGGCATAAGCGCCATTTTTAAACGAAACTCACGCCTTGGCAGCTCTAGTAATTCTACTTCAGCAGCGGTCAAATCACCGTTTGAGCCTATCACGTCGTAACCCGACTCCGCACTTCGCACGATTGAATCTTCAGCTTTGGCTTTGCCGGTTAGCAGTTCATAAGCTGAATTGTCTAAATTGTATTTATCGACGCCACTGCCCATAGTGGCGTTACCTTGAGGATCTAAGTCTACTAACAGCACCCGTTTCTTGGTTGCCGCTAATGATGCAGATAGGTTTACACAAGTCGTAGTTTTACCAACGCCACCTTTTTGGTTTGTGATTGTCAGTATTTTAGCCACGCTTAAGCTCTCCTTATTTCCAGCAAATGTCGAGCGCCATCGGCACTTGGCACTTGTAATACATGACTGGCAATTAGAGCATATCCTTCAGGCAGTTGCGATATCTCTTCGGTAGAAATCAAACCTTTCATCGCCAGAAACACTCCATCTTGGGCACACAGCTGATCTGTCCACTTGAGCATATCGGCGATTGAAGCAAATGCTCTGGAGATTACTGCTTCGAAGGGCTCTGCAGTGCAGTCTTCTGCGCGTCCGCGAATAACAGTTAAGTTTGCGAGACCCAGCTCTATTTTTACCTGGTTCTGAAAACGGGTTTTTTTACCATTACTATCAATGCTGGTCACGGCCAGCTCTGGTCTGCAAATGGCTATAATAATTCCCGGCAATCCCGGGCCACTGCCGACATCGACAACCGTCTTGAGGTTCATGTTATCAATAAAGGATAAGATACTTAAACTGTCTATTAAATGCCGGGTTATCATTTGTAGGGGATCGCGTACAGCCGTTAAGTTATAGGCCTTGTTCCATTTTATTAACAGTGCGTGGTAAGCCAATAGCTGAGAGATTATTTGCTGATCCAGATCTAAATTTAATAATTTAATTTGTTTATTTAACAAGTTTTGATATTGCTGATCTGACATTAGCCAGTTACCTTTTTATTCACTGTTCAATTGTTAAAAAAGGCTGTAGATAAGTAATTATCCACAGCCTTGGAATATTTTATGCCTGTTGGTAACCTGGTGTTCAAGAGTTAATAGGTTGCCGTTCCGTTACATATTCAACTCTGATGTTTCGATTTTGCCAACATTTTGTGCTTCTTTATATAGACCAGCAACAGCGATATTGCCGCCGGTGTCATCCCTTGAATCCGTCCGGCCTGGGCGATATTTTCAGGCTTGTTAGCCAGCAATTTGCTTTTTAGTTCATTCGACAAGCCACTGATGTTCTCGTAGTCAAAATCTTCGGGAAGTTTAGTATTTTCCTGGCGGCGCATCTGCTCAATGTCTGTTTTTTGTCTGTCGATGTAACCTGAGTATTTGAACTCTATTTCGACTTGCTCTTTGACTTGCAAATCGGTGACTGGCTCTCCTTTTAATCCCGCCACATCATCATATTTTAATTCAGGACGTTTGATTAAATCAGCCAGTGAAAACTCACGACTCATAGGTTTAGTAAACTTTTTGTCCAATATTGCCGCCTGTTCAGTGCCAGGCTGAATCCAGGTACTTCTTAAACGCTGATTTTCAGCGTCAATGGCTGCCTTTTTAATCGAAAAGGCCTGCCAGCGTTCTTCACTAACTACACCTAACTTATAGCCAATTTCAGTGAGGCGTAAATCGGCATTATCCTCACGTAAAATTAGTCTATATTCCGCACGAGAGGTAAACATCCGATAAGGTTCTGAGGTGCCATGGGTAATTAGATCATCCACTAATACACCTATATAAGCTTCATCTCTTCGAGGATACCACTGCTCTTGTTCCAAGGCGCGGGCCGCTGCGTTAAGCCCCGCTAACAATCCTTGTGCAGCAGCCTCTTCATAGCCAGTGGTGCCGTTAATTTGCCCGGCGAAATACAAACCTTGTATGAATTTCGTCTCTAAAGTGTGTTTCAAATCTTGCGGGTTGAAGTAGTCATATTCAATCGCATAACCTGCCCTGGTGATATGCGCCTTTTCAAAACCCAATATAGAGCGAACTGCCTGTAGTTGAATATCAAAAGGTAAACTTGTTGATATTCCATTGGGGTATAGCTCGTGAGTCGTAAGCCCCTCGGGTTCGACAAAAACTTGATGGGAAGTTTTATCGGCAAAGCGCATTATTTTATCTTCAACAGATGGGCAATATCTGGGACCTTCACCTTCGATTACACCCGTATATAGGGGAGATCGATCCAAGCCGGTACGTAAAATATCGTGGGTACGCTCATTAGTATGGGTAATATAGCAACTTATTTGTCGAGGATGTTGAGCCAGGTTGCCCATGTAAGACATTACTGGTATCGGCGTATCACCAGGTTGTTCCTGCATTTTTGAAAAATCAACTGAGCGAGCATCTATGCGTGGTGGTGTACCTGTTTTTAATCTGTCAATACGAAATGGCATTTCGTGCAGACGACTCGCTAAGGTCATAGATGCAGGGTCTCCGGCACGACCACCAGAATAGTTTGCTAAACCTATGTGGATCAGCCCGGCTAAAAAGGTACCAGCGGTCAACACTACAGATTCAGCTTTAAATTTAATCCCTGTTTGGGTAACAACCCCTTTTATGCAGTCCTGTTCAATAATTAGATCATCAGCACCCTGCTGAAAGATGACTAAGTTTTCCTGGTTCTCCAGGATATGTCGAATTGCCGCTTTATAGAGAATGCGATCCGCCTGTGCTCTGGTTGCTCTAACTGCTGGACCTTTTCTGGAGTTTAATACCCTAAATTGGATCCCTGCCAGGTCAGTGGCTTTTGCCATAGCACCATCGAGTGCATCTATTTCTTTAACTAAATGAGATTTACCAATTCCACCGATCGCTGGGTTACATGACATCTGGCCTAACGTTTCGATGTTATGGGTCAAAAGTAAGGTTTTTGCACCTTTTCTTGCTGACGCTAATGCGGCCTCAGTACCTGCATGACCACCACCGATGATAATGACGTCAAAGTTATCAGGATAATCCACTTAGCAAGCCTCTCTTTTTTTGTTAACCAAAATATATATCTGTTGAAAATTTTTGATTGTTGATTTTCGAAGCAGGAGTATACAGTTTTGAATTCGAATTAGAAATGTACAGATTTTAACCACGTTGTTTGATCTCTATTTATATATAGTATTACTTAAGAATATATATATAAGATTGTTATGGTTGTTATTATTAAGGGCGACTGTTTCTGTTAATAAAGGTGTTTTTACCTTATAAAACAAATATCTAGCGGAATTGAAACTATAGAGCTTTCCTGCTTATTCACAGTGCTTATGCTCGGGAGATTCTGTGTATAAAAGTAGGACTTATACAAGACCTGGCTTATCCACATTTTTATCCTCATTGGAGCCTACACTTTTCGACAAGTTACTCACATGAAACTTTTTTCGCGGATATTGATGATAGCAGATTCTATTCGAATGTGAATAAATTACGGGATATCTGGTTAATAAATTGTGGATAGTGGATAAACCTCTGAATATCTTCCGTGGAACATCTGTAAAGCTCTTGGAATAGCCTGTGCGTAAGTTTTACAGTTATGCACAAGCTGTATCTGAAGTGGATTTCTATTGCCGAAATAAATATAAAAAAAAATTCCATTTTTATTTGAATGAAATTGATAATTATATTTGTTAAGTGTGCATAACTTTGTGTGCTAAATAGAAAACTCTTTTTTTTGTATAAGTAAATAGAGCTCGTTATAACTTTCTTATATATAGGAATAATATCGCAGCTGAGCACTATGTATTGCGTTTTATATGTGTAACTTATTGATAATAAGAAGTTATTCAAAGAGTTTTAAAGCGTAATTTGGCGCCTAAAACGACACTTTGTGCTGTTCAATTGCTAATGTCAGTGCCATTAAGAGTGGGTATAAAAAATTATCTGCAATGTGGATAAAAAAATCGTTATTTTTTTCTTTTGCGTGAACTATAGAGCCAGCCGCTAGTGCTGGCGACCAAAAGCATGAACAAAATTAGGATTAACCCGTTCAATTGAGCGGCAGATAACCAAGATTTTCCGATAGAAGAGCTCTGTTTAACAAGCTGCGACTGCTCTGCGGTCGCAGGGCTTCCCTGAGTATCCTCAGAGAGGTTCTCAACTGTCGCTGTGATGGTTGGGGTTATTAAAAGATCTGGCTGTTCTGGAGGGGCTGTGACAAGCAACGATTTTGCATTTATAGAAGCGACTCTTGCCTGGTTTACATCGGTATTCCACCAGTGAATATCTAACGGTGGCAGACTAACATTGCCAGCTTTGGTGAAGGTCATAGAAACTTTTTCTCGTCTTATTGCCACAATTGTCCCATCTTCAATTGAGCTTTGTGTACTGACGTCCAGTAATTTTATTTGCATATTTTTATGGGTTAATACGCTCATCAGCGGCAAAATATCTACATTTAGACCACGCGCAGTCAGCTCTATGGTTCTGGTTAAGCTATCACCTACCACTATTTGTTGCGGTTGTTGCCAGTTATCAATGAGCTCTATATGACTACTAGGTAGCCAATAGCCGAGGCTATTTTGATTAGCTTTGGTGGTTATTTCGAAATGTAAATTGTTGGCCTTTAAGGTTATTTCTTTGCCCTCAGTGCCATTTGTTTTATCGCTGAAGCTAATAGCGGCAGGCTCTATTTGGTAATAGGCTACCTTTTCGCTAAAGATAGCAAAGCTCTGAGTTCTCAGCGTTCTGTTTTTAGTGCGAATTTTGTGTTTGCTATAGCTGGGCTCTGCCAGTGGCAGGATGATCGCACCGGCGATAAAAGGCGGCTTGACTTGAAAATCACCGCTACTTTTGTCCGGATAATCAACACTGAGTTGGTAGATTAATATCTCATTGGGGTAGAGTTTGTTTTTATTGATGGTGGCTTTGACGATAATATCGTGGCTGATTACCGGTTTTCCTGGGACTGTTTTTTTATTGCTACTGGCATTGGCTTGTGTTTTTCGAGCAACAACTTGAATTTTAATAGGACGGGTTTTTTCACCGTTTACGTCAATGGCCGGGATAGTTAAATGACCAGACCTCTTTGGTTTTAAGATGAAAAACCACAAGGTTTTCTGGCTGCGGCGGCTATTTTTAATGTAGGGACGACTGACTTTGCTGCTGCCGATGACTTTAAAAGTTCGTTTTAATAAGGTTAAATTTGGCGATTTTCCCAGCGCATTATCAGAGCTGATATTTAATTGAATATTTTGTCCATAGCTTGCTTTGACTCTATCGACACTGGCATTAACAGCTGCCTGTAGCCCAGAACTAACTATAAGTAGAAAAATAAAGATTAGACGCATGCAACAGCCATGTTGTTAAAGTCGGTAGTGAGAGGCTATTCTAGCAGCTAATTTCTGATTAAGTCGCTATGCACAATGGATTTTATCTTGTCATTGATACAGTCATCGACACAGGCTTGTTTAGAGATTCGCTAAAGGTAAAAAGACCAGACAAAGTAACAGTGCAGCGGCGCAGACAGCAATAGGATAGGTTGTCGGTGAGTATTTCTTATTAGCACGCATATCAATTCCCTTTGTCTTAAGCATTATGTTGTACAGACATTCAAACAGGTATAGATGTTAATGCAATCCATTATTAAATGCAAACGATTCTCATTATATAGTTGTTTCCTGCTTTTCCCCGTATCTCTCTGTCAGTGATGACCTATAGATCAACAGCTTGTTAATTGTGTTCAGGTTTGTGCAGTTGCTCACTATTTAAGATCATATCGGCTGCTTTTTCCGCAATCATAATGACTGGAGAGCAAGTATTTCCCGAGGTAATAGTAGGCATGATTGAGGCGTCTACAACCCTTAAGCCGCACAATCCTCTCACTTGTAATTTATCGTCCACTACCGCCATTTTATCGTTACCCATTTTACAAGTGCCGACCGGATGGAAGATGGTTGTCCCTAATTCCCCGGCTGCCACAAGCAGCTGCTGATCAGTGACGGTTGCTGTTCCCGGTTTATATTCAAGGGGGTTAAAGTCCGCTAAAGCGTGCGCCGCAAAGAGGGTGCGAGTAAGCCTTAATGAATCTATAGCGACCTGTTGATCTTCTGGATGGGATAAATAATTGGCTTTGATTATCGGCCCAGCAGAAACATCTTTAGTACTCAAATGTACGTGACCACGGCTTTTTGGGCGCAAATTACACACTGAGGCGGTAATTGCTGGAAAGCTATCTAGAGGCTCACCGAGTTTATCGCAGCTTAAGGGCTGAATGTGGTATTCGATGTTGGCAGAAGTGTAAGCTGCTGAACTTTTGGCGAAACCGCCCATTTGACTAGGCGCCATAGACAGTGGGCCACTGCGGGACCAAGCGTACTGTAGTGCCATTTTCGCCTTGCCAAGAATGCTGTTGGACTGTTCGTTTAATGTACTGGCATTGTCCAATTTAAACACCATCCGTACTTGCAAGTGATCTTGTAGGTTTTCTCCTACTCCAGGTAGTTCGTGTTGCTGCTTTATATCCAGGGAATCTAATAGAGACTTTGCAGCGATCCCGGATCGCTGTAGCAACATTGGCGAGGCAATGGCTCCGGCGGTGAGCAGTACTTCGCAATGGGCACTGGCATAGCTGGATCTTGCCTGATTTAGATCCTTGCCCTCTAATAAATGCACACCTACAACATGCTTATCAACTAGTTGCAGTTGTATCGCCTGAGTATGGGTCATTACCTTCAAGTTTGGCCGCTGCATTATAGGGTGTAAAAAGGCATCGGCGCTGGACCAGCGACGGCCTTTTTTCTGATTGACCTCGAAGTAACAAAAACCCTGATTATCACCACTGTTATAATCTTCGGTTGTGCCAATACCTACTTCGGCAGCCGCCTGCATGACAGTATCCAGAATTGGCCATGAGAGTCGTTGTTTTTCCACTCGCCATTCACCGCCGCTGGCGTGATTTTCGCTGTTACCTAGATAGTGATCTTCTGATTTTTTAAAGTAGGGGAGTACTTGATCCCAGCCCCAGCCGCAGTTACCTAAATCTCTCCAGTGATCATAATCCTGGGCCTGGCCACGCATATAGATCATACCGTTGATCGAAGAGCATCCGCCCAAGGTTTTTCCTCTGGGGTAATTCAGAGCGCGACCATTAAGCCCTTGTTCGGCCTGGGTTTTAAAGCACCAATCCGTTTTAGGGTTATTCATAGTGAACAGATAACCTATAGGTATCTTTATCCAGGGGTAGTTATCTTTGCCTCCCGCTTCGATTAACAGCACTTTATTGGCAGGGTTCTCAGATAGCCGCTTGGCGAGCACACAGCCGGCGGTACCTGCACCAATGATGATGTAATCCGCCTGATAATCTGCTGTTGGAGCTGCCTCTGCCATATTGTTGTCCCTGCAAAACTATAAACTCAAAATTTACCCGTCTACTTGTATAAACTAACAGCTGGCTGAGATCAATAGTTCGGGACTAAAAGATTGACCATTTGGTAAAACATATATCCTTAAGCCATTCCCATTGTGATCTATCGATTTTCAGTTAGTTATAAAGTATTGAAAACTGTAACAGTTTTTCAGAGAGCTTGAGCACAACTCCCTAGTTTATGGTCGCTATAGTGTATAAAATCAATTTTTTTCGCAATGTATATTATCGGGAATGGTATGTTGTCACGTATGATCGAAGCCGGCCTTTGGCCGCAAATCCTGGCTGTAGATAGCAGCATCATATTACTTATATCCTCACTTTTTACATCGGCGCTCACCGCTGCCTTTGGCTTGGGGGGCGGGGTGATTATGCTGGCTTTACTGGTTAGTTTTCTGCCGGTTGCCGTCGTTATTCCCGTTCACGGCGTTATCCAGGCGGGCAGTAATTGCAGTCGGGCGCTGTTGCTACGCCAGCACATTGCCTGGCCAATCATCGGCTATTTTTTCATCGGGGCAGTGGTTGGCGCACTGCTTGGCGGGCAGTTTGTAGTTGCTCTGCCCGAGGGGATACTGCTGGCGATACTCGGCACATTTATTCTCTATATAGTTTGGGGCCCTAAGCCTAAAGCCATTAAACAAGGTAAATGGAGTCACGTTTTGGGCGGTATATTGATCACTTTTAGTACCATGTTTATCGGTGCTACTGGTCCTCTGGCGATGGCATTATTACCCCGTAAAGAGATGTTGTCTAAACAAATATCGGCTACCCACGGCACTTTGATGATAGTCCAGCACGGTTTAAAAATTGTTATTTTCAGCGCGCTGGGTTTTCAGTTTAAAGAGTGGGCAATATTTTTACTGATGATGCTGG
This sequence comes from 'Osedax' symbiont bacterium Rs2_46_30_T18, assembly GCA_002163025.1. Classification (GTDB taxonomy): domain Bacteria; phylum Pseudomonadota; class Gammaproteobacteria; order Pseudomonadales; family Balneatricaceae; genus Rs1. The sequence goes on from MABF01000003.1 coordinate 19,227, forward strand.
GCACTGGATTTATTGGTACTTATAGCGGCAGATCAATATTGCAGCGACTGCCACAACAATATTTTCAACATGCGTTGACGGTAATATTGACCTTGCTGGCGATAAAAATGTTGTTTGACGCTGCATCCTTACTGCTTTAAATGAATCACTTACTACGGCCTAACTATTAGCGCAAGCTGTTGATTGTATGACAAATTGCAAAAACACACTTGACAGTATTAGTGAGTCAAACGATAATGAGATCGAATATCATTATCGTTAATTGGTTGTTTCATGTGTCAGTGTTTCCCCTCTTTTCATATCCAAGATCCTGCAATAAACAGCTTAAGACGTAAAATTCGCGAGGGACTGGAAGCAGATAACCCTAGTCTTATCGCCCTGTGGCTGAGCATGGAAGAAGTAGAGTTAGACTACCGGTATGAGTTGCGCTGGTCGCTGTACGTCGCTCAGTTCAAATTACTGCTGGACACTTTCGCCGATGACTTAATTATAAAACACTGGCGGTTTACCTGCCTGGATAACATTTGTAAACCTCTATGCAATCTGCAGCGCTTGGTTGTCAGTAGGGAGCAAACAGAGCAACTGCGAAAATTACAGCATGAGCTGAGAGTAACCAGCCATTATTTCCAATATGCGCTGAGTTGAGCATTTTAAATGCTTCGAAAACTTTAATTTTGTCACTGTTGGCATATATTTAAATAAACGCAATGTAAGGATTTATGATGAAGACTCGAATTGAGCGCGATAGCATGGGTGAACTCGCCGTTCCCAGCGAAGCTTTATACGGTGCACAGACCCAGCGGGCGGTGAACAATTTTCCGATCAGTGGACAGACGATGCCAAAAGCTTTCATTGAAGCATTATTACTGGCTAAATCCGCAGCGGCATCCGCCAATGCGGAGTTGGGCTTGATCAGTGTAGAAATGGCCCAGTCGATCATTGCATCTGTAGATGAGTTACTTGCAGATGAGCAGATGATGCGTCATTTTCCGGTGGATGTATACCAAACAGGCTCGGGCACTAGCTCTAATATGAATGCCAACGAGGTATTATCGACTCTGGCCAGTGCCAGGCATACAGCAAAGGTGGGGGCCAATGATCATGTTAACTATGGCCAGAGTAGCAATGACATTATCCCCAGTGCTATTCACATCAGCGCCGCGACAGAGTTGCATAAGCGTTTATTACCGGCACTGCGACATTTATCTGCAGTGATTAAAAGCAAAGCTGTCAGTGTCGATCACCATATTAAAACGGGTCGCACCCATCTGATGGACGCGATGCCGGTGCGTATGAGTCAGAGCTTGTTGAGCTGGTCCGGGCAGATAGAGCAAAACATTGCTGTGCTTGAAGCTAACCAGAGGGTGCTGCAGACTCTAGCACAGGGGGGGACAGCTGTAGGCACCGGGATTAATGCCCACCCTCAGTTTAGCAGCCAATTTGCTAAACAGATCAGCCGTTTGACCGGGATTGAATTTACTCCGGCAGAGAATTTATTTACTCATATAGGCACTCAAGACATAGCGGTTTCTATTTCGGGGCAGCTGAAAACAGTGGCGGTGTCACTGATGAAAATTGCCAATGATTTACGCTGGATGAACTCCGGCCCACTGGCAGGTTTAGGTGAAATCGCATTAGAGGCGTTGCAACCTGGCTCTTCTATTATGCCCGGTAAAGTCAACCCGGTAATCCCGGAAGCTACTGCAATGGTGGCGGCACAAGTGATTGGCAACGATAGTGCTATAACAGTGGCGGGGCAGTCGGGTAATTTTGAGCTGAATGTAATGTTGCCACTGATCGCCAATAATTTGCTGGGCAGTATCGAATTGCTCGGCAATGCCAGTAATTTGTTGGCGGATAAAGCGATTGCCACTTTTAGTGTGAATGAAGAGGCCCTGCAGTCGGCACTGTCACGCAACCCCATTTTAGTGACCGCGCTAAACCCTATCATCGGCTACGAAAAAGCTGCTGCAATCGCCAAGCAGGCGTATAAAGACGGCCGGCCGGTACTAGATGTCGCCGAGCAACTGACCGATATTTCCCGCGCTGAGCTAGAGCAGCTGTTAGATCCGGCCAAGTTAACCAAAGGCGGAATTTAATTTAGGACCAACCCAGAGTCCGAGAATCCAGACAGCTGCAATTTCCTGATTGCTTGTCGGACTCTGCGCATCACAGACAGACGTTGTTACCTGTGGTTTTTTGATAATTAAACAGTGGGCGTACAAGTACCGCCTTTATAGCAGGCTATAGAGCTTTAAGTTTCAAACATGTCCCCCTCTAAAACTCAACAATTTCCCGGCTCAACCCATTCCAGAAATCTCAGTATTCATGCTAGTATTCGGCAACTTTTTTGAAGCTGTGCCATGGCTTATTTAAACGACACTTTTTAAGAAAATTACTGCAAATATAGCCAACTTATCTTCATTAATGCGCTGTAAATTAGTTGTAATATTATAAATAAGTAAAAAAAACCTGTCTTTTGGGTCAGCTTTTTTATAAATTCTTAGCTTGTGTAAAAAAAATAAAAAATATCGAGCTATCTAATTTCGCCCAGCTGCAGCATTTTACAGTCTTGGCAAACTATAGTTCAGCAAGAAGTATAACGAATCATGGCTCAGCCTTACTTCTTGAAATACGAGGACACAGCTAAGATGAACAGGCAAGTATCTGCCACCCTTAGTGGCCAGTTGCGGTTACAGTTGAAGGGCATCACAAAACAGTACCCAGGATGTCTCGCCAACGACAAAGTAGACTTGGAAATTGGCGCGGGTGAAATCCACGCTTTACTCGGTGAAAACGGTGCCGGTAAAAGTACTTTGATGAAAATGATCTATGGCGTCACTAAACCCGATGCCGGAGAAATCCTCTGGCAGGGATCCGTCGTTGAGATCAAAGATCCGTCCATGGCAAGAAAGATGGGCATCGGCATGGTGTTTCAGCACTTCTCTCTGTTTGAAACTTTAACCGTTACTGAGAACATCGCTTTGGCGTTGGGTGACGATGCCGGAGATTTGCAGCAGCTAGGGCGGAAAATCAGCACTGTTTCTAAACAGTATGGTATGGAGCTCAATCCCGATCGGCACATACACTCGCTGAGTGTTGGTGAGCGACAGCGCGTGGAGATAGTGCGCTGTTTAGTGCAGGATATTAAACTACTTATCTTAGATGAGCCGACCTCTGTTTTAACCCCTCAGGAAGTCGAAACGCTGTTTGTCACTTTGCGACAACTATCGGCGGATGGCTGCAGTATCTTATTTATCTCCCACAAGCTGAAGGAAGTGCAGGCACTTTGCCATAACGCGACTATTTTACGCGGCGGGAAAGTCACAGGAGATTGTGTACCTGCAGAGGCTGGAGCCACTAAAATGGCGCAGCTGATGGTGGGGTCGGACACCCCGATCAGCAGTAACTACCCCAAAGCCACAGGGACGGAAGTGTTTTTAGCGGTTGAAAACCTGACCAACAGCAGTGAAGACCCTTTTGGCACTAGTTTAAAGAAGGTTAACTTTAGCGTGCGCCGCGGTGAAATTCTCGGCATCGCCGGGGTTGCTGGCAACGGTCAGGAAGAATTACTGGCCGCGCTTTCCGGAGAGCATTTACTGGATAGCAGTGATCCGGTTAAATTTTCCGGACGTGGTGTCGGCTTATTAGACCCCCGTCAGCGTCGGGAACTGGGACTGGCTTTTGTTCCCGAAGAGCGATTAGGTCGCGGTGCAGTGCCAGAAATGAGTTTAGTCGATAACACGTTATTGACAGGTTTCCTGCAGGGACTGGTCAATTTTGGTTTTATCAATCAGGGGAAAACCGAACAATTTTCCCAGAAGATCATCGACGATTACAAAGTAAAAACCCCCAATAACCGCACGGCAGCACAGAGCTTATCGGGAGGGAATTTACAGAAGTTCATTATTGGCAGAGAAATACTGCAGAATCCGCAGCTGCTGGTGGCCGCTCACCCGACCTGGGGAGTTGACATAGGCGCAGCAACGGCTATCCATAAAGCATTGATCGAGCTCAGAGATAAAGGGGCGGCTATTTTAGTGGTCTCGGAAGATATCGATGAGCTGTTTTTGATCAGCGACCGTCTATGCGCAATTTGCGATGGTGAAATATCACCGGCAAAAGCCACTCTTGATACCTCAATTGAAGAGGTGGGACGCTGGATGACCGGGGTTTTCGAACAGATTGAGCCGACGGCGGCTCAGCATGTCGATGAAATGCTCAACACTAGCAGTATAAATTAGGGGGACCTTATGTTTATAAAATTAGAACCACGGGGTGAAGCGTCCCGCTCAATGTCTTATCTGTCACCACTTTTAGCAGGACTGCTGACCTTGGTTAGTGGCGGCATCTTCTTTGCTTTTCTCGGTCACGACCCAATAGAAGCGCTGAGAATTTTTTTGATAGCACCGGTCGAAGATTTATATGGATTTGGTGAGCTCTGCGTTAAAGCGGCACCCATTATGCTCTGTGCTATTGGTCTGGCTGTGGCGTTTAAAGCGCAAGTGTGGAATATAGGTGCCGAGGGTCAGTTGCTGATGGGCGGTCTATTGGCCAGTGCCGTGGCGCTGCAGTTAATGGATGTCGAATCTTTTTGGGCGCTGCCTTTGGTGTTGCTCAGCGGCATGCTAGGCGGTGGACTGTGGGGATTATTAGCAGCCTGGTTACGCACCCGATTTAACGCCAATGAAATACTCACCACTATCATGTTCAACTATATAGCTTTGTACTTGTTACTGTATTTTGTACACGGCTCATTTAAAGATCCGGATGGCTACGGCTTTCCAGCGTCTGCTATGTTTGGCGACAGCTCTTTACTACCGATCCTGCTTGAAGATACCCGTATGCATATAGGTATTTTGTTTGCCCTGTTGGCAGTAGTGGTTATCTGGGTGATGCTGTCGCGCTCTTTCATTGGCTTTCAAATCAAAGTATTGGGTTTAGACAGCAACGCGGCCAAATTGGCAGGCTTTAAACACAAGCGCCTGGTAGCAGTAGTAATGATTATCAGTGGTGCCCTGGCGGGCCTGGCGGGAGCCGGTGAAGTAGCGGGCCCGATAGGACAGTTAATTCCTTCAATCTCTCCGGGTTATGGCTACGCGGCAATTATAGTGGCCTTCCTAGGGCGATTGCACCCAGTGGGTATTTTCTTTGCCAGTATGCTGATGGCACTTATTTATCTTGGCGGTGAACTGGCACAGATAGAGCTTAATCTACCTTTGGCAGTGACGTCACTGTTTCAGGGAATGTTGTTGTTTTACCTGCTGGCCTGTGATGTTTTTATCAACTTTAAAATTAAATTTAATCGACCTCAGATTAGTGCAACACTGGAGAATTCATAGTGGATATCGATTTAATAACCAATGTTCTCTACGCCATGGTGCGCACAGGTACTCCGCTGTTAATCGTCGCGCTTGGTGAACTAGTGTGTGAGAGATCCGGGGTACTGAATTTAGGTCAGGAAGGGATGATGTTAATGGGGGCAGTGGTTGGCTTTATCGTCACTCTCACTACCGGCAGCTTAATGCTGGGATTCATGCTGGCAATTGTCGCCGGTATGTTGATGTCGATGTTGTTCGCCGCTATCGCTCTGGGACTGAATGCCAACCAAGTGGCGACGGGTTTGGCGCTGACCATTTTTGGCACAGGGCTATCGGCGTTTATCGGTGCCGCCTATGTAGGGACACCGATTGTAGGCTTAGAGCCTATCGCAATTCCCTATCTCAGTGATATTCCACTGATCGGAAAAATGCTCTTCGCCCAAGACTTGGTGGTCTACCTCTCCTTTGGACTGTTTGGTTTGGTTTATTGGTTCTTTAAATCCAGCCGTCTGGGACTGACTGTCAAAGCGGTAGGTGAGAACCCGCATGCCGCTAATTCACTGGGACTGCCGGTGATGCGTACCCGCTATCTGGCGGTGGCCTTTGGCGGTGGTATGGCGGGGCTTGCAGGCGGTTACTTGTCACTCGCTTACACGCCGTTGTGGGCTGAAAACATGACTGCCGGGCGCGGCTGGATTGCCCTGGCCCTAGTAGTGTTTGCCACTTGGCGCGCCGATCGAATTATCTTTGGAGCCTACTTGTTTGGCCTGGCCAGTATCTTGAACTTAGTGGTTCAGGGGCTGGGTTATCCGGTGTCTCCTAACTTACTGGCTATGATGCCATACGCTGCTACTGTATTAGTGCTGGTGATGATTTCAAGCAATGTGATGAAAAGTAAAATGTATACCCCGATGTGGTTGGGTAAACCTTTTCATCCGCACAGTTAGTGACAACCATGCCTAATTCGAAACGATTGTGGATCAAAAACCCGCTGGCGATATTAGTGGCAGAGGGAATCGACGCCGGCGGTGGCGTGCTTGTCAGCGGCTCTGAAATCGTAGAGCTGGTGGCCAGTGGCGCTCAGCCAAGTAGCTGGGATGAAGTCTACGACGCCTCTGATTCTGTACTGTTACCGGGACTGATCAACAGTCATCACCACTATTACCAGACCTTGACCCGCGCCTACCCAGGTGCGCTTAATCAGGAGCTTTTTAGCTGGTTGCAAAATCTCTATCCGCTGTGGGTTGGTTTAGAGCCACGTATGTTAGCGCTGGCCACTAAACTAGCACTTGCAGAGCTACTGCTGTCAGGCTGTACTTTATCGGCGGATCATCACTATTTGTTTCCCGCGGGAATGGAGCAGTCGATCGATGTGCAAATAGAGGCCAGCGCTGAGATTGGCATGCGTACTCTGTTCACCCGTGGTTCGATGAGCTTAGGTCAAGATGACGGCGGCCTACCGCCACAGGCAGCGGTACAGCATCAACAGCAAATATTAGAAGACAGTGAGCGACTGATCAATCGATACCACCAGCGCGGCGATGGGGCAATGTTACAGATAGCCCTGGCACCTTGCTCGCCCTTTTCGGTGACACCGGAAATCATGCGCGCCAGTGCCGAATTGGCCAATAAACTAGACGTAAGATTGCACACTCACCTGGCAGAGACCATTGATGAAGAACAGTTTTGTCTGCAGCGCTTTGGTTTGCGCACGGTTGATTATCTAGAGTCGGTCGGCTGGTTGCAGCCGAGAACTTGGCTGGCCCACGGTATTCACTTCAACGATACTGAGATTGCTCAACTGGGCAGCGCCGGCGTAGGGGTCTGTCACTGTCCGACTTCAAACATGATGTTAGCCTCTGGCATAGCCCGAACTTTAGAGCTGGAGAGTGCCGGCGTGCCCGTGGGACTGGGAGTGGACGGCTCCGCCTCCAATGATGGCTCCAACATGATCCAGGAAGTTCGACAGGCATTGTACTTACAGAGGCTGCGCTACGGTGCGGCTAAGGTAAGCCATTTGGATGCCTATCGCTGGGCAACTCAAGGGTCAGCGAAACTGTTGGGACGCTCGGATTTGGGAGAGATAGCCGTCGCTAAACAAGCAGATTTGGCACTGTTCAAGTTAGATGAAATGCGCTTTAGCGGCTCTCATGACCCCCTAGCGGCACTGTTACTTTGCGGTGCACAGCGCGCTGACCGGGTGATGGTTGCTGGGCAGTGGCGAGTGACCCATGGGCAAGTGTTGGGACTGGACACACAGGCACTGATGGCTGAACACAACTTGCTGGCGAAAAAGTTAGTCTCGAAACTGCAATCATAAAGATTGATTAAGTGTTGAGGTTTGGATACCTGGCACTGATATCACTGGTTATTTTTTGAGGGCAGGTCTGTTGAATATTAGCCGGATAAATGGATTCAAGACCAAAGTAGCAGTGGCAATTGTTATAAACAAATACACAATCAGGTATTATAGCTTTTCCCAAATGGTCAGATCTTGATGGCGATTAACTTGTCAGGTCTGAATCGGCTTTTGCTACAGCATTCCCCGGCAGCCATTAGTGTGTGCCAGGGCAATATAGACTACGGAGTTTTACATGTCATCTACACCTTATAACAGAGATTTTCCCGTTTCCTGGGAAGAGTTACACAGAAACTCCAGAGCATTGTCATGGCGTTTGCTGGAGATGGGTCCCTGGAAAGGAATTATTGCTATTACCCGTGGTGGCTTAGTACCGGCGGCCATTTTGGCTCGTGAGATGGATATTCGCTTCATAGATACCGTTTGTATTTCAAGCTATAGCTCAAGTGAAACTGACGGTGATAAAGCTCAGGGTGACTTACAGTTGTTGAAAGCTGCTGCAGGTGACGGCGAGGGGATGTTGCTGGTGGATGACTTAGTCGATACCGGAAAAACTGCAAAGTACGTACGAGAATTGTTACCTAAAGCGCACTTCGCCACTGTTTATGCCAAACCTTCTGGCAAGCCGCTGGTGGATACTTTTATCACAGAGGTAAGCCAGGATACCTGGATACGCTTCCCCTGGGATATGGAGTACTCCTTCTCTACGCCTCTGGCAGATAGGAAGTAGAAAGATCGAAATTTTATGGTAATAGGGAGCTTAGCTGCCTGTCGCCAAGACGCATGTGATAAGCCCGTAGCTTCTCTGTATTTCAGAGAATTTTCGAAGTTGTTTGCATACGCCTAAAGTTAACAACCCGAAAATTCTCGATAGAGATTAAACAAATATATCCATAGATAACATAATAAAGGATGCAGAAAATGAAACAGAGCGTAAAAAAGTTATTAACTGGCGCAGTTTTAGGCTTGAGCCTGGCAACAGCCGGCATAGCTCAAGCTGCTGACCCGCTAAAGATCGGATTCGTCTATGTAGGACCTGTAGGTGATCACGGTTGGAGTTATCAGCACGATCAGGGGCGTTTAGCCGTTGAAAAGCACTTCGGTGACAAAGTTGAAACCACTTTTGTTGAATCTGTTCCAGAGGGAGCCGATGCCGAGCGTGTCATTCGCAACCTGGCAAAATCTGGTAATGATTTAATCTTCACCACCTCTTTTGGCTATATGAACCCGACTCTGAAAGTGGCTAAAACTTTCAAGAAAGTTAAATTTGAGCACGCCACTGGATATAAAACGGCTAAAAATGCCGGTAACTATCTGTCAAAGACCTTTGAAGGGCGCTATGTAGCAGGTTTTGTCGCGGCTAAAATGACCAAGAGTAATAAGATTGGTTACATTGCCTCTTTCCCTATTCCGGAAGTTATTCGCGATATCAATACGGTGCAGTTGGCACTGAAAAAGTACAACCCAAAAGCCGAAATGAAAATTATCTGGGTTAACAGCTGGTTTGATCCAGGCAAGGAAGCGGATGCTGCCAATGTCATGATCGATCAAGGTGTTGATGTTATTTTACAGCACACTGATAGCCCGGCTGCAATGCAAGCGGCAGAGCGTCGTGGTGTTTACGCGGTAGGCCAAGCTTCAGATATGTCTAGCTTTGGACCCAAAGCGCACTTGATGTCTGTAGTAGATGACTGGGCGGCGCTGTATATCAGAAAAACCCAGGAAGTGATGGACGGTACCTGGAAGCCTGAAAACTACTGGGGTGGTATGGCTGAAAAAGATATTATTATCCCGGCCTTTACTAATATGCCAGCGGAAGTTGCGACTGAAGCCCAGCAGTTAGTGGATGACATCACCAGCGGTAAGTTTTTCCCTTTCACTGGTCCTATCAAGAATCAGGCGGGTGAAATTAAAGTTAAAGCAGGTGAGAGAATGCCACTTAATGAGCTAGTAGGCATCAAGTGGTACGTTGAAGGTGTGCAAGCCACAGCACCTCAGTAAATGCATGAAATTGACGCGTGGTAGTTGTACCCGCGCAAAGTGCTGAGGCACTTTAAATACTCAACAAGCTCTGCCCGCTGCACAGTGGGCAGAGCTTGTTTGTTTTTGCCGGTACTGTTTTTTACCGGTTTTTAATCCAGGTAACTTTAATAGGCCACTTTGGAGCTTGTAATGAATACGTCTTATATACCTATTATTGATATCTCTGCGCTGTATAGCGATGAACCTCAACAGTGGCACAGTGTCGCCAACGAAGTGGACCAGGCCTGCCAACAGAGCGGTTTCTTTTACGTTACCGGCCACTCTATCAGCCCTGAGCGAATTGCGCAGTTGAGCAGCCTGTACAAGAGGTTTTTTGCCTTACCGATGTCCGAAAAAATGGACATAGATATCACTAAAACACGTCATCACCGCGGTTATGGCAGTTTTGGCACAGAGCAGCTAGATCCCAAAAGACCAGCAGACTTTAAAGAAACGTTTGATATGGGCCGAAATTTGGCCGCTGATCACCCGGATGTGATCGCCCAGAAACCGTTACACGGTACTAATCAATACCCGGACTTAGCGGGCTTTCAAGCGTTAGTTGAGACTCACTACTGGGACATGATAGCGCTGGGGAAAACGATATTACGGGCTCTGGCGATCGCCTTGAAACTTGACCCGCATTATTTTGAGCATGAGTTCTCTGAACCCATTAGCGTATTGCGCTTTATCCACTACCCGCCGCTGGAGAACAAAGAGCAGGCCGAGCAACTGGGAGCGGGGGCACATACTGATTACGGCTGTATTACTATTTTGCATCAGGACCAAATAGGCGGTTTACAAGTGCAAGATCGGTCCGGCCAATGGTTGGACGCACCTCCAGTGGCCAACAGTTTTGTAATCAACATCGGTGATATGATGGCGCGTTGGAGCAACGACAGATATAGCTCAACCCCGCATAGAGTGATTAACCCCAGCGGCTCAGAGCGCTACTCAATGCCCTTCTTTGTCGAACCGAATTTTGATACCCAAGTAGCGGCCTTGTCGGGCTGTCACGATCTTAATAACCCGCCGAAATATGCAGCGATAACAGCAGGTGAGTATTTGTTATCGCGCTTTGCCGAAACTTATGAATACTTTGAAAAATAATCGTTATTATTGATCTAAAAGATAGGCCATTAACAGGTTAACGACAATAATTTAGGAGACCCTATGCAAGAGTTAATCCTGGCCCTGCCAAAGGCGGAGCTGCATTTACATTTAGAGGGCAGCCTGGAACCTGAGTTAATGTTTGCGTTGGCGCAGCGTAATAATATTAGCTTATCTTATGGCTCTGTTGCAGAGTTGCGTCGAGCTTATCAGTTTAATAATCTGCAGGAATTTCTTGATATTTACTATCAGGGAGCTGAAGTATTGCAAACCGAGCAAGATTTTTACGACCTGACATGGGCCTATTTGCTGCGTTGTCAGGAGGAAGGGGTGGTGCATGTAGAGCCTTGTTTCGACCCGCAGACGCATACCGATCGAGGCATTAAATTTTCCATTGTGATCGGCGGAATCAGTCGTGCACTGGACGATGGCCAGAAAATATTAGGCATTAGCAGTGCCTTAATAATGTCTTTCCTACGCCACTTACCCGAGCACTCTGCCCTGCAGACTTTAGAGCAGGCACTACCTTACAAAGAACTTATAACAACTGTAGGTCTGGACAGTTCAGAGCTGGGCCACCCTCCAGAGAAGTTTCAGCGAGTGTTTGCCAAAGCTTTAGAGCATGGCTTTTTAACGGTGGCGCACGCTGGCGAAGAGGGACCCGCAGAATATATTTGGCAAGCATTACAGCTGCTGCAAGTCTCGCGCATCGATCACGGTGTACGGGCAATAGAAGATGAGAAGTTGATGCAGTTGCTGATCAGTGAAAAAATGCCGCTTACCGTCTGCCCGCTATCCAATACTAAACTGCAAGTCTTCGGCGATATGAGTGAGCACACTATTCTGCAGATGCTGGATCGCGGCGTTAAAGTAACAGTTAACTCGGATGATCCGGCTTATTTTGGAGGCTATTTGGCGGCTAATTATCTGGCCTTAGCTGAGCATCTCCCTATGAGCAAAGTACAGTTAAAGCAGCTGGCGCGAAATAGCATAGAGGCGAGCTTTTTACCCGC
>MABF01000152.1 GCA_002163025.1 'Osedax' symbiont bacterium Rs2_46_30_T18
AAAAGTGGATATGGGTTCCCACGTTGCCCGCTGGGTGAACGCCGGAAAATTCTTCGACAGTAACACCATTCGCTGTAGGAATATCGGCACCCGCTGCTTTACAAAGGAATACTTTTCCTGCGGTCAGCTTGGTCAACAAGGTTAAGCCGTTACTAAAGTCAGCCGCATTCTCAGCGAGAATAATGGCCGGATCCGCTGCCAACGGATTAGTATCTATAGCTGTTACAAAAATTGCAGCAGGCTTAGTTCCAGAGGCTGGAATTTTGCTAAAAGGTCGGGTGCGCAAAGCGCTCCACAATCCGGATATTTGTAGCTGGCTGGCTACTTGCTCTGCAGATAAATTAGACAGTTCGGCATCAGAGTGCTTGTCAAACTCGACATAGTCTTCCTGCTCATCGACGGCAATTACTACTGAGAGTAATGCGCGTCTCTCGCCGCGGTTAATTTCAGTTACAGTACCCGCTGCTGGCGCTGTAAAATTAACACCTTCTGTTTTCTTGTCAGAAAAGATCACTTGACCGAGTTTAACTCGGTCCCCCACCTTGACGGCCATCGTCGGCTTACAGCCAACATAGTCAGGGCCACTCACGGCGACCGAACGCACTTGTGCGGACGCAGATATACTCTGCGGCACAGTGCCTAAAATCGGCAGATCCAGACCTTTGTTGATCTTGATCATACACTTCACCCAATCACGATTATAAATTTTCGAGAAATTATTGTTGTCTGCCTCAGTTTTATGCAATTCTGAGTGCACTATTGTTTATTAGTTATTTGACAACAATATTCCCCACCAAAAAACTTGCCGATTATACATGAGCTTAGTCGGAGTATCATAGAAGCTTAGTAATAAACCGGGCAAAAACACAAAAAAAGCGGTCAAATACTTAAAATTTGTGCAATTGTGTGGCGAGGGGTTATCCGAGGACGAGTCGCACTGGTCGCTTTTTCAGCAGCGGATATTTTTTAGACAAAGCATGCTGGTAACCGCGACAGGCAACGCCGCCCAACGCTCAATAAAATTAATTATTCATTCAGGAAAGAGCCCGCCGCGGGGGCGCACAACAGGATTAATAATGTAAAAATGAGGAATCAACAGACAAGCTGTTCACTAACAACTTGTCTGTTTGTAAATGCGCCCGAAATTGACAGCGCATTGCGTTGCGAAGTTAGACGCTGATTTTCTCGCGCAATCTGATATTTAGCTCTTTTAGCTGCTCTTTGCTAACTTCACCCGGGGCGTTGGTTAGCGGACAGGCAGCTGTCTGTGTTTTCGGAAATGCAATGACTTCGCGAATAGATTCAGTGCCTGTCATCAGCATGATCAAGCGATCCAGACCAAAAGCCAAACCACCGTGTGGTGGCGCACCGTATTTAAGCGCATTCAACAAGAAGCCAAACTTCTCTTCAGCTTCTTCATCGCTGATGCCTAAACAGCGGAACACCGCTTTTTGCATTTCAGCCTGATGAATACGAATGGACCCACCCCCTAACTCACAGCCGTTTAAAACCATGTCATAGGCAATTGAGTTTGCCGCTAACGGGTCAGCTTCCAACTCTTCTGGAGTGCAGTTTGGTGCGGTGAATGGGTGGTGAAGTGCAGTGATACCGCCATCTGAAGTTTTCTCAAACATCGGCCAATCAACAACCCACAGTGGCGCCCAATCGCAAGTAAGCATCCCTAAATCGACACCGACCTTGTTACGCAGTGCACCCAGCGCTTCGTTGACGATATTAGTCTTATCAGCACCAAAGAATACTAAGTCGCCGTTTTTAGCTTCCAGGCGCTGCATGATCGCCATGGCCACATCTTCACCGAGGAATTTAACGATAGGCGACTGCAAACCTTCTGCGCCTTTTTCCAGTTCGTTGACTTTAATCCAAGCCAGACCACGGGCGCCGTAAATGCTGACAAATTTAGTGTATTCATCTATCAGTTTACGGGTTAGCTTAGCGCCACCAGGTACTTTCAAGGCAGCAACGCGAGAGTCAGCATCGTTGGCGGGGCCGGCAAACACTTTAAACTCTATATCGGCCATTAAATCACCGACATCGACTAATTCCATAGGGTTACGCAGGTCAGGCTTGTCGGAACCGAAGCGAGACATCGCATCCGCATAAGTCATACGCGGGAATTCACCGAGGTTAACCGACAATTTGTCTGCAAATAAGCCAGTGATCATTTTCTCAGTCACAGCCATGATCTGGTCTTGATCCATGAACGACATTTCGATATCGATCTGGGTAAATTCTGGCTGGCGATCCGCACGTAAATCTTCATCACGGAAACACTTGGCGATTTGATAGTAGCGATCAAAACCTGACACCATCAACAGCTGCTTAAACAACTGTGGAGATTGTGGCAAGGCAAAGAAATTACCGTCATGAGTACGCGATGGCACTATATAATCTCGGGCACCTTCAGGAGTAGCCCGGGTGAGTATCGGCGTTTCAATGTCGAGAAAACCGTTATCGTCTAAGAAGTTGCGAATAGACGAACTCACCGCTGCACGCAAACGTAATTTCTGCTGCATTTCCGGGCGACGCAGATCCATGAAACGGTTCTTTAGACGCACTTCTTCACTGACTTGCTGGTGATCATCTAACTGGAACGGAGGCGTCTCCGACTTATTTAAAATGACCAGTTCTTTACCTAGAACTTCAATCTCACCGGTACCCATATCAGGGTTTATTGTCCCCTGAGGACGGTCACGTACCAGACCTTTAAGCTCAATCACGTATTCGTTACGCACTGAGTTAGCGATAGCAAAGCTCTGCTCACGATCCGGATCAAAAACAACTTGCACTATGCCTTCACGGTCGCGAACGTCTAAAAATATTACTCCACCGTGATCTCTGCGACGGTGAACCCAGCCGACCAAAGTTACTTCTTCACCCACTTGTGTTTTTCGCAAGTCGCCGCAATAAAGGCTGCGCATAATTATTTCCTATTGAGTTGATCTTAATTGTTGTCTATCTGATGGCATCCATGGCTTAATAATTCACCGCTGGCGTCCATCGAAAGTATTAGTTGTTAGCTACCGTCTGCCTTATTCAGCACTCGCCGAATCTTTGGCTGGAACAGTTTTTTTAGCCGCTGCATCAGCGTCATTAGAAGCTAGATTCTTCTTTTTTCCGGTTTTAAAATCGGTTTCGTACCAACCGCTGCCCGCCAGCCTGAAAGCCGGGGCGGACACTTGCTGCTTCACATTTTCACTGTCACATGAGATACATTTTGGTGCGGGGGCATCACTTCTCAGGACGAGCTTTTCGAATTCGTGATCACATTGCTGGCACGCAAAGTCAAAAATTGGCATTTATTCTGTCCACAATAATCAAAGCGGCGAATTATACCTCAATATTTATCTTTTGTGTGCTATTTAATCTCAATCAGCCGAGCTTATTAGCAAGCTATTAACCAGCGACTAAATTTGGCTCATAGGCCAACTATCAGACGATTGTTTTAAATGACAAATGCGCCTCCAGCAACGCCGTGACCTTTTGTCTGATCACTTCTATCTCCTCCTCTGAATAGGGCTGGCTAGATTGTCTTCCCCACACAGGGGCCGGCCAAGCTATATCCGTTTCATAGCGCACTATATGATGGATATGTAGCTGCTTTACCATATTACCCAAACTCGCCACATTCATCTTTGTTGCATTAAAACCATCCGCCAGCGCGGCACTTAAATCGCAAGATTCCGCCATCAATATCTGTCTATCCTGCAGCGACAAGTGATACAGCTCCGAGATATCCGCACGTCGCGGCACTAAGATAAACCAGGGAAACTGCTTATCGTTCATCAACAGCAGACGACACAACGGCATCTCCCCTATAAACACGCAATCATTATTCAATTGAGCATCTAATACAAACTCCATTTCTAACTCATCCATTCTTTAACCCTCTACATATTTCAGTATCTTTAAGTTTAGAAGCAGCCAACAAATAGCGCCAGAGCATTAACTTCCCGCCTCTCGCACAAATAGCAATATTATGAACACAGGGGAATAGAGGAGCAAATATTTTCGACCACCTTTCAGCATTATCAGGAAAATACCGATCGAGACGAATTGTTTTAGAATAAAATGCGCTGTAGCTGACAACTTGTTAATATTGTCGCACACTATTATGTATAGATATTTATGCTATGAGCTTTGAAATCAAGATATTAAACAGCATTGAAGAGATTAATAAAAAACAATGGAACGATATATGCGGATGCCACTATCCCTTTCTTCGCTACGAGTTTCTAGCAGCACTGGAAAAAAGCGGCTGTACTAGCGCCGACACTGGCTGGCAAGTAGCCCATCTCACTTTGTACCAAAACTCTGAGCTGGTGTGTATCGTGCCTATGTACCAAAAAACGCATTCATATGGGGAGTATGTCTTTGACTGGGACTGGGCAGATGCCTATGCTCAACATCAAATCCCCTACTATCCCAAGCTATTAACTGCCATCCCCTTCAGCCCTTGTTATGGCCCGCGCATCGCCAGCACATTAGCACTTGCTGAAGTCATGCCCTTCATTAGCCAACAAATAAAACAATTGTGCGATGAATATAATTTTTCCAGCTGGCACGGCCTATTCCATCCCGTGAGTGAAGCGAGTCAACTACAGCAGCAAGGCCTACTGATCAGAGAGGGATGCCAGTATCACTGGAAAAACAAAGACTACAGCAGCTTCGAGAATTTTCTCGCCAGCTTTACATCGCGCAAGCGTAAAAACATTAAACGCGAACGCCGTATAGTCAGTGAACAACAAGTTTCTATTGACGCCATAGAAGGCGCTGACATCAATTTACAGCTATTACAGGAATTCTATTATTGCTACCAGCTTACCTATGTAAAACGCGGCCGCAAAGGTTATCTGAATATCGAATTTTTCCAGCTATTACTTGAGAGCTTAGCCTCGCATATCGTACTTTTTGTTGCCAGCCATCAGGGAAAAACCGTCGCCTGCGCCTGGTGCTTTAAAAACACCGACCCGCAGAACTCCACACTCTATGGACGCTACTGGGGCTCGCTGGATGATTTCGACAACCTACACTTTGAAACTTGCTACTACCAGGGGCTAGAATACTGCATTAAACACCAGATCCAGCGCTTTGACCCGGGGGCTCAAGGAGAACATAAGATTCAGCGCGGCTTTGAACCTATTACAACTTATTCAAGCCACTATATTAAGCATCCACAGTTTAGTGAGGCTATCGAGGATT
>MABF01000257.1 GCA_002163025.1 'Osedax' symbiont bacterium Rs2_46_30_T18
TTATAACCCGAATAAAGTGTTTCCTTTATACCTGCGAACATACTCATGTATTGGCAATATTTTATTTATGACGCCTATATTCACAAGAAAAACTGTCTTTTATTTATACACTTGATGTTTAGGTGCCTATTGCTTTTAAATGACTTAAGTTCAGAGGTGAATGACATAAGCACGGGGTTGAATTATATTTAAAGAACAGGCGTATTTTAGATAAAGGTTGTAGCTATTTAATTACTTTAATAAAAGAGAGGTACTTAATGACGATACATAAGTTGTCATTCGGTGAAATAACGATACTCAAGCCCAATTTAGCTGAGGTAATAATCGGCAGTCATATTGAAATGGATTTGCAAATGGTTAGTGAATATCATGAATTTTTACTGACTCATCTAGACCATCCTTTTAATCTGTTAATCAATAAAATCCATCAGTACTCCTATACCTTCGAAGCTCAGCAGCATTTAGGTACACTCCCGCAAATAAATTCCATGGCTGTTGTCGCCTATAACTCTGTCACTGAAAATTCAACAAATAGCCTTATCGCCATTCCCAGAGCTATGCCATGGAATATACAATTATTCAAAGAGCGAAAAACAGCATTGGATTGGCTTGAGAGTATAGCGCTATAATCTAATCGGCTGAGGGGCTCCTCACATCCATCTCATCGAGCATGTGAGTGCAAACAGGCCGTTTCACTGAGAAAAGTAATTATTTATCTAGCTATACAATGGCGAGAAAATTATGCAATTTTGAACGGGTGCTGTGTGCCAAGCTTACGACGACGATATTTAATAGAGAATGAAAGAACTATGGCATAGGCCCATCTAATGTGTTTTTCTACAGAGGCATAAGGGGATTCGCGCCCCAAATTACTAATGTATGCCCCTTTGAGGCCCGCAATTACAGACGATAATCTGATCATCTTCATCTTCATCTTCATCTGCCTTTTGCTAAAAATTCAGTTTAATCCCACCGTACAAAATTTCAAATAGAATCGAAAACAACAAGTGTCGTTTATAGATGGGTATTAAATGACGGTTGCTCTAATTATTGGGTCATAGAGGAGATATCTAGATGAAAGAAATTAAAATGTCCGGCGGAAAGTAAAATTAAACGGGAATTGGTTTAATCTAAAGCTTAATGCTTGAATCGTGTTATCAATAGAGAAATTTAACTTGACAGAAGCAGACCGAGAAGGAAATTGTTTAGTTAAGTGGAATGTGATTATCAACGGGATCGTGAACGAAGGATCAAACTAGTCAAAGACTACTGTAGATTTCAGGTCTGATTCAATGAGTACATCTCAGCAAGCTTGTCGTTTGTAATGTCCGCTTTGATCGGAAACGAGATGTTGATATTTATTCCTTTACCTAGTTCACTAGTACAGGTAATTGTTCCCTTAAGTGTCTGGGTAACTAAGTTATAAACCAAGCTCATGCCCAAGCCGCTACCGCCGTGGCCGCTGCGTGTGGTATAAAAAGGTTCGAATATCATTTTTACATTCTCCTCAGACAGGCCCTTTCCATCATCACGATATATTAACTTTACATTATCTTCATCCCGAAAAGCACTAATACTCATACAGCCACGTTCTTTATCTGAATAAGCATGAATAATAGAATTCATCATTAAATTGGTGATAATTTGAGAAATAGATCCCGGGTAAGTTTCAACGACAAGCTCACTATCTCCTTGTATGGATACTTGATGGTTAAAACGTTTAGTTTCGGGGTAAAGACTTTGGACCACGTTAGCGATGTAAGCTTGTAAATTAAATTTTCGTTTCATGTCGCTAGAGACATCAACGGCGACTAATTTAAAACTACTGATTAACTCAGAAGCCCGGTCAAGGTTGGATAATATGATTTCGGTAGATTTAGGTAAAATCTGGACAAAGTCATTTAGCTCTTGTTGTCGCAAATTTCCGCTCGAAAATGCCTTGATCAAGTCGTCCGTTTTTTCTTGCAAAAATGACGCCCCTGTAACGCAGACGCCAATAGGAGTGTTAAGTTCATGAGCCATTCCTGCGACGAGTCGCCCTAAAGCGGCCATTTTCTCAGATCTTAGCAAAGCCTCGTCTTTATCCAGCAATTCCTTTGCATGTTGTTTTCTGGCCGCCACATATGCACGCACGAGATTGAGTACATAGCTTAATATAAGTTTGAGGATTAAAACCTCTACTAATGTGGTGATAAGTACCGCCCAAAACGCTATGGTCGCGTTTTTCTGAGCCTCGTGAAAAGTATTGGCACTAATTTTAATCTGGTAAGCATTGTAGGCGATGATTGCATTAGTCACCTTGTCGTATGCCTGTTTTTCATAAACAGTAACACTGATGAATTCGGCGATGCGCACCGCCTCTTTGACATAATCGAGCGTCACTTCAACCGCCTTAGCATAATCTTGCCATGCTTTTTTGATGGCATTAAACAACTCTTGAGATTTTGGGTCTGAAGATGCCATAAATTTACCATTACTCAAGGCCAACTCTGTTTTACTTTTCAGTTCGATGATTTGGATTTTCAGTGTTTCCCTAAGTGACTTGTTAGGAGCCATAACCAGACTCATGGACAGTTGACGCAACTCAGAGATAGGTAAAGCAACATTCGAGGATGTTGAACTCACGAGATTGACGGAATCGTATACCTTAGTGATCGAATTATTGACACCATCCAGACTGTATATATTGTAGATTCCCTGAACGATCAACACACAAGTAGTAAAAATAAAAAGCGTTAGAATACGCTTTGAGAGTCTTTTATCTGACACCGTTTCCATACTAGTCAACTCCAGGGCGAGTGTGAGTGATGATCACTGGCTTTTTAAGTTCAATTGGATAATCACCCTGACGCAAGGACCAATGATTATCGCTTACCTCAATTTCCCACAAGGGAATAAAAGCTGACGGTCTGGGTGTATAGTAAACTTCTTTATTAAGGCCTAGTACTTTATTAGGGCTAGGTAGAAACAGCATGTAATTTTGGTGGTAAACATGTTCGATCATCGATCTTAATAGGGGAATATACTCGGCTTCGTCTATCGCCGTTTTGAACAATAAAGAGATGTAATTCTGTAAAATTTGATCTTGGCCAATAGTAGACCAAACGCTGTTGGGTCGATAGACAAAAAGCGCCGTCCAGGGGTGTCTGATCCAATCATAATTGCCCCAAATCAAAAAATCGTATTGAGTCGTATTCAACCCGCCCTGAGTGTTGAGCAGCTGGTTAAAAACATCTTTTTCCTCCGCAACTATGTCCAACTCGAGGTCGATGTGAATTAACTCCAGAAAATACTTAATATCTTTAACCAAAAATAAAAAACTCTCCTGTACTAAAAACTTTAGTTTAAGTTTCTTCTCTGGATTCATATCAGAGTCAAGTTGATGTTTTTTGATGGTGTTGATGAGCTGTTTCCTGACAGGCCAAGAAAGCGGACTTTCAATTAGAGAGTGAGACTGTAAATGACTACTGGCTTGTCTAACCCCATAAAAATTAGGTGACACCATGGTGGGTGAGAATTCCCCTTCACCATTCATCGAGAGCATTAATAAAGACTCCTGATCAATTGCCTTGTTAATGGCTTCTCTGACTTCCCTCACCCTTAACAGCGGATTGCCGCTAATCATATTGATATGAACCGAGTAATTGTTGGTTGATGGAGAGCGCAGTAGCTTCGCGTATTCAGATAATACCGTAGGCAATTCAAAGGAAAAGGGGAGCGGCATCACGTCAAGTCTGCCTTCGTGCTCAAGTAGATCAGATATTGCTGTATCGGTCTTAAGGTCAAAATATACCGTAATTTTGTCTACCTTAGGTACATTTGGATTCCAATAATACTTATTCGCCACCAACTCGACCGTAGAGGAGTTCCTATTACCCTCCACATAGCCTTTTGTTAACACGTAAGGCCCTAAAGAATATGGCCCGGGAGCCGCTAAATTTGGTGCCGTCGGTTTGCCATTCCAGCCATATTTTTCCAGATATGTTTGGGTATAAAAATGCATCCACATTGCATCATATAAAAAAAATCCATATTTTTCTTTCAGGTAGAACCTAACTTTGTACTTGGATATTTTTTCAGCTCTGTCATAGACACGGTCGATGGCAGTATATGTGTATGGTTGTTTTTTGAAATACACCATATTCATTATTACTGCATCTGCATCGAAGGGGCTACCGTCCTGAAATTTCACCCCCTGGCGAAGCTCAAATTCATAGATATTATCGCTTATTCTTTTATGTGATACCGCCAAATCATATTCCCAACCACGCTGATTATTGGCAGGTCTAACCAGTCCAGCATTAACGGAGTGAGATATGGCGAGATAAGGCAGGTAGGGCAAAAAAACCTTAATATGAGAACCTGGTTTTCTGTATCCCTTCATAGTTTCGCGACTGGTATCTGGTCTTAACCCGATGCGATTAATGTCTTGTCCCAGCGTGTGAGCAGATAATAGGGTGAAAAGTATGAAAACTAAAGCGCACTGTATAATACAACGTGCTGAAGTTAGAACCGCCAATGATTTTAAACTTTTAAAGATATATGATAGTGACTTAAACATAGCGACTCGAATCGACGTACCACGAATGGAGAATATAGGGTGCTGGCCGAACATGGGGCATCTATTGCTATACTTCCGGCTGTTACCTGTTACCTGTTACCTGTTACCTGTTACCTGTTACCTGTTACCTGTTACCTGTTACCTGTTACCTGTTACCTGTTACCGTGAAGAAATGCAGAGCATTATTATTTGTTGACTCGACACTACAGGAATTATAGTAGTGGCATTAGAAGTGATACATAGAAATAAATCTAATTTAAACCCAGTCATGGAAAAAACTCTTTTTCTATCGAGCCTGACAATCGAGCAATATGCTTTGGCCGGCGGATAGGCCGCAGCCGCGGCATATAAACCTTGATAGAGGTAAAGTCACAAAAAATGGGATTGCTTAAGCACTTTCTAGTAACCAAAAACACAGAAACATTGGTGATTGATTGATTGAAGGAGGGCTGTTTCTACTCATCGTCGAGATCGACCAAAAAAACGTCCTTATCGCCTTAGGAACATGCGATCAAGTCCGGTGCGCCTCTGGCGTTTAGAGCATTCTGAGATCTAGGCATCGATTACAGACATGCTGGTTG
>MABF01000304.1 GCA_002163025.1 'Osedax' symbiont bacterium Rs2_46_30_T18
GGAAGTTGGAAGTTGGAAGTTGGAAGTTGGAAGTTGGAAGTTGGAAGTTGGAAGTTGGAAGTTGGAAGTTGGAAGTTGGAAGTTGGAAGTTGGAAGGTAAGGGAAGACTCAGCATTGTTACTGAGTCTGAGCCAATTGCTTGAGAATGGCTGTTACTCCGTTAGTGCGGGAGGGGGACAGGTACTGGCTTAACTTTACCTGTTGCAGGAACTTATCGCAGTCTGCTAATGCTTGCTCTCTACAGCTTATTAGCATCACTAACAGACCGCGCATCAAACGCGCATCCGACCAGGCCTGATAGCCTTGAGGCCCAGATCTCTTAAGCCAGACGCCTGATTCGCACTGTTGTAACTTATACTCATCATCAAGCAGTTCTGCGTTAGGTTCTACCAACATATCTGCCAGTGTCATCAAATAACTGAAGCGCTGTTGCCAGCTTTTCGCCGTGGCTAATTCGCTGATAATTATCTCACTGGCCGGATATTGGATTGATTGCTGCATGCACTTCGCTAAGCTCGCAGATTCAGCTGTCAGCTCTGCTTGTGGTTGGTCTTTGAGTAGCTCAATCGCCTGCTGTAGAGCCTGGATAAAAAAGTCCACTTCTTGTTCAGTGTTATAGAAGCTGATAGAGGCCCGTAAGGTGCCCTCTAAACCCAGCGACTGCATCAAAGGCATAGCGCAGTGGTGGCCACTGCGTACCGCTATACCACTTTGGTCCAGTAACATAGCAATGTCTTGATGATGAATTCCCCGAACAGTAAAAGAGACAATGCCGACGTTCTCAGCAGCTCGGTAATATAAATTCACATCAGCAATTTTTTGCACACCTTTGGCCAATCTATCGGCCAGTGCCTGTTCGTATTCTTGGCTCTGAACTCTGTCGCTGCTGGATAAATAGCTAAGGGCGTAACCCAGGGCTATAGCCGCGGCGATTGGCGGGGTGCCCGCTTCGAATTTAAAAGGTAGCTGGTTAAAGCTAGTGCCATCGAAACTGACTTTTTCAATCATTTCTCCGCCACCTTGCCACGGAGGCATTGCCTCCAGTAGTGCCTGTTTCCCCCAGAGCACACCTATGCCTGTAGGGCCGAAGCACTTGTGGCCGGAGAAACAGTAGAAATCACAGCCCAGTTGCTGTACATCAATCGGCAGATGGGCCACTGCCTGAGCACCGTCTACTAAAGTCACAGCGCCGATTTTCTTAGCTAAGACGAGCATCTTTGCAATAGGGTGGATAGTCCCCAATGCGTTGGACACATGGCCGAGAGCGACAATTTTAGGTTTGTGTCGATGCAGCAGCTGTTCATAGGCCTGTAGATCTATACGCAACTCAGTATCCAGCGGAATAGCGATAACAGAGGCGCCTTTAGCGGCTGCAACCAACTGCCAGGGAACAATATTGGCGTGATGTTCACTGGTGCTAACCAATACACAGTCGCCGGCCTCTAATATTTTACTACCCAGACTATTGGCAACCAGATTGATAGCCTCTGTAGTACCCTTGCACCAGATGACTTCTTTGCTATCAGTGGCATTGATGAATTTGGCGACACATTCCCTGGCCTGTTCGAAGGCACTGGTGGCTTTGTTTGATAGGCTGTGAGCACCGCGATGCACATTGGCATTTGCCAGTTTGTAAAACTGATTAAGTGCTTCAATAACCACTCTAGGTTTTTGAGTGGTTGCTGCATTGTCGAAGTATATCAGCGGCTTAGCGTTGACTTTTAAAGACAATATAGGAAAGTCACGGCGTACTTTTACAACATTGAACTCGCTTTTCATAGTGCTTTTTTAGCAACGGCGTCAGGGTGTCTGCGATATTGCCCCGCCCAGCGTGCATACATCATGGCACTGCAAAACAGCACCGTAATTAACAGTGTGTTGAGGATCCCATAGTAGCGACTGGCCAGCACAGTAGTGGCGGCTAAAACAGCCTCGTTAAAATACAGAATTAGTAGAAAACACAGCCAGGCGTGACCTCGGGGGTCACCGCGTTGAATCACTTTGATAAAGGCGGCCAGCGGTAAAAAGTGCAGTAACCAGATTACCCATGGATTGGCGGTGTTGACCGGATGTATCACTAGATACCAGGCGCTTAAACTAATCAGCAGGGCAAAGTAACAGCCGACCGTTAAATAGCGGCACAGCTTGATTCTAGGCTTGAGGTAACTAATGGGAGGTAATATCTTTGCTTTTAAACTCATATTGATCTTGCCTGAACTCGAGTAAATACTGATGTTCGTTTGCAGGATAACCGCATACTTACAACATTAATTGTTGGGCTAATTGACCGATGCGCTTGCCCTGTATTTTACACAGTGCCATCTCATGTTGATCTAATTCCCGGTCACTGTCGCGCCCCGCAACGTGCGTCACCCCATAGGGAGTACCGCCACCTTTGGTTTGCAGCAGTTCAGTGGCGCTGTAGGGCAGACCCGCCAATAACATACCATGGTGGAACAGTGGCAGCATCATCGACAGCAAAGTGCTCTCCTGACCGCCGTGTAAACTTGAGGAGGAGCTAAACACTGAGGCGGGCTTGCCGATCAGCGCACCGGACATCCAGCTACTTGAGGAGCCATCCAGGAAGTGTTTCATGGCGCCCGCCATATTGCCAAAATGTGTAGGACTACCCAAAACTAAACCGGCACAGCCTGCCAGTTCCTGCTGAGTGCAATACAGCGCACCAGAGCTGGGTACAGTGTCCGCGATTGCCTCGCATGTGCTGGATATCTCCGGGACGGTGCGCACCAGCGCTTTAATTCCAGACATTTCTACTCCCAGCGCTATGTGCTTGGCCATAGCGGCAGTGGCGCCATGCTTGGAGTAATAGAGGACTAATACATAACTTTGTGTCGATAGGCTCATATGGCTTACAAAATCTCTAACACAGATTCTGGTGGGCGACCGATACGCGCGCGCTGGCCATTGATCACTATGGGTCTCTCGATCAATTTCGGCGATTCGATCATCGCGGCGATAATTGTTGCCTCATCACTTTGCGCGCTTAAGTTGTGTGATTTATACTCAGCTTCTTTTACCCTCAGTAACTGGTGGGCGTCAATCTCAAGGGCTGTTAGAATGGCTTTTAATTGCTCGGCTGTTGGCGGTTGTTTAAGGTACTCGATAATGGTAGCGTCAACACCTTGTTGTTGAAGTAATTCAAGGGTTTGTCTGGATTTAGAACAACGTGGGTTGTGGTATATTTGCACTTGGCTCACAATAAATACTCTACACAGATAAAAGCGCTATTGTACCTTGGAAATAGCTCAGGGCAATCTAAAATCACCTCTAAAGCTCAGCCACAACTCAGCGATTGCAATCGCTGACACAAGTTGTTGCAAGCTGCAAATAGTTAAGGATGACATGCATAAGATTTATCTTACAAAAGCGTTGCATTTTCTGAGCACACTGACTCGCCAGTTTTGGGCCAATGGTGGGGTGCTAAATGCCTCTGCACTGACTTACACCACCCTTTTTGCGGTGGTACCGCTAATGACAGTGACTTACTCAGTACTGGCAATGGTTCCCGCTTTCCAAGGTGTGGGTGAAAGTGTACAGGGCTGGGTGTTCAGTAATTTTGTACCGGCAACGGGCGAAGTTGTACAAAATTATTTAGCCGATTTCACTGCGCAGGCCAGAAGGCTAACGGCTGTTGGTGCAATTTTTCTGTTTGTCACTTCAGTGATGATGATGAAAAATATCGAAGCGGCTTTTAACCGTATCTGGCGGGTTAAGTACTCCCGTAAAGGCATGTCCAGTTTTTTACTCTACTGGGCGGTATTGAGCTTGGGCCCGATCCTGATCGGTGTCGGCTTATTAGTCTCCTCTTATATTGCCTCGCTGCCCTTCATTACTGAAGCGACAGCGATCATCGGCCAGGGAAGGCTGCTATCGCTGCTACCGATTATGCTCTCTATTGCGGCTTTTAGTTTACTTTACTCGGCGGTGCCAAATTGCCGGGTGCCTTTTAAAAACGCCTTGATAGGCGCTATAGTGGTGGCTATATTATTCGAAATAGCAAAACGCAGCTTTGCCTTTTTTGCAGTGCAGTTCCCCTCCTATGAACTCATTTACGGTGCTTTTGCCGCAGTGCCGCTGTTTCTAGCCTGGATCTTTATCACTTGGATAATTATCTTACTGGGAGCCGAGCTGACCCGGTTATTGACTGTGTATAACAGCGCATCCTCAGGTGGATTTCAGTCGCATTTGCATTGCATATTGGGAATATTGCATCAGCTGTGGTTAGTGCAGCGACAGGGAATGACACTCAGCGATGAAAAACTGCTAGTAACAGTTGCCGGTTTGAATCAACAGCGCTGGGATAACTATCAACAGATACTCTTAGACAACTCGATTATCGCTCGCACAGAACAAGGCGAGTATCTGCTCAGCCGCGATTTAGGTGAAATGAGTCTGCAGCAACTGAACTCACTGTTACCCTGGCCGTTGCCACAACCTGAAAAAGAAGCAACTGCAAAGCATTGGAACAAGGCGCTGGATGAAAAACTCTGCCAAGTACAACAGCAGCAATTGCAGACGTTAGCCCTGCCTGTAGAATCACTATTTTCGCAGGAAAAACAACCTTTTAAATAAAGGAATTAATTATGAGTATGGAGTTATGGCTGGCATTTTGTATGGCGTCTTGCCTATTATTGATCATCCCTGGCCCAACCATTTTGACGGTGATTAGTTATTCAATATCCCACGGCTACAAAGCCAAAGTGCCGCTTATCGCGGCCGTGGCCCTGGGCGATTCTACAGCCCTGGCGCTGTCTTTACTCGGTTTAGGCACAGTGCTGGCTAAATCGATTTTTTGGTTTCAAGTGATCAAGTGGGCAGGGGGGTTGTATCTTCTCTATTTGGGAGCGAAATTATTGATCTCGGGGGTAAAACAGAATCCTACAGAGCCAGAAAATAAATTTGAATCGAGCTGGCAGTTATTTACTAATACTTACTTAGTGACAGCGTTAAACCCGAAGGGAATGGTGTTTTTTGTCGCTTTCTTGCCGCAATTTATCAATACAAATGTCGATGTAAATAGCCAGTTGTGGATTTTAGCGCTGACCTTCGTGGCACTGGCAAGTTTGAATGCGACTTTGTACGCAGTATTTGCCGGTCGTGCCCAACAGTTTTTATCTTCTGCCAAAACCCAAAGAGTATTTAATATAAGCGGCGGTTCACTGATGTGCGGCGCCGGTATCTGGGCTTTGACATCTAAATAACACTTTTTGCAGTGCAGGTATTGAATATGAACGTACTTTTCGATTTAGGCAATGTAGTACTGAACTGGGACCCTCGCGCGATCATTAATGCGTTAGCACTGAGTGATGATAAGAAGCGCGCTATCGACGCAGATTTACTCGGCAACCCTTGTTGGCTTGAATTAGATGCAGGCAGTATTAGCGAAGCGAAACTAACAGAGCAGTTATCCAGAAACTCAATACTCACTGCGCAAGACATTAATCTGTGCCTGGATACTGCGAGATCTTCACTGCTAGAAATTGACGCGACTCTTGTTTTGATGCAGCAAATAGCTGATCAAAAAATCAGCATGTATTGCCTGTCAAATATGTCGCGAGAGACCTATTCTTTTATCAAAGACCGGCCCTGGTTTAACTTTTTTGACGATGTAGTTATCTCCGGGGAGGTGCAATTGATAAAACCCGACCCTGCCATTTTCCATTACACTCTGGACAAATTTTCTATTTTAGCCGCTGATACTTTATTTATCGATGACAGTCAGGCAAATATAAGCAGCGCTAAACAGTTGGGCTTTCACACGGTTTTATTTGATCGAAGTGCCGATTGCTACCAACAAATAAGAGATATACTCGCTCTGTAATTGCCTGAGGTTGTTTTTGCAGGCATTAGTGAGGTTAGGTCGGGGGTTTTAACCTGTTATACTGCTTTTAGATGGACATTGAAGCGGCCGTCAATAGCGCTGTCCTTTCTAATCCTTGTCACTGTCTTTACTCTGTCCTGATAATATTTGCCACCAGTGAAATCTCACTGGTGCATATATGCTTGGAGCTGTTGCATTTTTTGCCAGTGCCCGGTGCCATTCCATCATGTTAACTTTGCAATCCAATTTTATTGATATAGGTATTGCAGTGTTACAGCCATCTGCTTCATCGTCAGCGCTCAGTGCATTACAAACGGGTGAATCGGCGATTAAATATGCTCCGCAAATACAATTGTCTAATGGCCAGTCCTGTGTGCCGCAGCATTACTTACGCTATAGCCACTGCAGGGAGTCCGTTGAGAAAATAGTGTTGGATATTCAATACTGCGATAATTATCCGATCTTCGTCTGTGAAGATAAAGGCGGAGTGTATCTGCAAATAGGTGTTATTGGGGGCGATAATTATCCGCGAAATTCTACGACTCACACTAACAAGTTAGTCTATGGCCGTAAATGGCGTGTGGAATCAATTCTGCCGACATCAGAAGTGATACAAACTGTTTTTCTGGCCATTAAAACCGCCAGGGAACATGAGATCAGAGAACTATTCCGCTTCAGCGGCGTAGATAAAACCAGTACCCCTTTTAATAACCATCACGACCTTCCGGTACTGGCAAGGCTGGCGGAACAGGTCAGTCAAACACCCGCTAAACTTTGTCGGCAAGCAGAGCTACACATCAAGTTACAACAATTGAGCTACGACCATGCGACACTTCGCTTACTAGAGATACAGCAGCGCAATAATGGTAGCTGGATACTAGACATACAAATAGTCCCTACAGCGGCTACCGGGTTAGAGGAATTAGTGCGCAGTACTGCACCGGTTATTGTTTCAATACTGCTAACAACTCTTTGTGCCAATCAACTCTACTACCAATTGATGGACAGCTTTATTAAGTTAAGCGAACGATATATTGAAACCAATTTCAGCTATCGAGGGTTTAAACGTTTTTCCAGGGACATAGATGTGTTGAAAATTGCTGATCTATCTCTGCAGCTAAGACAAAAACCAGCCCCGTCAGAACAGCGCTTTGTAAAGGGGCTGCAACAGATAAACTACAACACAGATGAAACACGGGTGCCCATTCTGGCTAAAGGTGCGCTTCGCGATAAACTCCTACTCAATTTAGAGAGGTTTCCTGAGTTGCAGGGGATAATGCCACTGAGTAGCGAATTGTAAGTTGTGAGAATTAGCTGTTTAAATGTTAGCTCAGCCCCGGACATTTTACAGCTAAGGGCAGCCGGCCACGAAATCTTACCTGACATCAGTGCCTGTGTCTGGAGAAGTGACACAATTACATTTACAGCCTCAATACTGTTGGCAAAAATGTTGAACGGAGCGAGAACTGCCAACTGTATTCTTTCCTTTCATGTTTTTGTTAGTCTGTAATGACACTTAATTCCATTGTAGTCGAGCCACTAAAGCCAAGTAACCATTTTAAGTATGGATAGGATTCTGTATTAACTGCTCTAAACCCCTTTCGTTCATATAGAATTTTAGCTTTGATATTTATATCAATGACATCTAGGCGTACGCTATTAAATTCATGCTCCTTTGCATATTTTGCTATTTCTGTTAGAAGATGACTACCAACTCCTTTTCCTCTTGCATCAGAATGAACGGCTATCCCATCCATTATTAATTCTTTGAAGGCTGGCTTTCGCTCATAAAGATTGAAAATAATAGCAGCCCAATTACCTTTGATAACGCCTAGTTGAGATAGTAACTCACTATATGTTGTACCACCTGTCAATGAACCTTCTGGTGTTTGAAAGCCGGCTATCCCAACTAATTTACCTTTATTAAAGGCACCAATTACATAATCAAGAATAAAACTTTTTTTTAAAAAGAGGATTCTCTTTTCTTTAGAGGGTATTGCAACAGCAAATTTTTGGCCAAAAGCTTCTTCGTATAAATCAACAGCAGATTCTCTATATTCTTCAGGTAACCCTACGTGATAACTCATATCTTCAGCGTCCATCAGAACTCCTTTTTAAGCCTAGCAGCTTAATAGTGCGACGTCTCATTTACGTGAATGTAAGACAATACGTTAATTTTAAAGCTATTTGTAAATTAAAAGTTACAGTTTTCGAGAAGTTCCCTTTCACCAAACTGTTGTCCCACTATCTATCAATTAGAGTAGATTAACTCATTGAATTTAAGAAAAATCGAGATTATCACTTTGTAGGAAAGTGCGCCATAAATGAACAAAAATTAAAATCAGATTGTCTAATCATAGATAAACTGTGTATTTACATACAAATATGACCAAAAGCTTAATATAAAACAAAAGGCCCCTTTTGGCCGACGGTCGCCATAGCCAACTGAATATTTATTGCTTGCAAGCCAGCCTGGGTAACAGCAAAACCTGACAAGTAGCTGTCGTTTTTACGGACCTGATAATAGGCTCTTGAAGGAGCAAATATGCGTCTAGTGAACTGAGGGCTTATCAGTCTCTTTTGCTGAACTCCCTAGACGAGGAAAATTCATTGTATAACCTCATCCCTTTGCATAATTGCCTCTAAGCATTCTTTTACTATACTCAAACGAGGATACTTAAAGAAGCTCTTTGAATAAGTGCTGTCGGGTGGGAATTGTTGCAAAGCTTAATCGTAGCTTTCCAATATGATGTGGCTTTTCTCTGATCTTCTTATGGTATTTAGGATAACTGTCATCAGCGCATGTCGACTGGGTCGATTAAACGAGATGGCTACCGCTATTACTTTCAGTATTTAGAACCAAAACAATCAATATAGTTAGGCCGTTCTGGTTCGAAATACGATGGCTAACAAGGAATGTGACATGATAAAGCATCAAAAGGGTTCGTCAGTTAAGGAACGTTTAAACAGTCTCTCTATTAAACATAAGATCCTCGCTAATTCTTCACTATTGCTAGCCCTATTGTTTATAATTTTTAGCCTGGCTGTTAGTTCAATGGTGCTACTGGGGAGTAAATTAGACTCAATTATTGAAAAAGACATCGCTTTAATGGTAAAGATCACCAAGGTTACCGAGCACCAACTGGAGCAAGCAATTCATTTTGAGCGGGCTGTTCGCTATGGAGAATTACTGCAAAACAGTGCTACAGCTGAGGGGAAATTCCAAAGGGAAATTAAGTATTTTAACGCACTCAATAGCAAGGTGGATAAAGAAATACTTGAGGCTGTGGAAATTGCTCAGAACGGGTTAAACAACGCAAGTAACCCAGAGGAAGCGAAAGAATTTGCTTTTATGATAGAGTCCCTTAATAAGATTAAGAAAGAACACACGGAATTCGAACACCATGCCGCCGAAACTTTTATCTTGTACCAAGCGGGGCAAATACACAAAGCAGAAGAGTATGCAGTGCTAGTAGCAACAGAGGAAGACCAACTTGCCAAGGAATTAGAAGCATTAGTAGTAGAAATGGAAGCGTTCACTGAACATGCAATCCATCTTGCCCAACAATCTGAAATTGCACCCATTATAGGTATGTCAATATTTTGCCTGCTGAGTTTTATAGTTGCATTTTTCTCAAATAACTTCATCACATCATCGATTCTTGTACCTTTGCGGGCAGCGATTGAAGTCGCGCGCAATATCACTAAAGGTGACCTTGATACCGAGATTAAGATAACCACAAAGGATGAAATTGGTAATCTTCTAACGACTCTGGAAGTTATGCAGAAACAGTTAACAACAGTTATTGAAAATGAAATACAGCCGATTATTGAGGAGGCGAAACAAGGAGAATTAACGAACCGCATAGACGTTAGAAATAAAGAAGGTTTTTATAAAAAGATCAGTGATGGGATTAATGATATTGTGAGTGTAAATGAACAAGTCACGAATGATGCCTCACGCATATTCAAAGCCTTGTCTCGTGGAAATTTGAATGTCTCGATCGAAAGTGACTATAAAGGGTCTTTCAATGCTTTGAAAGTTGATGCCAATTCAACGATAGAACAACTTACTCAGGTAATAGAAAAGGACATCAAAACATTGGTTGATTCTGCCCTCACTGGAAACCTCAGTTCGCGAATTGACTTGAAGGACAAAGAAGGGTTCTTCAAATCGATGAGCCACAGCATCAATGAGTTAATCGACGTTAACGAAAACATGATCAATGATACGGCATTACTGTTGAATTCAACTGCAAAGGGAGACCTGACTGTTAGCATTGACGCTAATTACCAGGGTTTATTTGGCGAGTTAAAAAACGATGCTAATTTCACGGTTAATAAACTCTCTGAAATAATCGGTAAAATACGCAATTCCTCCACCTCCATTGATGGCGCAGCCAGTGAAATGGCCACAGGTAACACCGACCTGAGCCAACGTACAGAAAAACAGGCAAACGCACTTGAACAAACGGCTGCAAGTGTCGAGGAGATATCTGTCGCAATAAAGCAAAGTGCAGATAATGCTGTCGAAGCTACCCAACTGGTAAAGAGCACTCAAATAGCCGCACAAGAAGGCGGTGCTATTGTCAAAAAAACCATAAATGCAATGAAGGATATAAACACTGCCAGCAATAAAATTGACGATATTATCAGCGTTATCGATGATATTGCGTTTCAAACCAATTTATTGGCCCTCAATGCAGCCATCGAAGCTGCACGCGCAGGTGAAAATGGAAGAAGCTTTGCTGTTGTGGCGGGCGAAGTACGGAGTCTTGCCCAGCGATCCGCGACTGCGGCCAAAGAAATTAAAGGCCTTATCGTCGATTCACAAAGTAAAGTTGAAAATGGTCTTCAGATGGTCAATGAATCGGGTAAAACATTGAATAAGATAGTCGAATCAGTTGAGAGCGTATGCGAAGTTATAGACGAAATCACCAGCTCATCTCAAGAACAAGCCCTGGCGATGGACGCAATTAATTCCTCTGTTATACAGATGGATACTATGACACAGCAAAATGCAGTACTGGTAGAGCAAGCTGCTGACGCAAGCCAAACTATGTCAGAGCAAGCAAATAATATGGATAACCTAGTGCAGTTCTTTACTCTTTCCGAAGGTCGGGGTATTTATGACATAAAATCCCATAGGGTAAGCTCCTAGTTTTTTAGACATCTCTTTCGCTCTCAAAAACTGTTTTATAACTGTACTGGAGACAGTACGTTATTAGCACCACGAGCGAAAGACGTCTGTTAGGTGAATCGGTATGTTGATTTTTGATGGTATGCATAAAGCGGCAAAAGGCTAGCAATCTGTTATAAGCTAGTTCAAATATGCGAAACCGAATCAAACGCCTTGGAAAGCATCACAGTAAATACTGACCAAACCATTGAACTGTTCAATGACCGCTCTGGCCGTGAATTGCCACATGCAGCCACAGTGTGAAATATCCAGCAGTAAACCGAATCTAATAGTTTTAGTGCAATTATGGCTCGGGTTGGATACCTGACGCTGCCTGTTTAAGTCCGAGTTAATACATCTAAATGTTTTGTGTAGTTGTTGCCTTCAATGATATCGGGGTTATCGCGAACTTTATCACTCATAAAAGTGACAAAGGCCTGGATCTTGGCATTCTCTCTTAAGTCTGGGTGGCGCAAGATCCAAAGATCGTATTTTGCCTCCGTAGTAAAGGGAGGAATCCTGACTAATAGAGGGTCAGAATCGCCCATAAAACAAGGCAAAATAGTAACCCCCATTCCCTGACGACAGGCACTGACCTGAATGCCGGCACTGAGCATTTTATGCTTAGAATTTAACTTGGGATAGTCCCTCGCAATTTTGCCAATAGGCTTTCTGAACTTATCGTTCCAACCGATCCATGATTGCCCGGCGAGCCACTGCGGGTCGAGCATTTTATGTTGTAGCGCTACAGATAAGTAACAGGCGCGATGTATCACTCCTAGCTTGCGCCCAATCAAATGCTCTGGGGGCTCCTTACACAACCTGAATGCGACGTCGGCCTCTCTGTTTGCCAGGTTGAAATTCTTGGTCGAGTCAATAATTTCCAGATTAATATCCGGATGCAGCTGACAGAACTGAGAGAACCAGGGCATCAATAAGTCCTGCGCCAACAGATCGGGCATAGTGACCCTGATATCCCCCGATAAGTTTTTATCTTTGCCAGCGACACGACGTTGCACTAAATGTAAACGTTCTTCTAAGTGACAGGCGTCCTGGAAAATCTCATCGCCCATGACTGTTCTGCTGTAACCTTTATGGGAACGATCAAAAAGCCGCTGCCCCAAGCTGGCTTCAAAGTTATTGATGCGTCGTGAAACCGTTGCATGGTTGACATCCAGAGCAATGGCCGCAGCGCGGATAGAGCCTGTGCGCGCTACCATAAGAAAATATTTCAAGTCATCCCAGTTCAAAACTCAGCCCTCAGCAGATTATTGGTAGTCATCTTAGTGTGATTAGATAAAAAATAGTTCACATCAATATTTGCACCACTGTGTTGCATTTATTGCCAGTTATGTAACAGCTAGATGTTGGCTAAGCTGATGCAAAGTCATAGGGAGAATTTAGCAATGAAACCAGCAACATTACAAGCGCCTAAATTAACAGGCAAGCATCAAGTATCCGCCAGCGTAATTATTAACGCCAGCCAGCGACAGGTATGGGAGTTATTGGAGGATTTTTACGATGTATATACATGGGTGCCAACGGTGAAAAAATCACACTCACTCAATGATAAAGAACTGGGCATA
This sequence comes from 'Osedax' symbiont bacterium Rs2_46_30_T18, assembly GCA_002163025.1. Lineage (GTDB taxonomy): Bacteria > Pseudomonadota > Gammaproteobacteria > Pseudomonadales > Balneatricaceae > Rs1. The sequence continues at coordinate 12,608 of MABF01000304.1, forward strand.
GGTGCCGGTCGTTTCTGCGAATTAGATGGCTTTGGCTCAATTGAGGAGTACATCACTGCCTGGTACCCGGGAGTGGGCTTTGTCTACCGGATCACCCCGTTAGGACCTTTAGATAAATCACATAGCAGCTGGTGGCTGACGCAGATGCCAGATGGTCGCACTGAGCTGGCAGTGGCCTTGAGCTACAACATACGCTTTGGCTTATTCGGCAAAGTGATGCACAAATTGGTAATGCGTAAAAAACTTGAAGAATCACTGCCGGGTACTCTTTTGGCGGTGAAACACAAAGTCGAAAGCAACGCCGTTATGACCAGCAGTGCCGCTTAATTGAACAGGGCAGGGAAAGTAGCGCAGTTGCTGGTATCAAATGGTGATGTTTTAAACAGTAGTTTTTAAAACGCTCTGTGCCCTTTAAAATTTCCGACACTGTGTCCGCTTTGATCTGGTTTATATAGCAGTCATAAGTTACTCTTGTCGCAATAAAATATATCTGCGAAAAGGTACCAAGATGTCGAGCGCTTATGTCAGTAGTTTAGCTATTTATCCCTTAAAATCTTCCGCTGCAATCAGTTGCGAAACTGTCGAAGTTCTCGGCACAGGTTTGCTCGGTGACAGGCGCTTTATGCTGACTAAGCCAGACGGCACTTTTGTCACGGGCCGAACCCATCCTAAAATCACCTCTATCAGCTCTTATTACTCGGGTGAAAATCTGGTCTTACAGCACTCCAGCTGCGAAGATTATTTACTGGCAGAAGAAAATTTTTCCAGTGCCTACATTTCAACCTCTGTTTGGGGGACATCATTTTTAGGCCGCGGCTGCGGCTTTGCCGCTGACCAGTGGATAAGCGAGCTAATGGGCGAGCCACTGCGGATTCTCTATTTTGGTGAGCAGTCCGATCGCGCAGTAAAAAAACATGAACAACACCAGGTAGGTTTTGCCGACGGTTTTCCACTGCTGCTGACTAATGATAACTCGCTGCAACACTTAAACCAGCGTTTACCCGCACCGGTGAGCATGGCTAATTTTCGACCTAACATCAGCATCGCTGGGTTACCGGCTTGGGAAGAAGACGAGTGGGCGCAAATACGCATCGGCGATGTCCTATTCGAACTGCCAAAACCTTGTAGCCGCTGTATTTTTACAACAGTTGATCCCCATACTCAACTGTTGGACAAAAACGTCGAACCACTAAAAACCTTGACCAGCTACCGTCAGGAACAAGATGGCACTAATGTAATCTTTGGCGAAAACATGTTGGCACTCAATAGTGGCAGTATAAAAGTGGGTGATAAAGTTGAAGTCATTAAAACCAAGACCAGACCTGTGTATCTGGACAATTGGCAACCGACACAAGCAAGATTAGCCCAGCAGCTGAACTTATCTGCACATACCAATTCCAGCACCAACTTACCAGGCACTGACACAGCTGAGGACAGTGGCGTTCACAATAAAGAGTTATTGCGCTGTGTGCAGATTATTGATGAGACTGCGGATGTTAAAACCTTCAAGTTTATCGCGGATCCTATCGTTAGATTTGCTTACTTACCCGGTCAATTCATCACGCTTCACGCTGAAATAAACAACCAGCTGGAAAATAGATGCTACACACTATCATCAAGTCCCTCTCGACCAGACCTGATTTCAATTACGGTAAAAAGGGTGGAGGGAGGATTGTTCTCAAATTGGCTACACGACTCTTTTGCAGTGGGTTCTAGTATAGAGTGCACTAAAGCCAGCGGTGTGTTCCACCTGCACAGCGCAAGTCCCACTAAGCTGTTGTTACTGTCGGCAGGTTCCGGTATCACCCCAATGCTATCGATTGCGCGCTACATTACCGACCTGAGTTTAAACATAGATATTCAATTCCATCACAGTGCACGTACTGACGAGGACTTGATCTGTTTCGAAGAATTGCAATTGCTGGCAGATGCGCATACTAATCTGCACTTATCTTGTAATTTCACCCGCCAAACCACAGCTGCCAATTGTGCTATTGAGCATTATTCGGGCCGCTTATCTACGGCTATGCTCAACCAATTCAGCAGCGATTTGTGCGAGCGAGAAGTATTTGTCTGTGGTCCTGATGAGTTTATGGCCAGCGCCAAAGCACTACTGACCCAATCAGGTCTGCCCGGCTCCCAATATAATGAAGAAAGCTTTGTTATTGATGTTGCAGCACCAGAGCACGATGCCTCTAACAGCACTTATAAAGTCAACTTCTTGCAGTCGGGGGTTGAAGTACAAATTTCAGGGGATCAAACCATTTTAGAGGCGGCAGAGGAGGCGGGTATTTATCCGGACTACAGTTGTTTAGCCGGTATCTGTGGCAGTTGTAACAGCAACTTGGTCAGTGGTGAAGTACATGCCCCGAATGCCATGGCCATCGATACTGAAGATGGCAGTGGTGATTTCCTTCCCTGCTGCAGTTATGCCCGCTCCGATCTGGAAGTCGACCTGTAGTTTAGTCACAACAGCACAGCCAGTGACAAGAAGGTTCTAAACACTGGCTCTGCTTATCATTATTCGTAATTTTTTCAAGGGTGTTCAATTGATTAACAAGAAATACGCAGTGTTCATTTTTGCATTTTTTATGGCACTTTTTATGTCATCTATAATGTCTTTAGTGATTACTCTGCTCAATGTAGGATTTATCGATAATATTTTTTCACTGTGGATACAGGCATGGGGCTATGCCTTTTGTGTCGCATTCCCCGCGGTGCTAGTGATCGCCCCCTTAGTAAGAAAAATAGTTGCCTTGTTAGTCAACTAATAGGTCATCAGCTAAGCGCAATCAAGATGATGCTTTCTTAACCACCAGATACACACCCAAAACAGTGCAGATACAGCCCGTTAAAGCCAGTGCCCCAAGGCTCTCATCAAACAGCCACCAGGTTTGAATGACAGCGGCAGGGGGCACCAGATAGAAATAACTGGTGACTTTCGCCACTTCCCCCTCACGGATCATATACAGCAGTAACAATATAGCCAGTACCGATAAACCGAAAATCAACCAGCCCATAGCTGCTAACAATTCCAGAGAGTAAATAACCGTTTGCGTCTCCATCGAAAAACTCAGTACAGCGACAACTAAGGTAGCCCCTATATACTGATAAAAGGAGCCTGCTAACAGTGGGACTTTCTCACTGTATTGCTTTTGCAGCAAGGTACCGGCTGAAATGCAAATCAGCGCGACAATGCAGGCAAAAATACCCAGCGCAGAAAGGCTGCTGGTATCAATGGCGTTTTTCTCTACTATCACTAAACTAATCCCGACAAACCCCAGAGACAGGCCTGCCAGCTGGCTGCGGTTTATCTGTTGCTTTAAAAAAAGCCAGCAGGCCAAAGTGGTCACTATAGGCTGCAGACCGACAATGATCGCCGCCAATCCTGCGGGCACTCCTTGTTTAATGGCAAAAAACACACCCCCTAAGTAGCCTCCATGAATCAGTGTCCCGACCAATAGCTGTTGTGCTATTTGCGCTTTATCTAGCCATTTAGCCCTCATTATCTGAACTAACAGGTAAAAGATAACGACGACAATGGCGAAGCGCACCAGCAACATAAAAAAAGGTTCTATGTAGGGCAAGCCATATTTTGCACCGACAAAGCCGGTACTCCACAGCCATACAAACAAAAAGGGTGCTGCTTGAGTGAGTTTAAGTGGCATTGTTTTTCCAGATTAGAAGTGTAAATAGCGATTGATTGTAGCGCCTTCATATTACCTCTAGTAGCAGGCTAATAAATAGCTTTATCAACGACTTGTTCGTAGGTTTTTTGCTGCACAAGGCTTGAATGCCTCTATTGGGTTATCTAAAGCATTGGCTGCTGCCTAAGCTCGCAGGGATCTCTGATCACTGCGAGATTCTCTTGTGCAGATACCCGCACAACGGTGCTGGCATGTTTCATCTGCCCGGTTTTTAACTTACAATGCGCTGATTCTTAGAAACTCAGCATTATTCATGGTTTTGTAATACATCACTGATATGTTGAGCTGTTTATGTGTAAAAGGGTGAGGTTTTAGTGTGAGTATTAAAGTTGCTATCAATGGTTTTGGTCGCATGGGTCGCCTGGCATTGCGAGCCGGTTGGAACAGTGCAGAATTAAATTTTGTGCAAATCAATGAAAGTGCTGGGGATGCACAAGTGCTGGCGCACTTGCTTAACTTCGATTCAGTGCATGGGCGCTGGCAATTTCAGGCAGAGCATCAGCAAAACACTATCAGTATCGATAACAAAGAAATACTCTGCAGCCAAAACCAGCAGATAGCGGCGACCGATTGGTCGGGATGCGACTTAGTGATTGATGCAACCGGGGTGCATAAATCTGCGCAGAGTTTAGAGCCGTATTTTAAACAGGGGGTCAAAAGAGTATTAGTGACAGCGCCGATCAAAGATTCAGCTGTCGCCAATATAGTGATGGGGGTGAACCAGCAGATATTCGATGCCCAACAACACAATATAGTCACTGCCGCCTCTTGTACCACTAACTGTATTGCTCCCGTGGTTAAAGTAATTCAAGAAAAATTGGGTATAGTTCACGGCTCTTTTACGACCATTCACAATATCACCAATACCCAGTCAATTTTAGATGTCCCAAGGCCTGATCTGCGCCGATCCAGAGCTTGCGGGCACAGCTTAATCCCGACAACCACCGGTTCAGCGACCGCTATCACGCAGATTTTCCCCGAGTTAAAGGGCAAAATAAATGGCCATGCAGTGCGTGTTCCACTGGCAAATGCCTCGCTGACTGACTGTGTTTTTGAGGTTTCCCGTAAAACCTCTATAGACGAAGTTAACGGGTTATTAGCAGAGGCAGCGACAGGGGAGCTGCAGGGCATACTGGGTTTTGAGATGCGCCCACTCGTATCTGTCGATTACAAGACCGACCCGCGCTCAGTGATTGTCGATGGACTATCAACGATGGTGATCAATGACACTCATGTAAAACTCTATCTCTGGTATGACAACGAATGGGGCTACGCTAACCGGGTGGTCGATCTGGCTAAGTTCATAGCTCGATGAGTTTTACAGCGAAGTTTGCCTCTCCCGTGCGGCAGTACTTAGTCGTCACCGCCAATTATTGGCTGTTTACACTCACAGACGGCGCGCTGCGGATGCTGATTGTGCTACATTTTTTCAGCCTGGGATATACACCCCTGCAAATCGCGTTGTTGTTTGTCTTTTATGAAGCCTTTGGCATAGTGACAAACTTACTTGGCGGCTGGCTCGGCGCCAGGGTAGGTTTAAATAAAACTATGAATATAGGTTTGTTTTTACAAATCATTGCTTTAGCTATGTTACTTGCTCCAGAGCAGCATTTGACTATGCTCTGGTTGATGGCAGCCCAAGCGCTGTCGGGTATCGCTAAAGATCTGAATAAAATGAGTGCCAAGAGCGCGATAAAAACCTTGCTGCCCGCGGGAGATCGCTCAGCTGATACCCGGATGTACACTTGGGTGGCGGCACTGACCGGGTCTAAAAATACATTGAAAGGGGTAGGTTTCTTTCTCGGCGGGGCACTGTTGGCGGGGTTCGGTTTCGCTGGCGCTATTGCTTTTTTACTGCTGCCGCTAATACTTATCTGGCTATTCAGTCTGCGGGTACTGCAAAAGGATTTAGGTCGGGCCAAAAGTAGCCTGAAATTTGTGCAGCTACTGGCCAAGAACAGTAAAATAAATAACTTATCAGTTGCGCGGTTGTTTTTATTTGCCGCCAGAGATGTCTGGTTTGTGATCGCACTGCCACTGTATTTCGCCAGTCAGTTTGACTGGGATCACTGGCAAGTTGGCAGTTTTTTTGCAATCTGGATTATTTTTTACGGTGTGGTTCAATCACTGGCGCCTAAGTTAACCTCTGGGTCTGCTTTACCTGACGGTGGATCTGCAAGCCGTTTAGGCTTGCTATTACTGGTGCTCTGTCTGTTGCTGAGCAGCGCCTTCAGCTTAGACTTTTTTGTCAACATCGGTTTAGTCGCTGGGCTGTTTGTGTTTGCAGCAGTGTTTGCGTTAAATTCTGCGCAACACAGTTATTTGATCATTAAGTATGCCGATAGCAAAGCCGTCTCTGTGGATGTCGGTTTTTACTATATGGCTAATGCGACAGGGCGTTTAGCCGGTACTGTACTTTCGGGCTGGCTGTATCAAAGCCATGGCCTGGCAGCCTGTCTGTGGGTGAGCGTGCTGTTTGTGGCACTCGCCAGTTACTTTGCCTCTAAACTTCCCAGATCCGCTGAGCAACTTTAGTAAGGTCTAAATCAGTGCTGCAACAGCTTCCAGTCTGGAGTCGTGGATTCCATCTTGGCGTAAATGTTCTAAAGTTGAGAGCAAGTAATCGCTACTTTTACCGTTCAGCCCCTGGGCATCAGCAACTTTATGCGCAAGTTGTTGAGGGCACTTCTCTGTCACATATTGCTGATGTTGGGGATCTACCACAAAAGTCAGGGCCTGGATGCAGCGAGCATCTTTGGTATACACATTTATGATGCGCGCCCGATAGACCATAGTAGGTAATTCACGGTCATATAAATACTCTGCTACTTTTTGTTTGTTTTGCGCACTGACGCGAAATAACTTGCCACTACAACTGCCTCCTCTGTCTAAGCCAAGCACTAACCCTGGATTATCCTGGGTGCCACGGTGTACCCATGACGATACACAAAGTGCCCGGTGATAACCGTAGATCCGTCCATCGTAGCTATCAATATAGTCAAAGCCAGGACGCCACATCAGTGAGCCATAGCCAAACACCCAGAGATCCCCCTCGGGAAGTTCCGGCTGTACTGCATCTGCGTGGGCGCTGAGCAGTTGCTCGCTATCGACTAAATGCGAGTTAACAGTGGACTGTAGATAGGTATTAAGGTCGGACATAGAAATTTCAACTTGAATGTTTCAGAGACACAGAGCACATATTATGGACAAGCGACAACAAATGCAATCTATACGCCTGAAAGTCGCCAGCTAAAGCCTGTCAGGCCGGGGTAGTTGAATGAGGCTGTATGAAGGCATGTTGAGTAAAACGACCCAGGCGCGAATACTCAAATTCGGCGGACTCCTGAGCATTATTTTTATCTATCCTACTCTCTTTCAACCATAGCCGATTTTTGCAACGGCCAGTGGAATAGTTGAAGCCTTTTCTAAAAAAGCCTAAGTCGACGCCTTTACTAGGGTCGACGCAGATTGGAATAGTGACTTTAGCAGTAGAATCAGTCGCGACATAACCATTATTATCGGGTAGCCAAACGGTCACTTGGGTATCAGCGTGATCACTGCTGTAGTTATTAAAGAATGCTTTGGTTAATTTATCTCTATTGCAGAGCACTGGATCTAAATCGGGCAGACAGTCGGTCCCGTCTGAGAGCAGGTCCAGCGGGTTGCAGTCGTTGAGAGTGTGAAACTGTGACTTTAGGACATAACTGTTGTCGATTGTTACTAACCATTGAGCTCTGACTGAAACGGCGAAAAATCTCAGCCGCCACAGCTCCGGCAAATTAGCTAAATCTGTGTTAAATCCAGGTTGGCTTAGTTCAAAAGCAATATTAATTGCGAAGTCACGAGAGCTGGGAAAGCTTTTCTCGGCTTTAAAACTGTTCAGCATAATACGTAGTAGTGAAGGCGAAGAAGCCAGCGCCTGGGCAAGTTTTACAGGGATAATGTTTGAATCTTTAGCTACTTTAGTAAAAGTTTTAAGCCAGGGTCTGGGGCTGACCGAATAGGATGAGTTGTGTTTCCAGCTGGGCCATAAAAACTCAGTAAATAAATTATTGATTACTTTTTCCAGCATCTTTGCAAATCCTTCGCATAGTAGAGCAGAACTATATTTTAATAACATCCTTGCATAATTAGCTTAAGGTCAAAAAGTAAATCAAACTTAAACTTGCTGTTATCTGATGGGCTATTTTTACTGTAGATAGGACAAACAATCAACCATAAATTGAAAAAAAAAGCGAAGGGCTAAGAGCCACCGATTTGTTATGAATGAAAACTAAAAGTTGCTTAATATTGATCGGATATACAGACAGCGGGTGATAAATGCGACCAGTAAAGTCCTACAGTAATATTCAGTATCTTAAATACAACACAGTGGAACTCTAAGCAATCTGGGGTTATCAGCGGCGCAGATCGCTAGCGAGGTTGATATCACAATAAGCTAAAACACGCCACAGCTGAATCTGCTATTAAGATGTTTTTATACCTTTAGTCATAAGTTAATACTAATGTCTAATCCCGTTTAGTGACAAACTGTGGAATATTATTATAACAATAAAAATTATGGCCTAAGCTAGGGCGACTGATATTTTCAATAGCCAATCTGACTTACCACTACCGCAAACCACTGTAATTTCATTGATTGTTTTGTCGTTACGATAATTCAGTTGCTCTGTGAAGCTGGCGGGTAAAATGCTGTGTTTGTCGGATAAATTAAGCGCTATTTAGGCAAAGATAGAGGCAAGATTGTCATGAATACGTTGAATAGAATGCCATTTTTATCCGCTGCAATAGCTGCTCTTATAGTGGCAGTCAGTTATTACCTGCTTTCTGTCAGGATACAGGACCCAATATTGGTTGCCAGTACACTGGCTGTCATTGTTTTTCTCTTTATCTCTTTCAGCAGCTCACTGCACAAAAAAGCCGCCATAAAACAGACCCAGCGGATTATAGATCTCATTGATAATACTGAGAATGGCGTCAGTGAAACAACCTCAGATGTCGTTGAACAGAAGGTACAAGAAAAAATAGCTGCCTTTAATCATGCGGGAAAAAACATTAACGACTGTGCCAGTAACCTGGCGATCAATGCCGCTCAAGTTGCATTTTTTCTGGATGAATTATTCAGAGCTATTGAGCACTCCAGTCAAGATGCCAGTAAAATTTCAATTGCAGCTCAAGATATGTCGGTAGTCACTGAACAAGTTACCAATAACGCAACTATTGCCTCACAGCAGAGCCAGCAAGCTCTAATGGCAAGTGATCAGGGAATTCTAGAAATTGAGCAGTGCAGCCCGGTTGTAGCAAAATTGGACTCTGGGGTGAAAGAAGGATCCAGAAGAATCGAATCTCTGGCGGCTAAAGCCAGTGAGATTCAGACAATTAGCGATGTTATAAACGCAATAGCAGAGCAGACCAATTTACTGGCACTAAATGCAGCGATTGAGGCCGCCAGGGCAGGAGACCAAGGTCGGGGGTTTGCGGTCGTAGCAGATGAAGTGAGAGCATTAGCGGCTCGCACAGCTCAAGCAACGGCGCAGATAGATTCAATGCTCAAGGTTATCGGTGAAGAAAGCCAACTGGCCACCCATTTAATGTCAGAGATATCCAGCCAAAGCGAAGAAGTAGTGTCAACGGTGTCGACGATAGCAGAGTCTTTTGCAAATATTAACGGCCTAATTACCGAGTCATCTGCAGCAGCGTCGGAGATCAGCAAGGTGTTAAGCGAACAGGACCAGGCAACTTCCGAAATCTCAAACTCAATTCTTAATATTAGCGATTTTCTGATCACCAAAAGCGCAACCACTAAAGCGGTATCTATTCAGGCAACAGACCTGTCAGCGGGGGCTGAGAGCATTTTTGTGCATCTAAAAGAATTCAAAACAGACTCTCTGATTGACTTGATGTGCCAGCAGGCACGCGTGGCCTCTGAGAAAATAGCAACCGCTTTTAGTCAAGCCATTGCAAAGAATCAAATCAGTGAACACGCGCTTTTTAATTTCACTTACACGCAAATCAGTAATACTAACCCACAAAAATTTTCCAGCGCTTTTGACACTTTCACCGATAGCGTACTGCCGGAGATTCAAGAACCACTTTTGAGTCAGTTTGCAGATATGATATACGCAGGAGCCGTTGATATTAATGGTTATTTCCCCACTCATAACAAAAAATTCAGCCAGCCTTTAACCGGTGATTACGCTGCAGATGTAAATAATAACCGCACTAAACGTATTTTTGACGATCCAACCGGGATACGCTGCGGCAAGCACACACAGGCATTCTTGCTGCAAACTTACAAGCGAGATACCGGTGAGGTGATGCACGATGTCTCTGCACCTATTATTGTCAACGGCAGGCACTGGGGAGGTTTCAGAATAGGTTTTAAAGCACAAACCTAACGCTATCGCCCTCGTTATCCGCCGCTAAAGTTGTTAGTATGCGCGGCCCATAGCGCAATACAGACAAACCTCAGTATGATGCAAATATTCTTGTTAACGCACCCCAGAGAAGTTGGCAAAGTAACCAATACCGGCCGGTTAGTTAACCGGGCACTGAGCGTTGGCAACAGCGAAAATGTCAGCGCACAAATTTTACTTTGGTCTCGAACTCAAGCCAACCCGCTGTTGTTAGACAGTATAGAGACGACATCCACGCTGTTGTTGTACCCCAGTGAAGAAGCTTTGTTATCACCCTCTGAAGACAGCAGCAATCTTGAACAGCAGCAGCTAATGAGCAGGGTAATCCCTGCGCAAAATGCCGTTGAGGATGTCACAAGCTTCATTATTTTGGATGGTACCTGGCAGCAAGCGCGTAAAATCTACAATAAAAGTCCGTATTTGAAAGACCTGAAAAGACTGCACTTAGCTGCACAGACCCCATCGAGATACTCCCTTAGGCGCAACCAAAAAACGAGTGGGCTCTGTACTGCCGAGTCGGTGATCGAACTGCTTAAACTCAAGCGCTGCCTAAAAAGTGCGGATGCCGTAGACACTCTATACAGCCAGTTCTTAATCGAGATGCAAGCTGATAAAAAGCAGCATTAAATTTCACCCGAAACAGGCACGAGAATACTTTTTCTGATCACTTTTGCGCACAGTGCACGCAACCACATATGGCCTGGGTCTTTGTGCAAAGTGGGGGGCCAGTTCAAGTAATAGTGATTTAGGGGCATCTGGAACGGGATCTTCTGACGAACTAAAGCAAACTGTTTAATAAACTTTGCAGGCACCAGGGGTGTCGTATTTAGCAACATTTGCGTTTTACTGACGACTTCCAAAGCACTGACAAAGTGAGGGGTTCTCAGACCTATTTGTCGACTCTTACCCAACCTGCTTAAATGCTCATCCACGGGCATGCTGGGGCCACCGCCGAGAGAAATCACCACATGAGGATAAGCTAAATAACCATCAATATCTAATTTATTGACGCATAAAGGATGTTGGTTATTCATAAAGCAACACATTTGCTCATCTCCGAGATAGAGTTGATGAAAGTAATCTGGTACCAGCGTCTGTTGACTGGTTATGGCTAAATCGATGCTCTGTGCACTCTGCTGGATCAGCGACTTTTCCTGAATATTAATCACTTCAAGCTGTGCATTGGGCGCCAAGAGATAAAAAGCAGCGGCTATATCACCCAGATAAGCTTGAGAGCCATAACTGCTCATATGTAATTTGAAATTGCGCTGGCTCAGAGCCGGCGAGAAATCTTCACTGATAAGCAGCGAACTCAGCTGATCTAATGTGGCTTGTAATGGGTTAGCTAAAGCTTGTGCTCTGGCTGTCGGCTCCATTCCATGGCTGGTTCTGACAAACAACGGATCGCTAAAGAGCTCTCGTAACTTCCCCAGGGCACGGCTCATCGCCGGTTGACTCATCTGCATCTGGTCGGCGGCGCGGCTAACATTTTTGTGCTCTAACAAGCTGTTAAGGCACAGCAGTAACTTAAAATCGATCTGTGATAAAGGGACCATAATCGCACCTTAGTGATATACAATATATGAATAATGGTTAAAGGTTATATGCATTAGATTATATACCAGTTCTGGCGCAGAATGTGGCTAAAGTAAATAGGGCGCTTTATCGGTACGGCGCCCCAACGGAGAGCTAGATCTTGAATCAGATTCAAAACAACCAGCATTATTTTAAATTTGGGCTATTTTTTGCAATTACGGCGGTAGTCTTTTGGGGTATGTTACCTATAGCGCTAAAATTATCAGCGACTTTTATCGACCCTGTGACACTCACCTGGTTTAGGTTCTTTGTCGCATTTTTGGTGAGCCTTATACTGCAGAAGCTGTCTGGAAATTTATATCAGTTTAAACACTTGTTGAAGATTGATTGGCTGAAATTGACCATGGCAGCAATTTTTTCGGTCTTTAATTACGTTTCGTTTGTTTACGCTCTGGATTATTTACAACCTGGTCCCGCACAACTGACTTTTCAAAGCGCACCTTTCTTTTTGGCCTTCGGCGGCATGCTTTTTTTTAAGGAGCGCTTAAGTGCGCTGCAGATGAGTTGCTTTGCCACTTTGGCCCTGGGCATGCTGCTATTTTTTCACCCGCATTTGGATTTTTCTAACACTTCTACAAACCAGCTATGGATTGGCATTTTGATAATACAGTTTTCAGCACTGTCATGGACCAGTTATGCACTGCTACAAAAATCAATGATAAAAAAATTATCACCGGGTAATATTTTATTGTACATATACGGTGCCGGTTTAGTCTTAATGATTCCATTCAGCGATTTCAGTTACTTTGCACATATGGATATGAATCAATGGGTCATTGCTGTTTTCTGCGCAATCAATACCTTGATTGCCTACGGAAGCTTTGCTCAGTCAATGAAATATTGGCCCACGGCACAAGTGGGCGCCACAGTTACATTGGCACCAGTGTTTAGTTTTATATTTACTGCAATAGTCGTGGCACTGGGATGGTGGCCTGCAATGATCCAAAGCAGTCCCTTAGACATGTTGTCTCTAACAGGAATTTTGCTGGTGATTGGCTCGGTTATTTGCGTTCAGCTCATGCCCCTTTTTAGTAAAAGGGCAAAGCACAGGGTAAGTCAAGCTTGTGGCTAGCCAGCATTGACGAAACTACAACTTTGGCACTTACTGCTGTTAAACCCAATAGCTGCCGGGTAAAGGATGAGCATCCATTATCGGCGTAGCGCTTGCGCAATGCCTGGAAAAAAGGTAAAAACCATGCTCTATAAATATCTATTTATGTTTTAAATCAAGTAATTCAGTTAAGGATTCGGCTATGCCAGTTTTAGATGCAATTGAAAGTAAAAAAGAGCAATTGATCAGTTGTCGTCGGGATATTCATGCGCACCCGGAAACAGCATTCGAAGAGTTCCGCACCGCTGAGCTGGTTGCGCAAAAGTTACAAGAAATTGGCGTAGATGAAATCCACCAGCAGATAGCGATTACTGGTATTGTCGCAGTGATCCATGGCCGCCACGGAAAAGGCGGTCCCGGCATTGGTTTGCGCGCTGATATGGATGCACTAAATGTCGAGGAACTGAACCACCAGCTAGACTACAAATCTTGTCATCATGGAAAAATGCATGCCTGTGGCCATGACGGACACACCGCTATGTTACTCGGTGCGGCAGAATATCTGGTTAACAGCCGTAATTTCTGCGGTACTGTTTATTTGATTTTCCAACCCGCCGAAGAGGGAGCAGGGGGTGGAAGAGTAATGATTGAGGAGGGCCTGTTTGACAGGTTCGAGATGCAATCTGTCTGGGGAATGCACAATTGGCCCGGTATAGCTGCGGGCACTTTCGCTGTACATGATAGCGCTGTATTAGCAGCCTCTGATTACTTTGAAATTACCCTTAATGGCCTGGGAGCTCATGCTGCTATGCCGCATCAGGGGGTAGATCCGGTACTCGCCAGCGCACATTTAACCATTGCCTTGCAATCGCTGGTCAGCCGAAGCTTGGATCCAATTGATTCTGCAGTGCTCAGCGTCACTATGATGGAAGCAGCCAATGCCACTAATATCATCCCAAAGAAGGCCGTGCTCAAAGGCACAGTGCGCACATTAACGCCACAGGCGAGAGTATTGATGGAAAGTGGTCTGAAACGTATTTCCCATCATACAGCAGAGGCGATGGGCTGCAGCGCGCAAGTTATCTATGAAAGAGGTTACCCGGCCACAGTCAACACTTTAGCCCAGGCACAGATAGCTGCACAAGTCGCCGCGCAAATCGTCGGTGAAGACAAAGTAGTCACTGGTAGCACTCCCTCGCTGGCATCTGAAGACTTCGGTTATATGTTAGAGAAAAAACCCGGCTGCTATTTGTGGTTAGGGGCGGGAGACAACAATCACGCACAGGGATTGCACCACCCAGAGTACGATTTCAACGACGAAGTGCTGGTCACAGGTTCCAGCTACTGGGTAAAATTAGCAGAGACTCTTTTGCCTGTTAACCCCAGCTAATAATCCACTGAGTTGCCAGGACTTTATGACTGATGCTAAACATGGTGGTCGCAAAGAACTAGCTGTTTAATTATAGATCACATTTACAGACGAGATCCGCTTATGCCCCCCGAGCAACTTGCCCAAGCGCAGTTAGATGCTTATAACAATCATGATATCGATGCATTTATGGCCCAGTATGCCGATGATGTAGTCGTCAGACTGTTTCCCTCTAACCAAGTATTGTTTAGCGACAGCGCTAAGATGGCCGAACACTATGCGCAAAACCGTTTCAACCTTACCGATTTGCATGCACAATTAGTTGAGCGCTTAGTTCAAGGAAACATAGTGATAGACAAAGAGTTAGTAACAGGCTTGGAAGGCGCACCGCTGTCAGTGATCGCAATGTATGAAGTTGTGGCCGATAAAATTCAGAATGTCTGGTTTATTGAGTAGACACTGAAAATTTGTGGTTAAAATACCTAATTTCAAAGGCTATCTATCGAAGATCAAGCTGACAGCTACAGCTATGTTAGAATGGTGTCTTGGAGGTGTCAGATGATTAGTGTAATAATTGAGCGGCACATAGCCGATGATTTTGCCAGCTACTATGAGAATGTCTGCCAGGAAATATTGAGCTTTGCCACCGATGAACAGGGGTTTATTTCCGGCGAGTCACTGCACAACGCCTATGATGACAACCACCGTGTGGTGATAGCACAATATCGAAGCATTCAGGACTGGCAGATATGGCATAGCAGTGAGCAGCGACACCAGATCATGGCCAAGCTCAGTCCGATGCTGCAAAGTGATGAAAAAATCACCATATTACAGCATAGAACAAGCTCCAGTTAATCAAGCTTATACTGGGTGTATTTTTTGCTGCTGCCCCTGACTAACTGCGCCGGATATTTAACGGCGTTGAGCTGCATTTTTCGGCTACATTCAGTATAGATGTCTAACTCTAAGCTGTCTGCAAGGCGCACTAAGTATAATTGTATATCTGCTATTTCATCGGCAACAGCCAGACGCTGCTCAGGGGTTAAGTTTTCGCTTTGCTCAGGAGTCAACCATTGAAAGCACTCCAGCAGCTCACCTGTTTCACCGGCTAATGCCATCACTAAGTTTTTTGGCGTTTGAAATTGTAGCCAGTCTCTTTCCACGGCAAAGTTATGCATAGCAGTTTTAAGCTTCTGTAAATCATCCATTTATAAATCACTAGTAACAAAAAAATCAGTTTAGCAGATCCGTGCATAGGGAGCATGCAAATAGCACTTTGCTTTACCGGCAATTTCTGGCATCTTCAGTGTCTGACAGGGCAATAAAAACAATAACATGTTTGATCACAGGGGAGTGAATATGGCCACTACTGTTGAATTGATAGCGCAGCGCCTGGTAAGAGCAGGTGTCCGAAGTGCTTATGGAATACCCGGTGGCGAAGTACTGACGCTGATTAGGGCTCTGGATGAAGCAGGTATTGAGTTTGTAATGAGCAAACATGAAAACGCCGCCGGTTTTATGGCCGAGGGGAGTTATCATGCCAGTGGCGCTCCCGGGGTGTTAGTGGCAACAGTGGGTCCGGGGGTCGCCAATGCGATCAATTTCATCGTCAATGCACAGCAGGACAGAGTCCCGATCATCTACCTCACCGGTTGTGTCGATGCCAGCGACGCCGCTACATACACCCATCAGGTTTTTGATCATCAGGCGCTGTTACAGCCCATTACTAAAGCCAGCTTCAGACTTACTGAAGGCGCCGTGGAAGAAATTATCGATAAGGCAATCGCCATTGCCATGGATGATCCGCCAGGACCTGTGCATCTTGATTTGCCTATCTCGTTAGCAGCAGCCCAGCAGAGTCCACGCTATGTTAAAGACAGAGTCAATATCAATCGCGGAGTCGCCAGCGGCACAGATTTCGCTCTGGCCCAACAGCTTTTTGCCAGTGCCCGCTGCCCTTTGATAGTCGCTGGGGTAGAGGTTCTCTATCAGGATGCCCAACAACAGGTTGCACAGGTTTGTCAGCAGTATCAGTTACCTATAATCACCTCTTACAAAGGCAAGGGAATCCTCAGCGAAGATCATCCACTGGCACTGGGGGGAGCAGGGCTTTCACCTAAGGCAAACAGGTTGTTAATGCCTTTCATGCAGAGGGCCGATCTGATAATCCTATTGGGTTACGATCCGATCGAGATGCGCAGCGACTGGCGAAATCCCTGGGATAAAAACATAAAAATCATAGAGATATGCGCCACACCTAATACTCATTACATGCATCAGGCCGATTTAAGTTTTGTCGCTGATATAGGTTTGAGTGTCTTAGCGTTAAGTAAATTACGTGCCCATGACAGCCCCTGCTGGGCGGGCCAACAACTGCTGCAGATAAAGGAAAAGCTAAGTGCAGCATTTGCCGGTGATGATCAGTGGGGACCTGCGCAGTTGATCGCCAGTTGTCGCCAATTGATGCCCAGAGACACTGTTGCGACAGTAGATACAGGTGCTCATCGAATTCTGTTGAGTCAAATTTGGCACTGTTACACCGCTAGAACTTTACTGCAGTCCAGCGCGCTCTGCACTATGGGTTGTGCACTGCCACTGGCGGTAGGCTATAAAAAGGCCAATCCCCAAGCGCCAGTCATCGCCTTTAGCGGTGATGCCGGCCTGGAAATGGTGCTGGGAGATCTGGCAACCCTGCGAGATCTCAGGCTGTCAATAATCTTAGTGATATTTGTCGATGACTCACTGGCGTTGATAGAGATGAAGCAGCGGGCAATGGGCTATGAGAACCTGGGGGTAGATTCAGCGGAAAGTACCGATTTTGTCAGCATAGCAAAAGCCTTTAACTTAGATGCACAGTGGGTTGATGATGACAGGCAGCTCAGGCTAGCTTTAGAGACGGCGCTTAATAGCCCGAGGGCTACCCTGTTGGCATGTAGAATTGCACGGCACAGCTATGATGGAAAAATTTGATAGTCACTACTGTTTAAATTGTTCTTTTGAAACCACTGCGGGCCCGATCTTTAATGTTGCTCTGAATATAGTTTTTGTCAGTCGTTTCAGAGGAGGCGTGCCCCAGCTCATCGGCTAAGTGCTTCAGCGGCCTGGAACCTGCATCTTCAGTGGCACCGGTATGGCGCAGCCAGTGGGTGGTCGCTGCCATCAGGTAATTGGCATCCTCGGCAAAACCATCTCTTTGCAATGCGCTAATAGCGCTGTCAAAACTCTGCTCCACGATACGGCGAATTTGCCGGGCTGTCATGTTACCGGATCCACGCAGTTTGTTGAGCATCGCGCTGTCTTCATCGGGTGAGGGCAGCGGTGACAGACCGCGATAGGCGCGGTATCTCTTTAGGTAGCTTAAATATGCCTCGGGAACAGTGACAGAGCGAATCTTGTTACCTTTGCCAAAGACAGTTAAGTACCAAAAGCCATCGTTATCTTTGCTGAAATCCGCCATTGTAGGTCGCCACTTGGCATGCTCGGACAACTCAGACACTCGCAGGTACAAGCTTTTTAAGGTCACTATAATAAACAGATTTCGCTCATTTTGACTGTCCTGATCGGCCAGTTCTTTAGTGATGCCTAATACATACTCCCACTGTAACTCACTTAAAGTATCCGGGGTTTTACGCTGTACTTCTTTGACTAAATACGGGCAGCTCTTTTTTACTACAGGTACAAAATTTTTATCACAGATTTCTTCCATCTGTGCATGTTGGTAAAGTACGCTGATAGCGGTAAATGTGGAGATCAGTGATTCCTGGGAAGGTCGGTACTGCTCCAGACTAGCAGTACATCCCGGGTCTTTTTTGCTCATAGACTTAGGTACTTTAGCAACAAAAGGCCGCCATTTAGCGTTGGAATAGAACTGCCCAGATTTTGGCTTAAATCGCTGTTGCACTGATAAACCTATCCACTCCCGCCCAGGTTTCCAGACAAACTCTATGTAAGCTTCAATATCCTTGCGCGCTACCTGGAAAATACCTTTGTCTCGATACTGCCAACAATACAGGCACCAGCGCTCAATTTCATTGCGAAACCTGAGAAAGGTCCCGTCAGATTTTCGGCCCATGAT
>MABF01000048.1 GCA_002163025.1 'Osedax' symbiont bacterium Rs2_46_30_T18
CGATCCCGGCCGGATCGCAGTGCTGAAACAAAACCCGCTGTGCTAAATGATACGCAGCCATAACCCTTACCTCCCCTTATTACTTATTACTAACGACTTCCTACTTCCTACTTTCGACTTCCTACTTCCTACTTCCTACTTCCTACTTTTTCCTAAACCCCTAAATAGCGGCTCTGCACTTGTCCATCTAGCTGTGCGGGACTGCCGCTAAACACCGTTTTACCGCGCTCCAAAATGATGCATTGGTCGGCGATCGGCAACAGCTCTTTGAGGGTCTTATCGACGATCAAAATCGACTGGCCGGATTCTTTTAACAGCTGCACTGCCCGCCAGATTTCCTGGCGAATAACAGGCGCCAACCCCTCGGTGGCCTCGTCCAAAATCAACAGTGCCGGGTTAGTCATCAACGCCCTGCCGATAGCAAGCATTTGCTGTTCACCTCCGGACAAGGTATCGGCGTTCTGTTCGCTGCGCTCGCCAAGGCGCGGAAACAGTTGTGTTACTCTGGCTAAATCCCAAGGTTGCAATTCAGTACTTGCCGCTCTGGCGGCCACCAGTAAGTTTTCTTCGACGCTTAAATTTCCAAAGCAGCGCCGTCCTTCCGGCACTAACCCTATTCCCAACTGTGCCACTTTGTGTGAGGGCAAGCTGGCAATATCGATACCTTTAAACTGCATTGCTCCCGCGGCTATCCTCGACATGCCACAAATTGAGCGAATAGTGGTGGTTTTACCCATGCCATTACGACCCATCATTGCCAGCACTTGTCCCTCTTGTATATTCAGATCAACGCCAAACAGGGCCTGCGATTGACCGTAATAAGTCTCTACGGCGGATATCTCTAATAGTGCAGCCATGGTTACTCCTCCCCCAAATAAGCTTCGCGCACTCTGGCGTCACTGCGCACTTGATCAACGGTACCGGTCATAATGATTTTTCCATACACTAATACCGAAATTCGATCTGCCAGGGAAAAGACAGCATCCATATCATGCTCTACCATTAATATCGGTGCCCGCTGACGCAATTGATCGAGAAAGCCTGTGAGCCGTTGCGAGCCCTGCGCACCCATTCCCGCCATAGGCTCATCCAGTAAAAAGGCCTTAGGTTGCAGCGCCAAGACTACCGCTATTTCCAACTGACGGCGTTCTCCGTGGGAGAGCTGTGCGGCGCAGATATCTGCACGACGCTCGAGTCCCACTTCAGTTAAGCAGTGCATAGCCGTATCACGCAGTGGTTGATCAGCGGCTAATGATTTAAAAAACTTGAAACTGGATCCCTGCACTGACTGCACTGCTAACATCACATTTCGCAGCGCCGAGTACTCCATCGCCAACGAGGAGACCTGAAAGGTACGACCTAGCCCCAGACGCGCTCTGGCGGCCACATCTAAGGCGGTAATTTCCTTACCTAGAAATTCTACACTGCCAGAATCTGGCGCCAATTCGCCGCAGATCTGCTTAATTAAGGTAGATTTACCGGCACCATTGGGGCCTATCACTGCATGTATTTCACCGGCACGCAAATCAAGACTCAGATCGTCAGTGGCCTTGAGCATACCAAAGCTTTTCTGCAAACCGGTTATTTTTAAAATACTATCAGTCATGCTTCACCTCCCCGGCTATCAATCCCACTAAACCGCCTCTCGCGAACAGCACTACCGCTAACAATACCAGCCCCAAAAACAGTGCCCAGTGCTCGGTAAGGCCTCCGAGGTAATATTCAAACAAGATAAATAGCCCGGCCCCCACCACTGGCCCAAACAGCCGCCCGACACCGCCGAGAATAACAAAGATCATAATTTCCCCGGAGGTGTGCCATGAGAACATATCCGGGCTGACAAAGCGGTTGAGATCGGCAAACAGTGCCCCCGCCAGCGCGGTGATCATTGCCGATATTACAAAGGCGGTTAGCTTGATGCCGAAGGGGCGGATCCCCACTGCCGCAAGGCGCTGCTCATTTTGTCGAGCCGCTTGCAATGCGGAACCAAAATGAGAATTTTTCAATTTCGAAACCAGTAACAACACCGACATCAACAGCGCGAAACAAATACCATAAAAAATGATGGGGTCTAAAGTGTTTAGCCCCATAAATTGGTTGCGCACATAGATAGACAAGCCGTCTTCGCCACCATAAGCGGGCCAGGCAATGGCAAAGTAATAGATCATTTGCGCAAACGCCAATGTTATCATAATGAAATAGACCCCTTTAGTGCGCAAACTAAAGTAGCCGATAAATACGGCAACTAGCGCACTAACCAGCAGTGCCAGTGGCCAGATAACCAGCATATTAGTTGTGCCATCAAACTCGGTGCCCGCCAGAGTGAACATCAGTTCGGCGTTTAGCGAATGGCTGGCGAGGATGCCCGCTATGTAACCGCCTATGCCAAAAAATGCGGCGTGACCAAAAGAGATCAGTCCCCCTAGGCCCAATGCTAAATTCAGCCCCACCCCCGCCAGGGCCAAAATAACCACTTTTGTTGCCAGAGTGATATAAAAAGGCTCATCCAGCATCAGCGCTATTGCGGGGATCGCCAACAACAGCAGCACTAAAGATACATTGAGCTTGTACTCGATTGTTAAATTACCCATTAGCAGCTATTAACCCCTTTGGTTTAACGATAAGGATGACTGCCATTAAAATATAAATAGCCACTGAGGAGAGCGCGCCACCGACGCTGGCGGCGGTATCCGGGGGTAGTACTAGGGCAAATAAGTAAGGCAGTAAGAAACGTCCCATGGTATCCACCAGCCCCACCAGCAATGCCCCGATGAAAGCGCCTTTGATCGAGCCGATTCCGCCAATGACGATCACTACAAAAGCCAATATAAGTACAGAGTCACCCATGCCCACTTCTACCGACTGTACAGCGCCCAATAATGCTCCTGCCAGGCCAGCCAATGCTGCCCCCAAGGCAAACACTAAGGTATACAAAGTCCGAATATCTACGCCCAGCGCCGCAATCATCTCCCGATCAGATGCTCCGGCACGAATGCGCATACCCAGACGCGTCTTGGCGATTAAAAAATACAACCCCAAAGCCACCGTTATGCCGATACCAATGATAAATAGCCGGTAGCTGGAATAATCTAACAGACCAAAAAGGTTCACTGGGGTAGAGAGTATTTCCGGTACATCCAAATACAGTGGAAAAGCGCCAAAGAGCCAGCGGGTGGCGCCGGAAAAAATTAATATGAGTGCGTAAGTGGCCAGCACTTGATCTAAGTGATCGCGCTGGTAGAGCTTGCGTATCACCCCCACTTCTATCAGTGCCCCGGCCATAGCCGCAACGATCAGGCTCGCCATTAACCCCAGCCAGAAAGAGCCGGTCAGCCCGGCAATAATGGCGCAGGCAAAAGCGCCTACCATGTAGAGAACACCGTGGGCCAAGTTGATCAGCCCCATTACCCCAAAGACTAAAGTCAGACCTGCAGACATCAAAAACAACATCATGCCGAACTGCAAACCGTTTAAGAGCTGCTCAAATAACAAAATAGCGGTCATAGTTATCCCGAGAACAAATTATTATAGTTGTCGTATTATTAATCACCGGGCGACAAAAAACACAGCCGCACGCTGCTGTATAACATCAAATAAGTAACTTGAAGGCAGCAGCTGCGTGACTCTAATGCTTAGCGTTACGCAGCCGTGCTAATGGTATATAGCGTTAGTGCAAGACTTATAAGCTACATTCGCTGGCGTAGACGTTGCCGTGATTTTCCAGGGCAGTGGCCACTATCTTATTGGTTAAGATACCGTTCTCTTCGATAACTTCACGCACATAGATATTTTGGATAGGATGCTGATTGGCATTGAACTTGAAATCGCCTCGCACTGAGTCAAAGTTGGCGGCGACCAGTGCAGCTCTGAAGGCATCGGCATCTTTAACATCCGCGGTTTTCATCGCCGATAAAATCAAATTAGCCGTATCAAAACCCTGGCTGGCATACAGTGATGGCAGGCGACCATATTCGCTGTTAAAGGTTTTAACGAACGCCTGGTTAGCAGTATTGTCGATATCCTTACTCCACTGTGAAGAGTTTTTAACCCCCAGAGCCGCTTTACCAACCGCTTTTAAGATGCCCTGATCAAAGGAGAATGCAGGCCCCATCACCGGCAGTTTAATGCCCGATTGAGTCAACTGCTTCATAAATGAGATCCCCATACCGCCGGGTAGGAAGAAGTAAATGCTATCGGCACCAGAGGCACGAATTTGCGCGATTTCTGCCGCGTAATCTTTTTGCCCTAACTTAGTGTAAGTCTCACCGGAAGCCTCACCTTTAAACATACGCTTAAAGCCTACCAGCGCATCTTTACCCGCTGGGTAATTGGGTGCCAGAATATAAGGTTTAGTGTAGCCTTCGTTGGTGGCATAGCTACCCATTGCCTCGTGCAAGTTATCATTTTGCCAGGCGACGTTAAAATAGTTTTTATGACAGCGCTTGCCCGCTAATGCCGAGGGGCCGGCGTTGGGAGAGAGGTAAAATTTCCCCTGAGCTACGGCACTGGGCACCACTGCCATCGCCAGGTTTGACCAGACAATACCGGTTAAAATATCCACTTTCTCGCGCTGGATCATCTTATCGGCTATTTGCACCGCCAGTGGTGGCTTGCGAGCGTCATCTTCAACCACGACGCTCAGATCAGCATTGTTCGCTTGCTTTACCGCCAGCATAAAGCCGTCGCGGATATCTATTCCCAAGCTGGCACCGCCGCCAGTCAATGTAGTAATCATGCCGACTTTAACCGGTGCCGCTAAGACCAGTGAACTCGCCGCTGATACTGTCAGCCCTAACGCTACTGCTATCGCTAATTTATTCATTACCTATTTACCCATCAAGTTATTTTTATTTTGTCGACAAGCCACTCGTCTATCCTAGGTGTAACTACTAGTTGCAATACTGTGTCTGGGTAAGTCGCTGGGTGTAATAGCGCACTTGAGAACAGTCATCGCGAGCAATAGCTATTTAGGCAAAACTTAAAAAGCACAAGTGCCAGCTCGCCTGCTGCAATTACTAACACAGCGGGCCCGAGCGCTTGTACTTTATAACTGTCAACCCTACATCTTGGTACGAACCGTCCACAGTTCCGGGAACAGAACTGTGTCTAACATACGTCTTAAATACGAGACACCACCTGTGCCGCCAGTACCGCGCTTTAAGCCGATAATTCTCTCCACCGTGGTCACATGATTAAAGCGCCAGCGACGGAAATAATCTTCAAAATCAACTAATTTTTCTGCCAGCTCATACAGTGCCCAATGCTGCTCAGGGTCTTTATATATCTGCTGCCAGGCTTCTTCTACTTCAACACTGGCGCTGTGCTTTTCGCGCCAATTTCGATCATCTAACACTTTAGATAAATTAAACCCTTTACGCTGTAGTAACAAAAGCGTTTCATCATACAAACTGGGCATTGCTAGGATAGCTTCCAGCTTCTCTGTCACTTTTGGATCGTGATCATGAGGTTTGAGCATTGCCAAATTTCTATTGCCAACCACAAACTCTATAGCACGATACTGGAAGGACTGGAACCCAGAAGACTGACCGAGCGAATCGCGAAAGGTGGTGTACTCGCTAGGAGTCATTGTACGCAACACATCCCAGGCACTGTTTAATTGCTCAAAGATTCTCGATACGCGGCTCAAATGTTTAAAGGCCGGGCGCAAGTTGTCCGTTCTGATCTCGTGTAAAGTGGCATGCATCTCATGGATCGCCAATTTTAACCACAACTCAGATGTCTGATGCTGAATTATGAACAACATTTCATCGTGGGCTTCTGACAAAGGAGTTTGGCTATTTAAGATACTATCTAATTGTAGATAGTCTCCATATGACATTTTGTCATTGAAGTCCATTTCTGCACCGTCCGATGCTGGATTATAGGGGCAACTCATTTTATATATCCTTAACGTTTAAGATTTAGCTGCTACTGATTTTAATTGGACAGCTATTTCTTCAATACTGCCAAGAATCAAAAACAATTTCAACCTTAAACTTTCAAGCTTAAAGCAAATGCTCTTTTCGGCGCAGTTGCAAGCTTGACTAATTTTCCTTAATTCGATACCAATACTCGTAACTCTGACGGTAACCTAATTTTTGATACAAGTTGATGGCGGCAGTATTAGCGGCAACAACTTGTAGATAGCTGTGCGTCGCATCATGCTCTATTGCCCAGTTGGACATCGCGCTTAACAGCTTTGTGGCATATCCACAATTCCTACTCGCGGGATCTGTAAGCAGATCAAAAACGCCAAAATAGCCGTTACTGATTACTCCAACCCCACAGGCAACTACCCTCCCCTGCACTTGCCACTGAGCCAATATCATCTGCTGGTCAATTCGCTCTAATATAGCCAAATGCGCCAGATGCTCTTGATAATCGCTGCCACTTAATTGACAAAATTCCTGTAGCCACTGCCGCGGTTGCACAATCACTAAACCTGATCCTTGTTGCGATTCTTGCAGCGACGCACTAGGTTGCTGTTCGCCGCTAAGCACCCTATCCAATATTAAAGACCTATCCCGGTACTCGTAACCACAACCGGCCAGATGCACGTCCAACTGATGTGCTTGCGAACGGGAGGTGATGCGAATAATGCAAGGTAAATTCCGCCGCAGATAAAACTGCTCACAACTACGCCTTAAGCTTGCATCTTCAGTGTTTGAAGCGCTCAGTACCGTAGCGCTGTTGGCTCTCTTGGTATAACCATCTGCAAAGCGCATCACCACAGCGTCACTGCCATGTTGCTCTTTCGCCGGCCAGGCCTTAAAAGCTGCGTATTCAATATTTTTATAGTGCATTAATTTTCCTCAACATTCTCAGTCATCATCGGCAAAACGCTGCTGGATGCTTTGTAATACAGACACTTTTTGCACAGGCGTATACAGCCCCCACTCGGCTATTTCGATCCCCGACCTTTTACAGGCAATACACAAGTCCCTATCATCTAGGGCGCAAACACCGACGCAAGGGTTTTTTATCGAACTATTGTTTGAGTGCTCTGTCATAAAGGCCTAATAATATTCAATTTACGGTGCAGTGGTTTTATTGCCACGAATTTTAAAGATGCAACTTCTTCCCTAGATTGCACAACTATACTCAATTACATCGCGCGAACAATGCTTTTAAATCACCTCATTGCCTGAAAATGTAATCAATTAAGCTAGCTGCTAGTTGTTCAGCAGAGGAAAATAAAGTCGCTACTTAGCCGGTTTAGTAGCGATTAAAATTATTCACCTATCGACTGCCTCTGTTGTAACTAAAGATTTTATTGACTGCATTACTGCACTCTGGGCAACACTCAAGCTTCTGTTTTGCGGTACTGGCCTCCTACTTACTTGTAAGTATTTCACCCTTGCGTTGAAAACTTTAACGCCGAGACAAAATACCTTATCTGCTCCGTTACCGCTATAGCAGTTATGCCCTGCTTAACAGAGATGAATCTTCGCTATGATTCTTGTAGACTTAGCAGTTTTAAGTGTCTATGAATTTGTACGACACTCTCGCTATTTAAGGAACATCTATGCCCTGGCTACAAGTTAAAATTGAAATCAAACCCCAACTGGCAGACCAGTTCGAAGATTTGCTACTGGTAGCAGGCGCGTTATCCGTGACTTATCAGGACAGCGAGGACAAGCCTATTTATGAACCCGAGTTGGGCACAACACCACTGTGGACCAATACAGTAATCAGTGGGCTATTTGATGCTCAGCAGGATATGCAAGAAATGGAGCAGCAGTTGCGCCAGGCATATAAACAGCAGGAATCCAAAGAGCCTTTTCCTGAATTACGCATAGAGATACTGGAAGATAAAGACTGGGAAAGGGAGTGGATGAAGTCTTACAAACCGATGCAATTTGGCCAAAGGCTCTGGGTATGTCCCAGCTGGTGTGACGCCCCCAATCCGGATGCAATTAATTTAATGTTAGATCCAGGGCTGGCATTTGGCACGGGTACTCACCCGACGACTGAGCTCTGCCTGCGCTGGTTAGACAGTATAGAATGTCAGAACAAAACCGTGACCGACTACGGATGTGGCTCTGGTATTTTGGGGGTAGCGGCCCTGCTCTTAGGTGCCAAATCAGTATTGGCTGTGGATATCGACTTGCAGGCACTGCAGGCAACTGAGACTAACCTGCAAAGAAATTCTCTGCATGAATCACAGCTAAGTACCTACCTTCCCGAGCACGCACCAGCGCAGAAATCCGACATTTTAGTGGCTAATATATTATCCGGCCCCTTAGTCGAGCTGGCTCCCACACTTGCACAGAGGGTAAACAGCAACGGGTTACTGGCGCTATCGGGGCTTTTAGTCGATCAACTGCAAGACATTATTGACGCCTATTCCACTTGGTTCACACTGGATCCAGCCGTTGAACTCGACGGTTGGATCAGGGTGACCGGCACTAGAAAATAATCACTATGGCTTCTTCTGCTCAATACATTACTAAATGTCCCAGTTGTTTTAAATACTGGCGGGTCACGCCCGGCCAGTTCACTTTGGCAGCGGGTAAAATTCGCTGTAAGCAATGCGGCTGTATGTTTGATGCAAAAAGAAACCAGCTACAGGACGAGGAGCAGGAAACGAAAAACAGCACTGAGTCCTCTCCTAAACTAAAGTTCAGCCCCAGCCAGAGAATAGCAGCAGCTACCCACTACCATGGGAGTGAGCGGCCCCACAGGCCTTCTAAAACCAGTCGCAGCATGCTTGTTCTCTGTATCTCGCTGCTGATAACTGCCAGTTTGCAGCTGCTGTATTTCAATAGTAATAGTTGGTCGAAGATTCCCTGGCTGCAACCGATCTACTTAAAGGCCGCTCAATTGTTACACCCGGACAGACCCATCATAGAATCCCTGGAGCAACTATCACTGTCGATTGAACCTGACAGCCAATACAAGAACTTATTGGCGATCAACTTCAGTTTTACTAACAAGGCGACATTCGAACAACACTTGCCTGACGTAAAACTTATTTTTAGTGACTTGCAGGGACGTCTAGTAGCCCAGCGCGAGTTTAGTGCACAGCAGTACTTGAGTCATCAGAGCCCAGTACCGAGCAAAATCGAACCGGCGCAGATAATAACTGGCCAGCTCTCCATACTGCAAACGGCCAGCCGTGGACTCAATTATAAACTCCAGTTGATTTCCCCTGCAGATATTAGCCATTAGTCAAGCCTAAACGATCAAAAATCAGCCAAAAAAATCATGGTGAATTGCGCTGAATGTGTGTAGAATTCGCCACCTTTATTATTCAAGTAAACTATCTCTCAAGCCTGAATGTTCAGCCTGAGTGGAACGAAAATATTTTTAAGGCACACTATGTTTCAAATCGGCTCCTTCCACATAGACAGCAAGGTCATCCTTGCGCCTATGGCAGGTGTCACAGATCAGCCCTTTAGGCGACTGTGTAAACAATTGGGAGCAGGGCTTGTGGTTTCAGAAATGGTGACCAGCGATACCAAACTTTGGAACTCGCGAAAATCAAGTTTTCGTTTAAACCACGATTCTGAAATAGAGCCAAGATCTGTGCAGATTGCCGGTGGCGATCCACAGATGATGGCTCATGCAGCAAAGATGAATGTAGAACGTGGCGCTCAGATTATTGATATTAATATGGGCTGCCCGGCTAAAAAAGTATGTAGTAAGGCGGCGGGATCGGCACTGTTGAAAGACGAGCCTTTAGTACGCTCTATTTTACAGGCCGTGGTTAGCGCTGTGGATGTTCCAGTTACCCTGAAGATTCGCACTGGTTGGGACAAACACAATATTAATGCGCCGACTATTGCTAGAATGGCTGAGGATATTGGCATAGCTGCACTGGCAGTACACGGGCGCACTAAGGCCTGTGCTTTTAAAGGTGAGGTCGAATACCAAACCATCGCCGATGTCGCTGCGGTTATTGATATCCCGCTGTTTGCCAACGGTGATATCGACAGCCCGGAAAAAGCGCAACAAGTGCTAGCTTTTACCAATGCCGATGCTGTAATGCTTGGGAGAGGAGCGCAGGGACGCCCTTGGATTTTTAGAGAAATTGATCACTATTTAGCATCTGGTAAGCACTTACCCGCTATCCAGATACAAGAGATCAAGCAAGTTTTAATTACCCATTTACATGCCCTACACCAATTTTATGGTGACTACCTGGGAGTGCGAATTGCTCGTAAACATGTAGCTTGGTATTTACAATCTATGCAAGACAGTAAAACATTTCGCTCCAGCTTTAATAAACTGGATAGTAGAGATAAACAATTGGCAGCGATAGAGCAGTACTTTATAAACGCTCAGTTAACCACAACTGCCGCTTAACATTTAATTTCGGATACAATGTAACGTGAACACAATAGAAAATCAGCAAGCTAACTTCGTCCCTGCTTCCAACCCGGTCATCACTCAAGGCCAGACTTTAAGGGATAGTGTTGAAACGTCCATGAACAATTACTTCAGACAGCTAGACGGTCAGCCTGTGACTGACGTCTACAAGATGGTACTCGCTGAAATCGAGGCTCCATTGCTAGAGACAGTAATGGCTTACACTAAAGACAATCAGACTAAAGCCTCAGAATTACTGGGCTTAAACCGCGGTACACTGCGTAAAAAGTTAAAAGAATACGGTTTACTGTAAAACGCTAATTAGCAAAAACACAGCCTGTTATTAAACTATTGTTTAGCAGCAGGCTGTGTTATCCGTAATTTGGCCAGGAAGCTAAGAGATTTAACCGAGTATTGACTATGGATAATCTAGCTTTACCCCTTACAAGCTATACATTTACCAGCAGTGTAAATACTATCCCCTGCAATACCTCGCGCGCTCTCCTGCAAAGACAAATTTACCGACAGATTTCCCAGTTCCCTTTTACTCAGAGATAATGGCATTAAAATGGCAGAGCAGAAATATACTTCTATTCGCAGAGCACTGATCAGTGTTTCAGATAAAACCGGCATCGTAGAATTCGCGGCAGCTCTACAGAGCAGTGGCGTTGAAATTCTATCCACAGGCGGTACTTTCAAACTGTTAAGGGATAACAACATCCCCGCTACTGAAGTATCTGACTACACCGGCTTTCCCGAGATGATGGACGGCAGGGTTAAGACCTTGCACCCTAAAATCCACGGTGGAATTTTGGCTCGCAGAGGCATCGACGATACGGTAATGACTGAGCACGGTATTGACCCTATCGATATGGTCGTCGTCAATTTGTATCCTTTCAAGCAAACCATTGAGCGCCCTGACTGCAACTTGCCACTGGCAATTGAGAACATCGACATTGGCGGTCCGACTATGGTTCGCTCTGCGGCCAAAAACCATAAAGATGTGGCGATTGTTGTTAATGCCAGCAGTTATCCACATATACTAGAGCAAATAAACCAACACAACGGTTTAACTATTGCCGACAGATTCGACTTAGCCGTACAAGCTTTTGAACACACCGCTGCCTACGACGGCATGATTGCCAACTATCTAGGTGCGGTAGTAGAAGGACCAACCGCCGCCGATGATACTCAGGCGCCCGTGGATAGCTCAGCGTTCCCACGCACTTTTAATAGCCAGTTTATCAAAAAACAAGATATGCGCTACGGCGAAAACAGCCACCAGCGCTCAGCTTTTTATGTCGAGAGCAACCCGGGTGAAGCGTCTATCAGCACTGCAGTACAACTGCAAGGCAAAGCCCTCTCTTACAATAACGTCGCAGATACCGATGCGGCACTAGAGTGTGTTAAATCTTTTAGCGAAGCAGCCTGCGTTATTGTTAAACACGCCAACCCTTGCGGTGTTGCTATTGGTGGCGATTTGTTAACAGCCTATAACTTGGCCTATGCCACTGACAAGACCTCAGCGTTTGGCGGCATCATCGCTTTTAACCGTACTTTAGATGCGGCGACTGCCAGCGCGATTATCGAACGTCAGTTTGTTGAAGTAATCATTGCCCCCAGTATTGACGATGCTGCCAAGGCGGTATTAGCCGCTAAAGTTAACGTCAGAGTATTGATCTGTGGCGAGTTCGCCAAGACTCGCCTGAACGGGTTAGATTATAAGCGGGTTAACGGTGGCCTGTTAGTTCAAGATAGAGACATGGGTATTATCACTGAGCAAGATTTAAAAGTCGTCACTAAGGTTGCTCCATCAGCGGCGCAAATCCAGGACTTATTGTTCTGCTGGAAAATAGCTAAATACGTAAAATCTAATGCAATTGTCTACGCTAAAGACGGCCAGAGTATCGGTATTGGTGCCGGTCAGATGAGCCGCGTGTACAGCGCCAAGATTGCCAACATTAAAGCGGCCGATGAAGGCTTACAAGTTGCGGGGTCAGTGATGGCTTCCGATGCTTTCTTCCCGTTTAGCGACGGTATTGAAGCTGCCGCAGCTGCAGGTATAAGCGCGGTAATTCAACCGGGCGGCTCGATGCGTGACGACGAAGTGATAGCCGCAGCCGATGCCGCAGGTATGGCGATGGTTTTCACTGGCATGCGCCACTTCAGACACTAAAACTTTCTCTATCGGGCCCGCTGTCAAACGGGCCTGGCAATATTTTGGAGCTCCAACAATGAACGTACTTATTTTAGGTTCCGGTGGTAGAGAACACGCACTGGCCTGGTCTGCAGCTAAAGATACCAATGTTGAAACAGTTTTTGTCGCCCCAGGCAACGGTGGTACTGCCACTGAGGCAAAAATGCAAAATGTGCCATTGGACATCGCAGATTCTGCTGCGCTGATCAAATTTGCTCAAGACAATCAAGTAAGCTTAACTATCGTAGGCCCCGAAGCCCCGTTGGTCGCAGGCGTAGTAGATGACTTTAGAGCTGCAAACCTAGCAATTTTTGGCCCCACGGCCGCCGCTGCACAGCTGGAGGGCTCTAAAGCCTTTAGCAAAGACTTTTTGCAGCGCCAGAATATACCTACTGGTGCCTATCAGAACTTCACCGAAATCGACCCCGCGATCAGTTACCTGCAAAAAGTGGGCGCTCCGATCGTTATTAAAGCCGATGGCCTGGCCGCCGGTAAGGGCGTAATTGTCGCTATGACACTTGAAGAGGCGGAAGCAGCTGTTCGCGATATGCTGGCGGGCAACAAATTCGGTGATGCCGGTAGCACAGTGGTGATCGAAGAGTTTTTACAGGGCGAAGAAGCCTCTTTTATTGTTATGGTTGATGGTGACAATGTTTTACCTATGGCCACCAGCCAAGATCATAAGCGTGTTGGTAACGGCGATACTGGCCCCAATACCGGAGGCATGGGTGCCTACTCACCTGCCCCTGTGGTCAACAGTGAAATCCACCAGCGAATTATGGATCAGGTGATTATGCCTACGGTACTTGGCATGAAAGCTGAAGGACACGAATATACAGGCTTTTTGTACGCAGGATTGATGATCGACGATAGCGGCCAGCCAAAAGTTATTGAGTTCAACTGCCGCTTCGGCGATCCGGAAACTCAGCCGATTATGCTGCGCCTAAAAACCAGCATTGTCGATATGTGTAACGCCGCGCTGGATCGTGACTTTTCACGCTTAGATGTACAGTGGGATCCACGTCCTGCAGTGGGAGTAGTGATGGCCTCAGGTGGCTACCCGGATAGCTACGCAAAAGGCAACCCGATAACGATCAATAGTACGCACTCCAGTGATACTAAAGTTTTTCACGCTGGCACTGCCATTGTGGATGATCAACTAGTGACCACTGGTGGGCGGGTATTATGCATTGCCTCACTGGGCGATACTGTCACTAGTGCCCAGCGCGCTGCTTATTCAACAGTGAAAAATATCCAGTGGCAGCAAGCTTTTTATCGCACTGACATCGCCTATCGGGCGATCGATAGAGAGAGCCAGGCTTAGTTATCAGCCAGCGACATCACTGTCTAAGTGACTGTCGCTGAAACGTTAGCATAAGCTTAATTTATCAATAGCTTTACAGGCTGTTTCTACACAGATACTATTACTTGTCTTTAATAAAACAATACAACCAGTTACTGTTACTTAAGAGCTATTATAGCCCTCTTGATAAGTGCTGATTAAAAACTCAGGGACCCTGCTGCAAACCCACCGGTAACACAGTGTATAGCACTTGCAGACCGTTGATGCAGCTTGCAAAAATTTTTCCTTATTGACTGGATACAATGTGCTTTTCATGGATTTAAAACGAACTAAACTGGCCGTACTTATTACCGCATTAATTGCCTCCGGTTGTAGTGCCAGCAAACTAGATGCTAATAAAAATACTTCGGCTACTGCAAACGGTACTCAAGAATACTGTCGAAATGGTGGCACCTCCAGTGACTATAGCTGCAATGAACAAGCGCAGAGAGAAGGGACTGATTCCACTGATACCGTTAATAACCCGAATACTGAGGCCTGGATGAACTCCAAGCTCTCGGATATAAAATCCTGGTTAAAAACCATCAAGGAAAACCCTGACTCGGCAATCAGTAAATCGACGCCTTCCACTAAAGCGCTACAAGTTCGCAACCCGGCCGCCACTGATCCAGAATTGGTGCGCATTGAGGCAATGACTCAAAGGGGTGAGCATCGCAATGCTATGGCAGCGATCAATACTTTCCTTGCGCAACACCCAAACAACCTGGAAGCTGAACTGACCAAGGGCCTGGTTTTGAATAACATGGGCGAGGTCAAAGAGGCAGAATCACTATTGC
This sequence comes from 'Osedax' symbiont bacterium Rs2_46_30_T18, assembly GCA_002163025.1. GTDB lineage: Bacteria > Pseudomonadota > Gammaproteobacteria > Pseudomonadales > Balneatricaceae > Rs1. The sequence continues at coordinate 14,648 of MABF01000048.1, forward strand.
GAAATGCTATAGCTCGCCACCCAACTTCTCCTGAACTGTATAATAACCTTGCGATCATTTACTCGGATCAAGGTGATTATGGCAAGGCTATTGAGACTTTACTGCTGGCCTTCTCAACCCACCCTAGCTACGCGCAAGTAAATGAAAATCTTCGGGAAGTATACTCATCTGTAGCCTCGCTAGCCTACAACCGCGCCCTGGATTTGAACTCCGATACTAAACAGACGCCAAATTTAATAGTGCTGAGAAGAATATCCAGTCCCAGCTTACCCGCCGTCTCCCACGCAAGTCTAAGTTCGAGCATAGCGGCCAACAGCACCGATAAAAAGCTGACCAGCAAAGTTGCAGCTAGCAGCACTGCCAGGAAAACAAGTAAAAGTATCACTGAGCCTGCTAAACCTATAGTGATCGCGGCCAGAAAACAAGTAGCGCTGCCTATTCCAAAACTCAGCGATCCGGAGCCTAAAGTAGAAATCGCTAAACTGGTGATTAAACCGGCTAAGAAAGCCCCTGCAGTTAAGCAAAGTATTGTAAGAGTCGACACTAACAACACCACTAAAACCGCCAAAGCCCAAGGGAGCAGTACTGCTGCTGCCATCAAAGCAGTTAATCGCTGGAGCTGGACCTGGTCGACACAAAACGTAAATGCATATCTAGGTAGCTATGTGGATGGCTATAAGCCAAAGAAAAATGTGAGCCATACTCAGTGGAGAAAGCTGCGTACTTCTAGACTCACTAAGCCTGCTTTTATTAAAGTAAAACTCTCAAACCTTAAAAGCACCAGAATCGCTAGCGGCGTTGTTGAAGTTACTTTCTTGCAAAAGTATCAAGCCAACACCTACAAAGATCAAACCAAGAAAAAGCTAACGTTAAGAAAAGTAGGCGCTAAATGGCTGATCAGTAAGGAACAAAATATATAATTGACCGTTACACTAGCACTCATAAAAAAAGCGTATTTACCTCGGTAAATACGCTTTTTTTATCGCCTAATTTTGTTACCTACCTGCTGCACCCCCTCTAGTGAATCCATAGCCATTTGCAGTAACTACTAAATACTAACTACTTGCGACTTAAAGCCTTCTCCGGCCGTAAAAAAGGAGAGCCTGAGCCCTCCTTAAACTTTCTAGAGGGTAGACGCTGCTAGCGGATTCTGGTCACTTGCACATTCTCTTCGAGAATGATTTGATAACTCTGTGCGGATGACTTTAATGTTAACTTTTTTAAAGTCTCATCTTGGTAGTTAGGCGACTCGTAATTTAAAGTAAAGGTCATACTCACCTGCTCATCGCCATCAGGAGTGATAAAACTGATCGCTGAGCGAGACAATTTGATCCATTTAGGTTTTTCAATACGCTGCTTGCGCCACTTAAGCCAGCCTCTGTGACTAAGCTTTTTACCAACTGTGAATTTTGGCCCATAAAAAGCGCTGTATTTTTTGAAGTCCTGCTGCTGCCATGCCGCGATCCAATCGTCGATTAATAACTCTAAGTGTTGCTGCACCACTAATTGCTGATCTTTTTCTGTTACAACTGGATCAATGATGACTGTCGGGCTTTCTATACTCTCAGCACTGGCGATAGATTGCTGCCCTGTGTCTGCCTTTTTTCCCACTGTCAGCACTTGCTCTTCTGTGTTGGCGTCAGCCTCAGTTGTAGCTAGCTCTGCCTGCTGGGGCGGGATTTGAGTATCGGTTGTTGCGATAAGCTCTGCAACCGCCTCTGGGTCGTCCTTACTTGTCTGTGTTACTTGGTCATCGATCAGGGTAATAGCGCCTGAGGCACCCGCTATTGAGCTTGAGGCATTGCTATCTTGCAACAACAACCCGCTTTGATTATCCGTTACCTCTGCACTTTTATCAGCAGGCTTCGCTATAGCCGCATTTTTTTCCGTAACGTTTTTTACAGTAACATTATTATCTTCAATAACAGCTGTAACTGCGGGCTCAACATTTTCAGTCGCTGCTATTGATTGTGTTTTGCTTATAGTCGCGGCGGAGTCGCCACTGGCTAATAGATTAGTATTTTTTGCTTTGGGAGCAGCATCAGCACTAGTGAAGTTGTCATCCCTCGCAGCCCCAGCACTGGACAGCTTTGCAGTACCGGGGTCCGGCTGCCAGCCGCTGATGTTTGCTATCCACAGAGAAAACTCGCTGTCGCTATTTTTCAGCACTTGCCAGTAACTAACGCCGCCTATAATGAAGGCGAGCAGTAAAGCGCCGAGCATCCCAGTTGCAAAATATTTTTTCCCAGCAGCTACGCCTTGTCCAGCAGCAGCACCAATTTGCAAAGACTGGCTAAAAGCACTAAGCACTTTTTGATAACTGGCAATCTCTTCAGCCTTAAAATACAGCACCAATTTGGCAGGGTATCGCGTGGCAATGTCTGTTTTGTTTTGTGAATCGCTATTGCGTAGAGTCTGAAATAGTAGAGAAAATTGTGTGCTGGGGACCTGTTGCGCATCAACTACAAATATTACTTTTCGCTGTGCCCCTTGCTCTGCCAAAAGCTCTAGTAAACCATCAGTGCTATCGACATTGGATTGAAATCTATCATTAATGCTGCTTAGCAGGGTAGCAAAGTCGCCCTCTGCCCAATGAATAATGCAGTTACCACCGGCCTCTGCATATTCCAACCAACTGCGTATGAACAACCCAGCATCAGGGCCATGAACTTTTAGTAGCGGATCGCTGGCTAGTTTTTCATCCAGAGCATAATATTTTAAGGTAAAATCAGTTCGCACGATGCTTTGCTGACTTGATAGGTTTTGCACTTCGTTCATCCCTGTTGGAAAAGATTAAAGTGTTACTGGCTTTATTATTATTAACGATCAGCAACACTGAGAGTGAGACTACAGCCGCTAATTTAAGGTTTCCCTTGAGATGGCGCGCCCTCGTAGGCTATTTTCCAGCCGTCCGTTTCTTTTTGCCAATACTGCCTCTTCAGACCGGAACCTTTATAGTTGCTGGATTTATATTGCTGATCAAAAGAAACTACCATTAAATCTGAGTCCGGGTAGGTAAATATGTTTAAATCGTTTAAGCCAATTTCGATAAATGCCTTGGCACTGTTAACACGTTTCTTATGCGCGGCAAATTTCTGAAATTTAATTTTGCCATCACTAAAACTCTGCGAGTAATTTTCTATATAGCGGTTGTAGTCTAAACTCTCCCAATCGGCCTCCCAATCTTTGACCACAGCGATCATTTCATTTTTTTGCTTTTTCCATGCCTCTCTGGAGATCCATGTTAGATTCTCTCCTAAGATCATTGGCGTGCCATTTTTAATCAGTTGATCAACTTCTTGAAAATCTGGATTGGTCAGTGACAAACAACCTAAACTGGCGAGCGGCGGACGGCTATAAGTATCTACTGGGGATCCGTGTAGCCAAATACCATTGCCAGTGCGTTTATTCCTGTAATCCCATGCATTTGGGTAATTAAGTGGCAGTGCTCCGGCACCATATCTGGCGGGCAAATTTTCATCTAACAGCCGTCCGGTGGTGAAATATACACCCACCGGTGATTTACGATCACCCTGCTTTCTCTTGCCGGTGCCTCCAGTGCCGTGGGAGGCGTAATAGTCTTTGATTAAAAACGGCACCCCGTTTCTATTTTCAAAAACAAACAACCGAGACAAACTCATGTCTTGCACTATGACGTATTTCTGCTTATCACTGAGTAGCACTATGTCCTGAGGAATTAAATCGGGGCCCGGTTTAGTTTTACGCAGATTAATTCTGGCCTTCGCCTCTGCAATCAAACCTTTGAGTTTTGTCTGCTGGTCACCGGTAAAACTGCTGCCCACTTGCGACAGAGGATTTACCTGAGCGATCAACAAATCGGCGTAGACTAACTGCGCCAATCGAAAATCGGGTCTGATAGTAACCAGTTCTTGCATCTGTTCAAGCGCTATATCAAATTTCTGCTCCGCTATAGATTCGAATCCCTGTAAAAGCAGCTCTTCCGCCCCCTTGGAAACACCGTAGTCCTGTATAGCATGGGTGATTGGCGAGTGTGCGAGGATTAGCGAGAGAAATGTCAATGTTAGAATTCGCATATGAGCCTATTGTTAGTATTCGTATTGGGTCAATCCCAGATTATACTGGTAATAAACTAAAAGCAGTATCCCTAAACACTGCTAATTAACCAGCAGAGCGACCTTTATTAGCCACCCTTACTATGTAACCTTTAAAATCCCGATAAGTTCAGTTTTCGATGCACTTTTTACCTGCAATTTACAAATAGTTGCCCTGCAATTAAAGGAACTTATACCTTGTGATTAAGTCATACTGTTAAAGGTCTAACGAACAATTGTTCAAGTCCACATGCCTCTGGCCAACAGAGTATTTCCAGATCCAGTCAATACCTCTAAGGGTCATCCAGCATAAACGGGCTGTTCTACCCCAGCGAAACCCTACAATATTCGCGTGTTCTAAAAGACAATACTTATACACTGCCGTTTTAAACATTTGCCTGACCTTCTCTGAGACACAATTAATTTAACTTTAAAAGTGTCAATGCCAAAGGAGCGTCTATAATTCAAATAGAGGTTGATTTAGATGAGAAAAATCTCATCCAGGTCAGACAATCAATTAACTATGAATAGTGGAGTACCGATGGTAAGCGACCCTCTATGCTAATCGGTGACTTCCTTAACATAGAAGGTGATCATCATGAGTATCTTCGAGCGCTATCAAGCACGTTTTCTATCTACCACTCAAGAAGAATTATCCCTTCAAGAATATCTGCAGTTGTGCAGAGACAAACCTGAAACATATGCCAGTGCCGCCGAACGTTTGCTACATGCGATCGGCGAGCCTGAGCTGATTGACACTGCACGAGACCCTGTACTAAGCCGGATTTTTTCCAACAAAGTCATAAAACGCTACCCCAGTTTTGACCAGTTCTACGGCGCAGAAGATGCTATAGAAAACATCGTTGCCTATTTTCGCCATGCCGCTCAAGGCTTGGAAGAACGCAAACAAATTCTCTATCTACTGGGCCCGGTAGGCGGCGGTAAATCGTCTATCGCCGAGAAGATTAAGGAGCTGATGGAACATATTCCATTTTATGCGATAAAAGGCTCTCCTGTGTTCGAGTCACCACTGGGATTATTCAGCCCCCGCGAAGACGGGGAAATACTTGAGCGCGAGTACGGTATTGCCAACCGCTACCTAAAAGGCGTTATCTCGCCATGGGCTGTGAAACGCCTTAACGAATACGGCGGTGATATTGAAAAATTTACAGTGATTAAGCTCTACCCCTCAATACTTAATCAAGTAGCCATCGCTAAAACCGAGCCTGGCGATGATAACAATCAAGACATCTCCAGCCTGGTGGGTAAGGTCGACATCCGTAAATTGGAAGAGTTTCCTCAGCAAGATCCCGATGCCTATAGTTTCTCCGGAGCCCTCTGTCGTGCCAATCAGGGGTTGATGGAGTTTGTGGAAATGTTCAAGGCGCCAATTAAGGTATTGCACCCACTGCTCACTGCGACACAAGAAGGCAATTACAACAGCACAGAGGGCATGGGTTCCATTCCATTTTCCGGCATCATCCTGGCGCACTCTAACGAATCTGAGTGGCAGTCATTTAAAAACAACAAAACCAATGAGGCCTTTATTGACCGGGTAAACATCGTAAAAATCCCCTACTGTATCCGGGTCTCTGAAGAAATTAAAATCTATGAAAAGCTGTTGCGTGAAAGCTCACTGTCCGAATCCCCCTGCGCCCCAGACACGCTAAATATGCTGGCCCAATTTTCAGTACTGTCGCGCTTAAAAGAGCCAGAAAACTCCAATATATATTCCAAGATGCGCATCTACAATGGAGATAATTTAAAAGATACAGACCCCAAGGCAAAACCCATTCAGGAATATAAGGATTACGCCGGTGTCGATGAAGGCATGAACGGTTTGTCGACCCGCTTTGCCTTTAAGATTTTGTCAAAAGTATTTAATTTTGACCCCACTGAGATTGCCGCCAACCCAGTGCACTTAATGTATGTATTGGAGAGAGAAATAGAGCAGCAACAATTTTCTAAAGAAGTTCAGGACAAATATATCGGCTTTATTAAAGAGTATATAGCCCCTAAATACATCGAGCTTTTAGGTAAAGAAATTCAAACCGCCTATTTGGAGTCCTATTCTGAATACGGACAAAATGTCTTTGACCGCTATGTAACTTATGCCGATTTCTGGATCCAGGATCAGGAATACCGTGATCCGGAGACGGGTGATATGCTCAACCGACAGAATATCAACGAAGAGCTGGAAAAAATTGAAAAGCCCGCTGGCATCAGTAACCCCAAAGATTTTCGCCATGAAATTGTTAACTTTGTACTGCGTGCCAGGGCCAGTAACGACGGAAAAAATCCATCTTGGATGAGTTTTGAAAAAATGCGCTCGGTAATAGAGAAAAAAATGTTTTCCAACACCGAAGATTTACTGCCGGTGATCTCTTTCAATACCAAGGCGTCTACCGATGAAAACAACAAACACTTTGAGTTTGTGAAACGCATGACCAAACGTGGCTATACCGAGAAACAGGTGAGGTTATTATCTGAGTGGTATATAAGAGTTAGAAAGTCCCAGTAGCTGTTAATCACCCGGTTTAGCTTACAGCCGGGCGGATATTGAGTTGCTAACTTGGTCCACAAGCGTAGTGTTGTATGTAGGACTTCTACACATTTAGAGAATCAGCAAGCTTATTGCGGTTCTCTCCTGACATAGGAATACGGAATATGAGTTATATCATCGACCGTCGCCTAAATAGTAAAAAGAAGAGCGCCGTCAATAGGCAACGTTTTCTCAAGCGCTACCGCAAACAGATTAAGCGCGCTGTTGAAGAGTCTCTGAAGAAGCGCTCTATTGAAGACGTCGACAGAGGTAGCGATATTACTATCGATCGCGACGCAACCACTGAGCCATTTTTTCAACACGGCAGAGGCGGCAGTCAGACTCGAGTGTTTCCCGGCAACAAAGAGTTTAGTACCGGGGATGAATTTCAGCGCCCTGATCAAGGCGGGGGCAGCGGTAGTGGTTCAGGTGAAGGCAGCGCCAGCAATACCGGTGTGGGGGAAGATGAGTTTACTTTCCATATCAGTCAGGATGAATTCTTAGACTTTATGTTTGAGGGCCTTGAACTGCCTTATCTGGTTAAAAAACAGCTTAAAAGCACGACCAATTTTGAAACCCATCACGCAGGATTTACCAGCCATAGTTCTCCCGAAAAGCTGCATTTAATTCGCTCATTACGCGCCGCTTACGCCCGCAGAATTGCATTATCAGGTCCTGGAAAAAAAGAGCTTACCGAACTCAAAAAAAGCCTCTGGGCACTCGAAGAACAACCTGTCAACGAGAGCAACAGTCGAAAAATTATCGATTTAAAGAAAAAAATAAGTGAACTAAAACAAATAGATAAAAAGAGAATCCCGTTTCTTGACACTTTTGATTTGCGCTATCGCAATTATGTACGCGTACCGATGCCCTCCTCAAAAGCGGTGATTATCTGTGTGATGGATGTCTCAGGTTCCATGACCCAAACCATTAAAGAGCTGGCCAAACGATTTTTCATTTTGCTGTATCTATTTATTCGTCGCAATTATCAAAAGACCGAGGTTGTATTTATTCGCCACCACACCCGAGCCACCGAAGTAGATGAACAAGAGTTTTTTTACTCTAGAGAAACAGGCGGTACCATCGTCTCCAGTGCGCTGGAACTAACTGCGGATATCATCGAGCAGCGCTACCCGCAAGATCAGTACAATGTTTATGTAGCTCAAGCTTCGGATGGGGATAATTGGGATAACGATTCCGAAATTTGCTGCAAACTTTTGCAGCAGCGTATTCTGCCGATTATTCAATATTTTGCTTACGTCGAGATCACCTCCGGCATGCATCAAAACTTATGGAACGAATATAAAAACATCCAGGAACAGTTCGCCAATGAATTTGCTATGCAGAATGTGCGTGGCAGTGCAGATATTTATCCGGTATTTCGAGAGCTTTTTGCCTCCAAAACTGAGCAGAAATCCTGACGCTTTAACGCGCAAAATTCTCTCTACGCCTATAGTTCTCTGCCCTTCAATTCAGACTGAAGTGCTGGTTCGAATACCTGCTAATTATTTTAAGTGAGTGCAATCACATGAAAAAGAAGACGCCTATTTCGAAAGATGCACAGTGGACATTTGAGCTGATTGAACGCTATGAAGCGCAAATCGGTGGTATTACCGACAACTTCAAACTTGATACTTGCCCGAATCAAATTGAGATAATCAACTGCGAACAAGTGAGTGCAGCTATATGAAAAAACAGTCGCCTATTTCGACAGATGCAGAATGGACATTTGAGCTGATTGAACGCTATGAGGCGGAAATCGGTAGAATTGCAGCCAACTTCAAACTTGATACTTACCCGAATCAAATTGAGATAATTAACTCTGAACAGATGATGGATGCTTATGCATCAGTGGGGATGCCGCTGCATTACAACCACTGGTCATACGGGAAAAGATTTTTAGACACCAGCCAGAATTACCAGCGCGGGCGCATGGGCCTCGCCTATGAAATTGTGATTAACTCCGACCCCTGTATCGCCTACCTGATGGAAGAAAACACTATGATGATGCAGGCGCTGGTTATCGCTCACGCCTGTTATGGTCACAATTCTTTCTTCAAGGGAAATTACCTGTTCCGCACTTGGACAGATGCCTCTGCCATTATTGACTACTTAGTATTTGCCAAAAACTATATTGCCAAATGTGAGGAGCGTCATGGTATTGATGCTGTCGAAGCTATGTTAGATTCCTGTCACAGCTTGATGAATTTCGGTGTCAATCGCTACATTCGCCCCCCGGTTTTAACCCCAGAGCAAGAGAGCAAAAAAGTCGCTGAGCGAGAAGAGTATATACAGCGACACATCAACACACTGTGGACCACAGTCACTATAAAAGAATCATCTGAGAACAAACAAGCCAACTTCCCCCAAGATCCAGAGGAGAATCTGCTGTATTTTATCGAGAAAAATGCACCTTTACTGGAACCTTGGCAACGGGAAATAATTCGTATCGTACGTAAGATGGCACAATATTTTTACCCGCAGAAACAAACTCAAGTAATGAATGAGGGCTGGGCCTGCTTTTGGCATTACACACTATTACATCAAATGTACGAGGAGGGATTGGTTACAGAGGGATTTATGATGGAGTTCCTGCAGTCCCACACGAGTGTTATCTATCAACCTCCCTTTGACAGCCCCTATTACAACGGCATTAACCCTTACACTCTTGGCTTTAACATGATGATAGATATTAAACGTATCTGTCAGCATCCTACAGCAGAAGATAGAGAGTGGTTCCCCGATATAGCGGGCAGCCCCTGGCTTGATACAGTCCATTACGTGATGAAAAATTTCAAAGATGAAAGCTTTATCCGCCAGTATTTATCGCCGCGCTTAATCCGCGAGCTGAAACTTTTCTCTATTTTAGATAACAGCGATAAACCAACCCTAAAAGTGTCAGCTATCCATAATGAGGCAGGCTACAAACAAGTGCGTAACGACTTAGCTAATCAATATGATCTAGGCTACCTGGAGCCCAACATACAAATATACAACGTCGAAGTGCGCGGTGACAGGTCACTGACACTGCGACATTTTGTCCATCAGCAACGCCCACTTGCCGAGTCAGTCCCCAGCGTATTACAACACTTACATCAGCTGTGGGGATTTGATATCCACCTGGAGTCGGTGACAGCTCAAGGGGAGATTCTGAAAACTTTTCATTTCCCGGAGATGCGCCCGGAATCGCTATAGCCAAGCTGCAATTTACCTTCATTGCTAAATTGCAGCTCCTCTTTTTAACGCCGCGGCCAAAAAGCACATTGCCTGTGCCACTATTTCGGGGTCAACCGCAGAAAACTGATCTCCGACCCAAAATTCAAAATACTTTCTATTATCCCGATCGCATCTACTGGCAGGCAACAACGCTAAATCATACTTTTCCAGAACCTCAATGAGACTTGCTTCCAGCAACTGGCTATCCACTGTGAAATATACATGGAACATGTTACTCACAGGTTTTTTCGGAACTGTACTTATACCCGGTATCTGATTGAATTGCTCAGCCAAACTCAATGCATTTTTCCAGTAAACCGGCATCTTATCTCGCCTCAATCGGTAGTTGTACTGGGCACTGACGATGTAAGGATAAAGCTGAAAGATATCCCCACCTTGTCGCCTCTTCCACAGCTTAGCACTGTCCATAAAGCCTCTGTCACCAGCCAAGATAGCTCCCGATACACCGCCAAACCCCTTATAAAACGAAATATAAACCGAATCAAACAGGGCACACACTTGGGCGGCAGTTTTTTTATAGTATGGAAGTATTTCAAACAATCTGGCCCCATCTAAGTGACTGTGAATCCCCCGCTGCCTGCACCAGTCACACATTTTTTGCAACTCATCCCAAGTGGGTAGCTGGCCGCCAATTTCTCGCTGCGGTAATTCAAATAAAACCGCGGCAACAGCTTCCACGTTTTGCAGGTCTTGCAAACTAAACAAGCGATTAGGCTCTCCCAACAAAACACTATCAATTCTATGTAGGTGTTTTAATCCCTGCTGTTCGTGAATTTGCAGATGGCAAAGAGGATGGTAGGCTACTGTGGCTATATCTCTGTTATCACAAGCTATTCGCAATGCAACTTGTTGCGCCATAGTCCCACTGGGAAAAAAATTTGCCAGCTGCTTGCCCAGCTCCAAGGCTATTTCTTGCTCAAAGTCATTTATAATAGCACCACTACCATAGGCATCACCTGGAGCCGACTGGTCTAAGGTCATATAAGCTTGTAAACTATCCCTCATACTAACAACCTGATGCCCGTGTAACCCAAAGCTGGCCTGTGTCCTCTGGCTTTTATATCTGTGCATAGATGTCCTTGTTATTGGGTTATTAAATTGGCCGCTAGTTTTTTTAGATCAGTGATCTGCAATCGTTTTAGGGTAGTGAATAACATTGTGAAAAATAGTTCTTTCAGCCGAACTATTTCGATAGCCGTGGTCTTGATCAGCTTTGAACCTTAAGGTTTCCCCCGCCTGTAAAAGCTGCCACTGGTCAGTTAATTTAATCTCTAAAGCACCCTCAATGACAATAATATCTTCTATAACCCCTCTTTCATGAGAGCTGGACAAGTGCGTTTTTCCAGGCGCTAATTGGTGGGCAAACATTTCACAGCGCAGTAATGGGTCAAAGGCAAACAATACCCTGAACTGTATATTCTCGTCAAAGCTCAACTGCTTTTTAGACTGATGTTCTACACTCTGGGAATTGTCCCGCGGTGGCTCGAGTACAACGGACATAGGTATTTGAAAGCCTTGGGTAATCTTCCACAAGGTGGCCATTGTGGGACTAGATTCGCCTCTCTCTATCTGACCTAACATTGCCTTGCTTACACCCGTTTCATCGGCGGCTCGGGCTAAGCTCCAGCCACGAGAGTTTCGAAATTGTTTTAAGTTATTTGCAATAATCGTATTAAACATAAATCAACCACAAGCTATTGTGCGTTATAACGCACGATGATAACATATCCTTCTGTGCGCTATAGCGCACAACTAATTATAACTGCTCAGCGACACTTATTGAACTGCTAGACCCCGTTATTATTCTGCATATTCAACTGGCAGTTCAATGTAAAGGAAATTTATGAAATCATTAAAACTCTCTCATATTTCTGCGGGCTTCATCGCCGTTTTAGTCGGCTATAGCAGCAGTGTTGCTATTATCTTTCAGGCCGCTGAATCACTAGGTGCAAGTCAGCAACAATTAAACAGCTGGATGCTGGCCCTGGGAGTGGGCATGGGTATTACTTCCATTGCGCTCTCCAGTGTTTACCGCATGCCAGTGATCACTGCATGGTCCACCCCGGGGGCCGCTTTATTAGTTACCTCGCTGGCAGGCGTCGAGATGCAACAGGCAATTGGCAGTTTTATTGTCTGTGGCCTACTGATCTTTATCTGTGGTCTCAGTGGCTGGTTTGATAAAATCCAACAGCTGATCCCCCCGTCTATCGCCAGTGCGATGCTGGCGGGAATACTGTTTCAGTTTGGTATAGGGATTTTCCACTCGTTACAGCAAGAGGTATTTTTAGTCGCTGCTATGGGCATCGGCTATTTACTGGGAAAACCATTGCTAAAAAACTTCAACATTCCCTGTGTATTAGTGCTCGGTGTTTTGATTTGTGCCCAACAGGGCTTGTTCATCCAGCAGAGCATAGATTTAAGTTTTGCTGTCCCTGTGTGGGTCACTCCCAGCTTCTCGATAGCCACTATCATCAGCGTAGCCATTCCGCTGTTTGTGGTCACTATGACTTCCCAAAACATCCCCGGTGCCGCCACCCTTAAAGCAGCTGGCTACCAGCCCCCCACCTCTCAAGCCCTATGTGTTACCGGACTCTGCACCGTTCTACTGGCTCCTCTGGGTGGCTTCTCCTACAATTTAGCGGCTATTACCGCCGCTATTTGCTGTTCGCAAGAGGTGGATAGCAATAAAAAGACCCGTTATATCGCCGGTATTTGCACGGGGGTTTTCTATATTATTATTGGCCTGTTTGGCGCCACCGTCGTTAGTCTATTTCTAATCGCCCCCAAGGCACTAGTAGTGGCTATCGCCGGCCTAGCTCTACTCAACACATTGGCTAATAGCTTAAATGTTGCCCTGCAAAAAAGCACTGAGCGCGAAGCTGCCCTGATTACTTTGTTAGTCACAGTATCCGGAGTGAATTTCTTCAGCATAGGAGCGGCTTTTTGGGGCCTGGTATTAGGCATGCTATTTTTATGGCTCTCACGCCTACTCTCTAACAAGGTAGCTTTTCTCAGCGGTAAGATTTAACAAGCATTTCTCTATTTCATAGCGTTATAATAAGCGATTGAGTTATCCGCTCTTCCAAAGTGGACCTGTAAGCTATAATGTTCATCAAGGTGATGGCAGCCAGGCAATATACCCATAGCCACCATCGTGTCCCTGAATTAGTTTGTTAATGTTTAAAGTGAGAAAATAATGGATTGTCTTTTTTGTAAAATTATCAACCGAGAGATTCCGGCCAAAATTATCTATGAAGATGAAGAGATGATTGCATTTGATGATATATACCCTAAGGCGCCACATCATTTTTTAGTCATCCCTAAAAAGCACATTAGTACCTTAAATGACCTGACAGATGCCGATGCTCCACTGGTGGGTAAATTAGTCAAGACTGCCAGTACTCTAGCCGCCAAAGTGGGAATTGCAGAAAGTGGCTACCGCACTGTGTTTAATTGTAATAAAGAAGGCGGGCAAGTTATCTATCATATTCATTTGCACGTGATGGGTGGCAAACAGTTATAATATCTGTGCAAAATCAATACTATTTAATATAAAAAAACCCGCAGTAGCGGGTTATTTAATCTTGTTTTTATTGAAGAATTACTTTTTTCTCTGCCTGACGGCCTCGTATAGACAAACCCCAGTGGCGACTGAGACATTCAGGCTACTCACCTCACCCGCCATAGGTAATTTCACCAGGAAATCACAGTTTTCTTTAGTCAGACGACGCATGCCTTTGCCCTCTGCACCCATGACTATCGCCAGTGGACCCGATAAATTAGCCTGGTAGACGTCTTGCTCTGCCTCCCCTGTGGTTCCAGCTATCCATACACCGCGCTGCTGTAACTGCTGCAGCGTTCGCGATAAATTAGTTACTTGCACGTAGGGCATAACATCAATGGCACCACAAGCTACTTTAGCCACCGTCGGGTTTAAGGGGGCCGAGTTGTTTTTCGGCGCAATCACAGCGTGCACCCCGGCGGCGTCTGCGCTGCGGATACAGGCCCCTAAATTATGCGGGTCAGTCACCCCATCCAACACCAATAAAAATGCCGGTTCTGTCAACGAATCCAATAGCTTATCAAGGTAGTCTTCATTTTTTGCCTGCACCGCCTCGCACTGTATCGCCACACCTTGATGTACAGCTCTTGAGGTAAGTTCATCCAAAACTTTACGGTTGCATCGCTCTATGACTATATTTAGCTGTTGCGCGCTCTCGATCACCTCGCCAATTCGTTCATCTTTTCTATCGGCGATGACGTATAGTTTTTGCACTCTGGAAGCATCGTGTTTTAAGGTGGTTTTGACTGCGTGAAAGCCAAAAAGTACATCAAGTGTCAATTTTCTCTCCTAGCCAATCAGCTGTTTGTTGTTGCAAAATATCTGATAGGCACTCTATAAATAAACGTTGATCGTTTAGCGCCGGAATATAGCGATACTCTATTCCACCACTTTCTATAAATAAATTTCTGTTGGTCTTGGCAATCTCTTCCAGAGTCTCCAGGCAATCGGCGGAAAACGCCGGACAGATAACATCAATAGACGTCACCCCCTGCTCAGCTAACTGCTTTAAAGTATGGTCGGTATAAGGCTGCACCCACTGGGTCACACCAAACCTCGACTGAAAACTACTGATAAACTGGCCGCTGTAGTCTTTACCTGCTACAGCCAGCGCTGACTTGACCGCCTCGGTAGTCGCCAGACACTGTTCGGGGTAGGGATCGCCAGCATCTGCATACTGCTGAGGAATGCCGTGATAGGAAAACATCAAACACTGTGCTGGTGAATGTTGCTGCCAGTGCTGCTCAATACTCTGTGCTAATCCCTGGATAAACTTGGGCTGTTGATAATAAGATTTTAGAATACGAATATCTAATACATCTCTGATACTGCTTTGAAATTGTGCCACTTTATCGTACACGGCACCGGTTGATGTCGCCGAATACTGTGGAAATAAAGGCATCACAAATACTTTACTGTAGTTTTGTGCATGCAACTTATGCAAAACTTCTGTTAGGTTTCCCTCACCATAAGTCATAGCGGGAAACACATCCGCAGGTTCTTTATAGTTCTGTTGCAGGGCTTTTTGCAAAGCCAGTACTTGAGCATTCAATATGTGTCGCATCGGCGAGCCCTGCTGCCAAATTTGCGCATACAACTTAGCCACTTTTTTTGGCCTGCGGCGCAAGACAATGAAGTTTAGAATGAACAGCCACAGCCAGCGTCTGGGACCATTTCCTTCAATGACTCTTTGATCCGCCAAAAACTCCCCTAAGAAAGCGCGCACTGATTTAGCATCGGCATTGGTTGGGGTGCCAATATTGACAAGTACTACTGCTGTTTTTCCGATTTTAGGCATTCACGCTGTCCGTCATTCCTAAATTTGCTCTAATTGTAAAATAGTTGCTTCAAGAGCATCAGCGCTCAGATGGTTTCTGCACTAAGTCTCACTCAAGGCATTGGTCTTTTTTTAAATTCGTATCAGCCACTGGACTGATTCGTCCTGAACATAACGCTCTTTGGCATCCGTGCCACCGCTAATACCGTTCGTCCTGAACATAACGCTCTTTGGCATCCGTGCCACCGCTAATACCGTTCGTCCTGAACATAACGCTCTTTGGCATCCGTGCCAC
>MABF01000020.1 GCA_002163025.1 'Osedax' symbiont bacterium Rs2_46_30_T18
TTCGAACTGAAATATCAGCTACTGTCCTTGTTAAATAATAACTAACCACGTAATCATGAAAATCATCTTCAAAAATGATCTCATCTTTAATACGTTTGGAACTACTTTTGCTAATATCGTAAAAATCAGAGATGCTCTTAGTGATAACTGTTCCGTTAACATCTATAACAATTTTTATTTCATGTTTAACATTGTCAGGGTTTGTCTCTGATAATTGACTGTTAAGATCCAACGTTATCGATGATTTATAGTCAATTTTTTTACCATCAATAAAATGATAATATTTGAATGATTTAGTTTTACTTGAAGAATGTTTGCTTCCTTCCTCAATTCCTTGACGATGATTAAATGAAGGTAGCCTTACCGCTTCAAACATTGGTTCTAAAAAATTTTTGCCACGTTCAACATCAACCTCAGAATAATAACGGGTCGCCGCACTCACATCATAATGCAGCACATGATGCCCCGTGGGAATATCAATCAAGGATTTCCTAGAATCATCCGATTTTGAACCCTCAAGTACAACTAACTGTTTTCCATCAATCATCATTCTATCTGGATAAAATCTGACAAATGAAACCTCTGTCGACTGATACATAAAATAACCAAATGCCAGTAATATACCTGTAATAATTAGCAGGACACTTGAAAATGCTTTTGGGATAGAGCGTTGTTTATCACCCTTTTTTGGGGGGGCAGGCTGTGCATAATTGGAATCCACCACTTCATAAATTTCAATGGGGTTTTGAATGCCTTTCAGAAAATAATTACCGTGCAGTTTCCAGATTAAACTGTCATTACTCGCAAGCCAGCCTTTGGCACTATCAAACACCGAATAACTTAAATAAATCTGACCACCATCAGCCAAGCTTTCTATACGCGATGCTCTATTTACATGGCGCCCAAATACATCAGCCTGAATGTGATCATCAATAGTCACTTGACCCATATGCAAACCAATTCGAATGGCTATATTCTCAAATTCATCATTAGATTGGTTAAATTCCTTAATTTGTTGCTGAATCATTAAGGCGCGTTCTACAGCGGCACTTGGCTCTGAGAATATTGCCATTACGGCATCGCCGATAAACTTCACCACTAAACCAATATTATTTTCTTCGATAATACCTTGTAAAATTTCATCATGAATTTTACGTAATTTAATCGAATACTCTTCACCTTTTTCTTCTGTTATTAAGGTAAAGTCTTTTATATCCGTAAACATGGTTGTGATGACAGCTGTATTTCTTTTCTCTAGATACTTTCTAACATTTTGAATCTCATTACTTGAGATATCCAATTCTTCAAACTCATTGTCAGTGGACATTCTAACTCCCGAAATAACGTTAATGTGATTGATATATTGAAACCTCTATAAGAAAGACTTCAAATACTCTTTTAATGACTCAAATAGCTGTTCTGATCAAAGCCCAATTGGACTCTTGTCAGAAGCTCGTCGTTTGAGGCAGATTACGAAACATTTAAAGCCAGCAATTACATAACCAATACCCCAAACACAAAAAAGCCGCTCGAAAGCGGCTTTTTAAGGTGTTTAGCTAAATGATATTACATCATTCCGCCCATGCCACCCATTCCGCCCATGCCGCCCATATCAGGCATAGCAGGACCAGCATCTTTGCTTGGCTTGTCGGCAATCATTACTTCAGTAGTGATCATCAGGCCGGCAACAGATGCAGCAGCTTGTAGTGCAGCACGAGTTACTTTAGCAGGGTCAAGGATACCCATAGCAATCATGTCGCCGTATTCGCCAGTAGCTGCGTTATAGCCGAATGAACCTTCGCCTTCACGTACCTTAGATACAACAACTGATCCCTCTTCACCAGAGTTCTCAACGATTTGACGTAGAGGCGCTTCAAAGGCTTTAAGCGCAAGCTCTACACCAACAGTCTGATCAGGGTTAGCACCTTCAAGACCAATGACTTTTTGTAGTGCGCGAACCAGTGCAACACCACCACCTGCAACTACACCTTCTTCAACAGCGGCGCGAGTAGCGTGCAGTGCATCTTCAACACGTGCTTTCTTCTCTTTCATTTCTACTTCTGTAGCTGCGCCAACTTTGATGACGGCAACGCCACCAGCAAGCTTAGCAACACGCTCTTGAAGCTTTTCACGATCGTAATCAGAAGAAGTCTCTTCAACTTGTGCACGGATCTGGTTTACACGAGCTTCGATAGCTGTAACTTCACCAACACCGTCAACAATAGTGGTGTTTTCTTTAGTGATAGAAATACGCTTAGCCGTACCTAATTGCTCAAGTGTTACTTCTTCAAGAGAAAGACCGATCTCTTCAGAGATAACGACACCACCTGTTAGAGTTGCGATGTCTTCCAGCATTGCCTTGCGACGATCACCAAAGCCAGGTGCTTTAACAGCAGACACTTTAACGATACCGCGCATGTTGTTAACAACCAGAGTTGCCAACGCTTCACCTTCGATATCTTCAGCGATGATCAATAGTGGGCGAGATGCCTTAGCAACAGCTTCTAATGTAGGAAGCAAGTCGCGAATGTTTGAAACTTTCTTATCTACTAAAAGAATGAAAGGAGCGTCCAGGTCAACTGACATGCTCTCTTGATTGTTGATGAAGTAAGGAGATAGGTAACCGCGATCGAACTGCATACCTTCAACAACAGTCAGCTCGTTCTCAAGACCTGTTCCCTCTTCAACAGTGATTACACCTTCCTTACCTACTTTAGCCATAGCTTCAGCGATAATTGCACCTACTTGCTCGTCAGAGTTAGCAGAGATAGTGCCCACTTGAGCGATAGCGTTGGCATCAGTACAAGGTACAGATTGACCAGCAATTTCTACAACAACAGCTGCAGCCGCTTTGTCGATACCGCGCTTAAGATCCATTGGGTTCATGCCAGCGGCTACGGCTTTAAGGCCTTCACTGATAATAGCCTGGGCTAAAACAGTTGCAGTTGTTGTTCCGTCACCTGCTACATCGTTAGCTTGTGAGGCAACTTCTTTAACCATCTGCGCGCCCATGTTTTCAAACTTATCTTCAAGCTCGATTTCTTTAGCAACAGATACACCATCTTTTGTGACGGTCGGAGCACCGAAAGACTTGTCCAAGATTACGTTGCGACCTTTAGGCCCCAAAGTTGCTTTTACAGCGTTTGCCAGAACATTTACGCCAGACAACATGCGTACGCGAGCGTCATTTCCAAATATTACTTCTTTAGCCATTGTTCTAATTCCTTAAATTTTGGTTACAAATTACTTGAATGTAAAAAGATGGAACTGCGATTAACTTTCTAGTACACCGAAAATTTCGCTCTCATTCATGATTAGCAATTCTTCGCCATCAACTTTTACTGCATTTGATCCCGAATACTGACCAAATAATACTGTGTCACCAACCTTAACGCTGAATGCTTGAACTTCACCATTGTCTAGAACACGTCCAGAACCTACAGCTACTATCTCACCTTGATTTGGTTTTTCAGCTGCTGAACCTGGAAGAACGATACCGCTTGCAGTTGTTTTTTCTTCTTCACTGCGACGGATGACAACACGGTCGTGAAGTGGACGAATTTTCATTTAATGTTTCTCCTGAGGGTTTATCCCAAAAACCTAATTATTATTTTGAGATGTATTGAAGCCGTAACCCCTTATACAGCAGGGTAATTACTGGTTGTTTAACTAGTTGGGGTCTGGGCAAACTGATTTCAATAGCTTAATTTAATTTATTTCAACTATTGACGTGATTGTGTGGCACAACGCGAAAAAACATCTTCATTGAGCTGTTGTTAATGTTCAGAAAAAAGGGGATAAGTTGATTGCTCATGTATCTGCCGAAACATTGTGATGTTGCTAAAGGAAATCTGAGAGCGGAGTTTGCCACTGATATGAAGACATCCCACATGACTGCAGGAATTAACTGAAAGCTTTTTGGCAGCCTATAAAAGTGCCCTAAATTCGATTAGGCATTTTACTGAGACAGTAACCTGAGCACAGCTGACCGTTGTTAAGTCCGTTGCAAAGGGCACAAAGCATTTAACGTCTTGGAGTTGAATGATACTAAACTCAGTGTTTTGATTTGTCCGCCCCAACGCTATTATCAGCCGCATTATCTATAATGCGGTGCTCAGAGTTTTGCTCTTTGCTAAACTCTCCTTCAAACACCTCCCCTTGCTCAGCTCCTCGCTTGGAATACTCACTGCTGTAATTTGCCTGCATACCTGCACTACCTTGACTGGCATGTCCGGCGAAGCCAGATACACCCGCTGACATCTTATGTTTAAATCTGCTGCTGGCAATTTTTATGAAACCTATCCGGGTGAGAGGGATTAGACAGCAAAAACCAATGATATCTGTGACAAAACCCGGAGTTATCAATAGCGCCCCACCCACAGCCAATACTAGGCCCTCAATCATTTCCTGTTGCGGCATTTCACCTTGTTGCATTTTCTGCTGGGCGCGTCCTAGTGTCGCCAACCCTTGATGGCGCAACATATTAACCCCAACGAAAGCCGACAACAGTACCAAGCCAATAGTGTACCAGGCACCAATTAACTGGCCGACGTTGATCAACAAAGTAATTTCAACGATAGGAATCACAATAAAAATAATGAATATAAATGGCATGCGCAAAACCTCAAGCAGTTAAGTAAAGCTTATCTCTACTATTAATTGGGGGGCAATCGATTTTTTTAAAGCTTAGCTGCATCTTTATCATACAAAGTAGCGACTAAATTTTCGATAATCCTACATCTAGTGTCATCTCCCTTTAAAACACTGGATATAGTAAATTGAGTTTGCAACGCAAATTTCCGTTTTATAAAACATTCCCTGACTCTGTCAGAGCACCATTAAACCCCTGATTTTGCGGACTTTAGATATTAACTTGAACTTGTATTGCCAACGAGTTTTCTGTAGTTTAAACGCTAAAAAAAGCACGCTCTTTTTTCCTACAAATTGGTAGAAAATTATGTCTGATATACAAACAAACCGCTCATGGCTTGAAACCTTTTCGCTGATGTTGCATCGCAAAGTACTGGTCATGCTGTTTCTCGGTTTTTCCGCTGGCCTGCCGATACTTTTAATTTTCAGTAGCTTGTCACTCTGGCTAAAAGATGCTGAAGTATCGCGTAGCACTATCACATTCTTCAGTTGGGCAGCCCTGGGTTACTCTTTTAAATTTATCTGGGCGCCGCTGGTAGACAATTTACGTATTCCCGGATTAACGGCCTCCTTGGGCAGAAGACGCAGCTGGATCTTACTCAGCCAGATCGCTATCATTATTTCTATCCTGGCAATGGCCTTTAGTGAGCCCACCAGTTCACTGACGTTTACTGCTATAGCTGCAGTGATGCTGGGCTTCTCATCCGCAACTCAGGACATAGTCATTGACGCCTACCGCATTGAGTCGGCAAAAGGTGACATGCAATCCATGTTATCCAGCGCCTATATTGCCGGATACCGTATCGGCATGATAGTCGCTGGCGCGGGCGCTCTGTATATCGCCGGCTGGATAGGTATCGAGGGCACTTATACCCCACACGCTTGGACCACTGCTTATGTTTGCATGGCAATAGCCATGTTGATTGGTGTCGCAACGACACTGTGCATTAGCGAGCCTACGAGTTATAAAGACAGTCACGCAGTCTTTTCCAACAACCGCAATGTATTACATTTCTTAGGCTGTTTCTTTATCTGTGTCGCTGTTTTCATCACGACTTTCACCTTATTAGGCGATACTTTTAAAGATTTTAAAGCTTGGATGATCGCAGATATCACCGAAAATAAACGCATCGCTGGCTTTGTTGCCGCCACCGTGAAGCTTTGGTTGTGCATAGGCTTCGCAGCCGTCACTGGTTGGATTTTGGTACAGCTCAAAGCAGTGCCTAAAGAAATGTTAATTGAAGGCTATGTAGATCCGGTCAGAGATTTTTTTGTAAAATACGGAAAAACTGCACTGCTAGTGATATTACTGATAGGCCTGTATCGTGTCTCTGACATTGTTATGGGGGTGATTGCCAACCTGTTTTACTCAGACCTGGGCTTCAGTAAAATTGAAATTGCCGCCTATTCTAAAACCTATGGCTTAATTGCAACCATTGCCGGGGGCTTTTTAGGCGGTGCTATCGCCATCCGTTACGGTGTTTACAAAGCGCTTTTGACAGGGGCTATACTCTCGGCTGCCACTAATATCCTATTCGCCTTTATGGTCGGTTTAGACAAAAGCGGATCAATTTTATTTATGACCATTACCGCTGACAACATCAGCGGTGGTATAGCGACAGCGGCATTTGTCGCCTATCTCTCCAGCTTAACCAGCGTGTCATTTACAGCAATGCAATATGCCATTTTCAGCTCATTTATGACGCTGTTCCCCAAACTGCTGGCAGGATATTCAGGGGCAATGTCTATCTCTTTAGGTTACGCAGACTTTTTCTACTTAACAGCACTCATGGGCATACCGGCAGTCATTTTAGTAGTGATATTGAGCAAGTTAGTCCCGGTAGAGAAACTCAACTAAATCACAGCGAGACAT
>MABF01000237.1 GCA_002163025.1 'Osedax' symbiont bacterium Rs2_46_30_T18
CGACCAGCAATAACAGCAGTTCAGCCATTGGTAAGTGTTTTGCGCTGCGCGACAGTGTTAGCTGCATATCAACATCTCTAGTGTTATCTAAAGAAGTGATTATAATTGCTAATAATTAAATCGATAATCTGCTTAAACGGAATAGGACTTGTGCATGATAGACACAAATAAGTTGATCGCCTCGCTCTCAGATATGGCCAGTTTTGTGATGGTGGTGGATGAGGGGGGCTTTAGTGCCGCCAGCCGTAAATTGGGGATCACTCCCTCTGCCGCCAGTCGTCAGGTGAGTCGGCTGGAAAAGTTATTAGCGGTGAAATTATTAGAGCGCACCACCCGCAACATGAGTTTGAGCGTGGCAGGTAAGCCGGTGTATGATCTGTGCCGGACCATGCTAGATTCTGCTCAGGAGGCGGCAGATGTCTCCAGTTTAGCTAGCACAGAGCCAGTAGGATTGCTGCGCATAGCCGCGCCCAAGGCTGTGGCTAAACGTATTTTGGAACCTATGTTGTTATCTTTTGCCTACAAGTATCCACAAATCAAATTGCAGATAAAAGTGACTGACCATATTGTCGACCCAATTCATAATGAAGTGGACTTATTAGTGTCGCTGCAGCAAAATCCCGCCCTTGGTCTAATAGCCAAAGAACTGGGGGAAGTTAAAATAGTGCTCGCTGCCAGCTCTGCCTATATAGCAGAGCACGGATTGCCTAAACACCCGGACGACCTGGCAGAACACAGTTGCATCACTTTAGGTGAGGGCAGTCACGACAGTACTTTAGAGATGAGCTGTAACAAGCAAACGGCCAAGGTAGAGGTTAGTGGGCGATATAGCGTCAATCACTCAGAAATGCGCCTGAATGCTATCATTCGGGGTCTGGGTATTGGGGTCTTGCCCGATTTTGTTGCGAATCCTGAATTCGCCGATGGCAATTTGCTACAAGTGTTGCCTAACTGGTATCTAAAGCATAACTATCAGGGGGTGCTTAGATTACAATACGCGCAGTCAAAATTTGTCCCAGAGCGTTTAAGATTATTAGTTACGCATTTATCTGATAACTACGGGACGAGCAGGGGATAGCGGTCAAGCTACCTATTTTTTATTACGGAGTCATATAAACTAGTGTCAACATTTGCAAATATTCACCCGGCTACAAAAATTCCCTTACTTTCTCCCAGGGCCTGGGCCTTCATTTTATTGCTGCTAACCCCAGCGCTACTGTGCAGTAACATGATTGTGGCCAGAGCAGTGGCTGATATCATCCCACCTTTTACCTTGGCATTTACCCGTTGGCTGGTAGCCGTGTTAGTGCTGCTGCCTTTTATTGGCCTGAAATTGTGGGCAGTGCGAGATATTTTAATTGCCGAGAGGAAACAACTGCTGCTGCTAGGCTTTCTAGGCATGGGGATTTGCGGCGCGTTCCCCTACCTTGGAGCTAAAACCACAACAGCTACCAATATTGGCCTGATCTATGCGCTGTCGCCGATCTTTATTATTCTGTTTGCCAGGCTCTGGTATCAAGAGCAGTTAAACAAGCGCCAGTTATTGGGGGTGGTGTTTGCCTTTGCAGGTGTGGTAGTGATAGTCGCAAAAGGCGATTGGAAAGTGTTAAGTGCACTGAGCTTCAGCGCCGGTGACTTATGGATACTGGCTGCGTCTGCCTCATGGGGCTTTTACTCGCTGTGGCAGGGGCATTTAAAAACTCGGCTGAGTCTGTTTCTACGCTTTGCTGCTATGTCTGTAGGCGGAGTGATTGCGCTGGCGCCGTTTGCCGCTGTGGAGATATATCAGCAGTTACCGCTAGTATTAGACGCAGAGTTTATTAATACCTTTGTGATCACTATCGCCTTTCTGGCGATTATCTCGTCGATTACAGCCTACGCAGCCTATGCACATATTCAAAAGATATTAGGTGCCTCAAAAGCTTCCTTAGTGATGTACGCAATTCCCTTGTACAACGCGGCGATGGCCTGGATGTTTTTGGACGAACAGCTACAGAGCTTTCATATGCTGGGAGCTCTGTTGATATTACCGGGACTATTCCTGGCGGTGAGTAAGCGAAAAGCATGAATACTAACCCCGGTTGCTGAAAAGCAAAGGATGAGGATGAACGATATGGTACATATTCAAAAAGTATTTTCGCTACTCAGTGCAATCCTATTGTTAATGGTTAGCAGTACTGTCTTTGCCAATAACCAGAGTTCGCAGCATCAACAGCCACAAATTACTGATCAAGTGCAATGGATGGCACTGTTTTTGGCGGGTAAAAAATCCGGTCATGCAACAACGCAGCGCAGTGTATTAAACAACATTGTTACCACCACAGTGACGATGCAGATGCAGATTAATCGCGGCGGATCTGTAATCAGCATGAAAAGCATTGAGCAGAGCGTGGAGACGACTGACGGCCAGGCGCTCAGTTTTAGCTCTGTCACAGAGCAGGGTGCGGACTCTGTGGTGATTAACGGGATAGTATCCAGCGCCGGGATACTCGATATAGAGATTATCTCCTCGGGGCAAAAGTTAACTCAGCAACAAACATGGAACCCGAAATATTTGTTGTACGAGGGACAGCGATTGCTGGCAGTAAAGCAAGGGTCAGTGCCCGGCAGTAAATATCAATATCAGGCTTATATGATAGGGGCCTTACAGGTTGCGCCCACTAAGGTAGTCATTGGAGAAACTAAAGCGCTGGACTTAATGGGGGCTGTGCAGAGCTTGACTGAAGTATCACAACAGATGCTGATGGGTGATAGCTACATGCAAATGACCGCCTATATGGATCAGAACATGGAACTGAAAAAAGTCATCATGCCGATGATGGGCTCGAGCATGGAAATGGTTGCCAGCACTGAGCACTACGCGCTTAGTCCCAATCAACCCTCAGACTTTTTTACCGCTACTTTTACTCGCTCACCACTAGCCATCAGCCCGAAACAAGCGCAAGACACTCTGCAGTACTCTATACATATCGATAGCGATAGCGAAAAAGTACGCTTTCCAAGCACAGCAGAGCAATTGGTGAGTCGTGTAAATGGCGCTACCCAGTTAACTATTAGTCCTCTTAAGGGGGATGTTGGCTCTTATCCCTACCTTGGCAAAGACCGGGCTGTTATTGAATATCTACAGCCAAACAGGTGGGTGCAAAGCGATAATCAGCAGATTATCACTCTTGCTAAGCAAGCAGTTGAAGATAGCCGCACTGCCACTGCAGCGGCAAAAAATATCGAGCGCTTTGTGCGCAGCTATATCAGTGAAAAGAACTTAAGTGTCGGTTATGCCAGCGCTGTAGAAGTATTAAAGAGTAGGCAGGGGGATTGTACTGAGCACGCTCTGTTGCTAACGGCGATGTTAAAAGCGGTGGGGATTCCCGCTCGAGTGGCAACTGGTCTGGCCTATGTGGACAATTTTGCCAAAGAGCGACAAACCTTTGTGCCGCACGCCTGGGCACAAGCCTATATAGAGGGCCAGTGGCGCAGCTACGACGCCGCATTGAATGGATTTGATAGCGGTCATATACTGCTGGGCTTCGGGGATGGTGACCCGATGCATTTCTTTAATCTGGCAAATAGCCTGGGGAATTTTAAAATCAAATCGATCAATGGCCTGTGATAGGCAGTGCATAGGTGTGTAGCTGTCATAATTCTGGTTATTCGCTGATGCCAATATATTGTAGCTACTACAACCAATGAAAGAGGTTGTAGTAATGTTCGCCTCTAACAACAATGCGCATAACTCAAGTTAACTCAGTGGGACAACGAGTACTGGTACATCGCAATAACGCATTACTTTGTTGGCGGTTGAGCCCATAAAAAATTGTTTTGTAGCGCTGTGAGTACGCGTGCCCATCACAATCATATCCGCGCCCTGACGCGCAGCCGCTTCGATAATCTCATGATGAATAGCGCCTTGTGCTATTAACGTCTCAAATTTGGGTGCCCACTCTAAATTCCCAAGCTCAGAGCTGCAAAAGGCATCGATACGCTCACCGATAATTTCTTTCAGTTTACTGACGCCATCACTTTGCATTTTAGCGTATGTCTCTACAGATAAGGTGTTCTGTAACGCCACCTTCACGGAATCCGGCATAGGTACAATAACATGCAAAAAGGTGACGCTGGCGTCATACTGCTTAGCCAGGCTGACGGCCATACGAAATGCCGGTCTGGAACCGTCTTCAATGTCTGAAACATATAAGATTGATTTGATATTAGGAATCATGGTGACCTCAGCGAGAGTAATTAATAGCCCAATGATATACCAGCCGTTAAGTACCAATACTGATCTGTATCAAGAGACTTCAGCTTGTTTATCTAGGTTGAAAATTTAATTACTAGTCGAGGGTGTCGGCCGATGCAAACCTTTGAGAAAGAGCTAATGCACTGCTATTTCACGATAGCTAGTCGTGAGAATTATAACAGTTACAAGAGTATAGAAGCAGTGCAGCAACAGTGTGAAACTGATTCAAATAATCAAAATTACTCAGTAATATTCTGGGTATTTTGTTTGAGCAGGTAAGCTTTTTTGAGTCTTAGAAAGGTGCCATCATCTTTCATGCTTTTTAGACTCTTGGCAACATCGGGTACAATATCCCGATGTTTTTTGTGCAGGTACAAATACATAGGTTTAACCGCAAGAGGCGTAGAGTTAACGACTATGTCTTTAATTTTTAGATTGTTCACTATTTCTAAACCGAGAAATTTAGAATATACAGCGATGTCTATTCGACCAAGATCAAGCATCCTAAACAACGACTCAGGGCGTATGACATTACTTCGATAACGTACATTTTGGACGTTTTTTTCCAAGATCTTCCAACCGATAACAATGCCCACATTAAAAGGTTTTAGACTATCCCAGTCGTTAATAATCAGCTGCTTTCTTTTTGTAAAAACCACAAATTCAAAATCAAATATTGTCTCTGGTACCAGAATTAGATTTGGATAGATTTGTGAGAGCCCCTGGACTCTGATGAACTCTCCATCACCTTGTCCACTATTAGCATCTTTGATAGATCTTTCTACCGGTTTTT
>MABF01000141.1 GCA_002163025.1 'Osedax' symbiont bacterium Rs2_46_30_T18
AGTAAGCGAATCTAGGGTTAGTCAAATTCACTCTCAGGCGGCGCACAGGTTACGTGCAAGGCTTAGGCAGTGGCAAGACTAGATTCAATGAGATGAATTTATGGAGAAATTCTCAATATTGGCAATTGGCTGATGTTTTTCCATTGCGCAGAAGAACATAATGTAAACCAGCCGTAAATGTTCTCAGAGCTAAAGTTAAGAATGGATGCTTTACTTAACAATGACAGTGTTTTATTCAAAGTTGATAAAAACATGTTATTTTCTGGATATTGTTAGTCTATTTAGGCTTTTATGGTCTAAATTAGATTAGACACTACTATTATTTAAGTGGGGGAGCTGTCTTGAAAAAAGACATCAAAATACTTGTTGTAGATGATTTCTCTACAATGAGAAGAATCATTAAGAATTTACTTCGTGATCTGGGTTTTCAGAACATTACTGAGGCGGATGATGGTAAAACTGCCCTACCCATATTGAAACAAGGTGGTATTGAGTTTTTGGTGACCGATTGGAATATGCCGGGTATGACAGGTATAGAACTTATTGGTGAAGTCAGAAAAGATCCAAATCTTGCTCATATCCCTATCCTAATGGTGACAGCAGAAGCTAAGCGCGAGCAGATTATTGCCGCTGCCCAGGCTGGTGTAAATGGCTATGTCGTTAAGCCATTTACTGCAACTGTTCTGAAAGAGAAAATTGAGAAAATTTTCGCTCGCTTAGAGAACTAGTCACATTACGGAGTCACATGGCGTATGTCTGAAATAACAAATAATCCATCAGTCGAAGGGTTACAAGGGCTGCTGATAACTAAAGCCGAAAAGCTAACTGAAGAATTAGCAAAAGGGAATATTGGCGCTGCACTGCATACTATTAATGAATTGCAGCAGGCGAAGCATGAAGCTTTTTACAATGAGATTGGTCAGTTAACGCGTAAGTTGCACGATGAGATCAATTCTTTTTCCAGTGAAATGGAAGATGATGGAGGCCTTGATAACACAACTTTATCCGGTATGAGTGATGCTTCTGATCGTTTAAATTACGTTATCGAAATAACCGAGAAAACATCCCATGAAACCATGGATCGTGTGGACTCCTCTCTGCTTCTGATTGACAAATTGGATAGCCAGAGTGTCAGGTTTAAAGATTTATTGTCTCTAGTGGGTCAGTTGGAAGGTGAGTTTGACGCCCTTAATGGGGTCTACGATAGAACTTGCCAGGTAAAGCAAGAATCAGAAGATACTATTGAGTTACTGAAAAAAGAGCTGACGGAAATATTGTTAGCGCAGAGTAGCCAGGATATTTCAGGGCAGCTAATCAGACGGGTCATTACGCTTTTAACACAAGTGCAAAATGGCTTGGTCACATTAATTAATATGGCTGCGAAAGTTGAAAATCTAAGT
>MABF01000249.1 GCA_002163025.1 'Osedax' symbiont bacterium Rs2_46_30_T18
ATGTTGCTCTGCGCCTACGTTTTTATCCTGAAAGCTGAAAACCGCATAATAGGCGTATGGAATATCCTTAAAACGGCAAGTGACTCGGCGGTCTGTTAGCGCTTTACTGCACATTTGATAGCGGCCATCAAGCTGCTCAAATTGCTCTTTGGTATTGAGCAAGAACACTCGAATGACACCTTCATTACTGCTGTCACTCTTTGCCTGCAACTGCAATTGGGTCCTTTGTTTTTCTGCAGCAAAGACCAGTTGCTGGTTAAAGACACTCAACCACAACAACATGACGCCAATACTCAATTTTAACTGCATAATCTATCCTCCGTATTTTTCTCAATACTAGTCAGTAGCACTGGGATATACAGTCTTGCCTTGGTAAGACTGTGTAAGAGAAATTTGCACCTTTGCATACACTTGACAACATATTCAATTGTTTCAAACAGTTATAATAATATTTTAGTATTGAAATGCTGCTGACCGGGTTATTAAACGCGTTAGATTGTGTCCAATATTTTTTGTTTAAAAATACCAAGTACTTTGGGCAACATAAATGTGCCATTAACTAGACAGTGTTTTCTGCTGACCTTTGCAGTGATATCTTCTACTACAATTAACACTGAACGAGCCCGCTGAACTTACTCGCAGTTACGCTTTTCAACATGATTATGAGGATCGCAGTGGATCAGAGTTTTAAGTAAACTTTCTGAAATTAATGAGCAGGGGCTGCTTTTTTAGCGGTTCAATCACTCTCAGAATCCTGAGAAATCAGAAATGACAGCAGATTGTGATGTAAGTGAAACGATGGGCGTTGAGATGTTATTGTCAGCGTAGAATGAGTTTTTGCCGCGAAAATCTCAGCTCAGTCAACTGTAATGAAATTGTAAAAATCTAAGCAGATAATTGAGCTGCATTTTCTCAGTTATTGGCTATTTTTTTAAACTCGCCAATGCCCTATCTGGAAACTTGAAGGCTTCTCTCTGAACCGGCACTAAATTGTGACCGATAATATTTTGGTGATACTCCCAGCTGCTTGCGAAAATGGTGGCGCATCGTTGTCGCATTGTTAAATCCCGATAACTCTGCGACGCGATCGATAGCATCCGTTTGTGTCTCCAGAATACGCTTGGCTAAGTTTATCCGCTGCAGAGTCAGCCAGTCTTTTGGGGTCAAATTGAAAGTGTTTTTAAATTTCCGATCAAAAGTGCGCCTCGACATACTGGCCCTTGCGGCAAAAGAGTTAATATCTATATTTTCAGCTAAATGCTCAACAGCCCAATCCAATGATTTAGAGAATAGCCCCGGGGAGCTCAGCACGGGCGTCTGCACAAATTGCGACTGACCGCCGCTGCGATGTGCAGACAACACCAATTGCCTGGCAATCTGATTGGCAACTTGGTAGC
Organism: 'Osedax' symbiont bacterium Rs2_46_30_T18; assembly: GCA_002163025.1. Lineage (GTDB taxonomy): Bacteria > Pseudomonadota > Gammaproteobacteria > Pseudomonadales > Balneatricaceae > Rs1. The sequence goes on from MABF01000249.1 coordinate 1,398, forward strand.
CATAGTCCTGGCGAATAATTTCGATGCCTAAATCCAGCGCGGCCGCACTGCCCGCAGAAGTACCGATACAATCGTCGTAAATATATAAGACATCCTCCTGATATTTTACATCGGGAAACTTCTGTTTAAATAGCTGGGCGTATTTCCAATGGGTAGTCGCTTTTTTATTGGCTAAAAGCCCCAATTCGGCCAATAGGAATGCCCCCGAGCAAAAGGAAAATACTCTTTTACCCGCGCTCACGAACGCGCGTATTTCTCTGGCCATTAGCTCACTGGCGTGTTTATTAGTCACAGGCCAGCTCGGCACTATCAAAATATCGAAAGATTCTAAACTGCTAATGCATTTTGCATTTATTTGTACACCGGCGGACAGAGATAGCTGACCGGATTCAAAACTGACGACCTCACTGCAATACCAGCTCTGCTGTTCTGGTCTGGGCAGGGCAAATAACTCCACCGCGCAGCCGAGTTCAAAAAAAGAGGCATTACTGTATGTCAGTATAGCGACGCTATGCATAAAAGGATCTCTTTAGATATTTTGGCTTGATATTAACGAACACTGTCAAACAAGCCAATATTATAACCAAAGCTGTTGCTAGATAATAGCCTCTCAATCACTCAACGAGGAACACCTAATGGCTTCAAGTGTATTCAGAGTCAGTGCTGCCAGCAGTGAGCAGGCACTACAACATTTCCAAACACTTTTACAATACGAAACCGATTGCTGGGATGTGCATCACGCAATCAGTAATTTAAGAGCGGACTTTGTTTTGCTGGATGTCAGAGGCGAGCAGTTATTTGCAGCAGGACATCTGCCCACTGCAGTCAACGTTCCAGCCTCGCGCCTAAACGCTAAGACCCTGGAGCAATTTCCTGAAGATAGCTTATTTGTCGTTTACTGCGCGGGGCCACACTGTAATGGTACGGAAAAAGCTGCTATTAAACTGGCGAAATTGCAGCGACCGGTGAAGAAAATGATCGGTGGTGTCACCGGCTGGATTGATGAAGGCTTTAGCTTAGTTAAGGATTAATACGGACTTAATTTCAAGTTTCTGATAGCACTTAACAACAACTATCGCTTTGGTGAGCCAATATGCCTAGCTTAAGTTTACTTCAGCAAGGCAATGGCTCGCTGTATCCATGATCGACAGAGGCAGCCCGTCTCAACTCAACACAAGGTACGAAAATGATCACTTGTTATATAGAATATCTAATCGACCCTTATAAAGTCGAGCAATTTGAAACCTACGCCAAACTTTGGATTCCCCTGGTGAATAAATTTGGCGGTACTCACCACGGGTATTTCCTTCCCCATGAAGGTGCTAATAACATTGCCTATGCCCTGTTCAGCTTTGCATCATTAAGCGCTTATGAGGTATACCGTCAACAGCTAAATGAGGATCAGGAATGCCAGCAAGCTTTATCTTTTGCCGAGGAAAATCGCTGTATATTAAGTTACCACAGGAGCTTCATGCGTCCTGTGTTAGCTTCCTAGAGTGATGATTCGACATTAGATTCTAAAAAAGGCAGTAGACCTAGCTTTTCATTAATGGCAAGTCTTTAAAGACAATCGTCGGACAGTGATGATTAATGCATTGCTGTTGGGAAGCTTTTGCTTTCGCTAATGCTACTGTTACTGAATTAATTAACATGTCGGATGTATCTATCAAGGTAGGAGTTGCGGAGGAAATTCCGATATTGATATTAATTGCTTGGCCAGCATCTGTCAGCAAATGTAAGGCTGTGATTTCCTGATAGATACTTTGCGCTACAAACTCGCAAGAGACAGTGCCAATTTGTCCTAATACTAATGCAAATTGACTGCCATCCAGGACCGCAGCTAAATCGCAGGCGCGGCGCGCATGCCGGGTAAACACTTCTGCAATAGCCGCTCTGTGCCCCTCATCGAGAGTAACAGAGTCCATTTCTGCGATCAGTAGTGCCACTTCAGACCTGTTGCGCTTGGATCTCTGCCATTCATTAAAATAAAATGCGTGGAAACTTTTTTGGTTTGCCAGTCCAGTTTCAACATCAATCAGGGTCAGCTTTTCTATTTCGGCATGGTCATTTTTACGATCGATGATATTACTGTGGTTTAGTAAGACGTAGCGCTTATTATCGATAGTAACGATAGATCCTGTCACTTCAAGCCATATTTCAGATTCTATGGTGCAGGCCGTTAAGGTAATAGTAAATTCAGATTGATTACCCAGTAACAATTCTGCTACTTGATGTTGACAAAGACGGGCATAATCAGTGGAATTTAGCTGTAAAATAGAGCAGCAAGAAAAGTAATTCTTCCCTGTCCAATCTACGTCACTGGTAGCACCCAGACATTTTCCCAGCTGTCCCCAAGTCTTGTTAGTAAATGAGATATTTCCATCATCTTCTATTACTACTATATAACTGTCCAGGGAATCTAAAATGCCTTTATAAATATGATCCATCATAATTTTTCTGGCTATCCGTTGTTGATTTTTAGTGGCTACGTATAAAGGGTATAGCATAGGAGAATTAGTTATCAATAGATCGAAAACTAATTAGGAATATTTATTACACAACAATCAACAAATTATTAACAAACTACCCACACCTTACTAACAAAAAGTGTTGAACAATTACTGACATTCACACAACAAACAGTTTTATTTATAATTTTCAGATAGTTAAGAATTGGATAAGCACCAGAGATGCAATAATTATTAAATAAAACACACAGCAGAGCAATCAGATCGCTCTATTTTTCACCTCAAAGTTAATATAAAATAAATCTACATTTTATCCGCAATCATTGCAGTACGCCAGCGAGATTATATTTAAAATACAGGTTACATTGAGTTTAAGCGGTCTATATAGGCAGGTTAAATTTTGTATATTAAATTGCAGTTGTTTTATTGAACAAGTGCATTGAGGATGTTATTCACAAACAATTGAGAACTGGGAAAGTAAATCAGATATCTGCATTACCCAAAAGGTTAAAACAGGCTATTTGAATCATTCTTCTTACCCAGTTCAGCTAAAATCTATTTACTGCAAACTAAAGTTGTTGCTAAGACCCAATTTAGTGGCGATAGAGCCGCCAAAAGAGACTCCAAATCTGTCAATCACTTCTTCAAAAGGCGAGAGCTGCGGGGAGTAGTCCCTGATATTTTCTACACCGATAATTTCTCTGGCAACATAGCTACTGCTACCCAATCCATCAATTAAACCTTTTTCCAAAGCTTGTTCACCGGTCCAAATTAAACCACTAAATAATTCAGGTGAATCCACCAGGCGATCACCCCTGCCCTTTCTCACTTGATCGATAAATTGCTGATGGGTCGTTTCCAAAACTGATTGCCAGAACACTCGATCTCGATCTTTTAGAGGACTGAAAGGGTCGAGGAAAGTTTTGTTCTCTCCAGCCGATAATGCACGCCTTTCCACGCCCAGTTTTTCCATTAAACCAACAAAACCAAACCCGGATGAGACAACCCCTATAGAGCCGACCAAGCTGGCTTTATCCGCATAGATATAATCCGCTGCTGAGGCGATGTAGTAAGCGCCGGAAGCGCCTATATCTGAGATAACTGCATAGAGTTTTTTGTCAGGGTAAATAGCCCGTAAACGTTTTATTTCATCGTAAACATAGCCAGATTGAACCGGGGAGCCGCCGGGGCTATTGATACGTATAATCACAGCAGCGGAGTACTCAGCTTCAAATGCCCGGCGCAAGGATCCGACCAATATATCTGCACTGGCTTCACTGTCAGCAGAAATGGGCCCGACTAACTCTATCAATGCACTGTGAGCTTCACTGTTTGCGGAACCCGCATCGCCCGTTTGACGGGCAAACAAATAGAACCCCAAAAGAGCAAATAGATATAAAAAAGTTAAAGACTTAAAAAATATTCCCCAGCGGCGGGCCTTTTTTTGTTCACTAAAAAGCCCATTAACTAAATTTTCTATCAGCCGCCATTCTCGCCCATTCGCATTAGCCTGCTTTACAGTAGCTACCGCCTCTTGCGCTTTTGTCTGCGGTTTCTCATCCCAGGGGTTATCACTCACACTTCTTCTCCATCTGTCGATCCAGCCAAGTTTCAATTTGCTGAAATTCATCTACTTCTAAAATAGGTTGGTAACTTCTCAACTTTTCCATGCTGTGCATACCGTAACTAACTGCAATACTAGGCATTGCAGTGCGCTGCGCCATTTCCAAATCATAGCTGGTATCACCAATCATCAACGCCTGCTGGGCACTGACGCCGGTCTGCTCCAGTATTTGCCTCAACATTAGAGGATCTGGCTTGGATTTAGTTTCATCGGCACCTCGGGAAGTTACAAACAACGGCCCCAGGCCCGTTTGCGCAAATACCCTGTCTATTCCACCGCGCCCTTTGCCTGTGGCGACTGCCAATAGGTAACCTTTAGCGTGCAAACTTTGCAGAGTGCACTCCACACCTGGATACAAGGGTGTTGCGCTCTGATCGCGGTAGCGATAGTGCTCTGAGTAAGCGGCGCACAGCTGCTGATTATCTGCAAGACTGATTCCGGGGATCAAAATATTGATAGCAGGTTCCAGGGATAAACCTATGATATCGCGGACAGCTTCGCTAGTTGGAACCCTTAAAGATAGGCTTTTGGCGGCGCTTTGCATACTGGAGACGATACGCGTCGATGAATCCATCAAAGTACCGTCCCAGTCAAATATTAAAAGCTTGAACAATGATAAATCTCTGCTATTTTTAGTGTGAAGTAGATGCATTAAAAATGCACATAATAACACCTCCAATATTATTCAACTAATGTTATTTGAAATTCTTAAATTCTATAAAATGCATATACTTAGATCATTTTTATCAGTTATAATAGGTTCATAAATGAATATCAACTCTCACTCTGAAGACTCATCTATTCGAACAGGTACGAACGAAACTGATAAATCGGATATTGTCACTATGGCTGAAAAAAAAACAATTAAAAAAGAAATACTGATGGCCCGACAGCCCATTTTTAACAACAAACTTGAAACAGTTGCCTACGAATTACTGTATCGCTCCAGTGATTCAGAGAATCAGGCAGTGTTTGATTTCTGCGGATCCCTCGCCACTATTAACGTACTGCTAAACTCTTATACTTCGGTCTATCAAAACAATCAACTCAAGAGGATGCCCGCCTTCCTCAATTTAACTTATGATCTGTTGATCAATGACACTCTGCCCAACTTGCCCACCAATCAAATTGTTTTAGAGATTTTAGAAGACATCGAAGTCGACGCTAAATTGCTAGAAAGCGTAAAATCCCTGCGCAATAAAGGTTATAAAATAGCACTGGATGATTTTATCTACGACGACAAATACATTCCATTACTAGAGATGGCACAGATAATCAAAGTCGATGTATTGGGCATGAGCCTGGAGCAAGTAAGTGCCCAGGTTGAAAAATTAAAACCTTATAAAGTCACTCTGCTGGCTGAGAAAATTGAAACCCACGTCATGTACCAACACTGTAAAGATCTGGGTTTCAAACTCTTCCAGGGGTATTTTTTGTCAACTCCAGAAATGATAGAGGGTAGTAAAGTAAAGCCTACTCAGGAAAAGTTACTCAGTATTGTACAAGCGCTGCAGGACCCTAAGGTCTCTTCTAGCGATCTTGAAAAACTGATCATTCAAGACCCTGTTTTCACTTATAAGCTGCTGCGTATTGTTAATTCCAGCGCCAACAATCTGGTGCGTGAAATAGATTCTGTACTCGAAGCGATCAATATATTAGGCATTACTGAAATGAAAAAATGGGCGCTGATAATTGCTATGCTCTCCAATCAAGGTAAGCCCGAAGAACTCCCCAGACAATTGTTAATCAGGGGCCATATGTGCGAAAAAGTAGCCCTTGGAACGGGGATCCAAGACACCTCAGGTTACATGATTGCCGGAATGATGTCTGGCGTCAATGCACTGTTAGATATTGGATTAATAGAATTATTAGAGCAGATTCCCCTGACCCAGGAAATTAAAGCCGCTATCATCAAAGGAGAGGGAATAATGGGAGAAATTTTACATAACACTATTCATTTTGGTCTCGGTAATTGGCAGCAGATGAGCAGCGACGTCGATACACAAATATATGACAACGCCTATCTTGAAAGCTTGGATTGGGCATGCAAATCCATGAATTGTATTGATAGCTAAATCCGCAAAGACACCATGACAGTAAACGCAGTTGCCACTGTGTAAGAGCGGCAACTGTCCCAACAGTGCTTACGCCAAATATTTAGCCAGATTTAACGATGGCCAAATTTTATCGCCGTGCTGTTCTCGCAGCTCTGACAGCTGCTGCTCTAGTTCAGCGATACCCCACTGCTGGGCCATAAACATGGGTCCACCTTTGGCTCGAGGAAAGCCATAACCGTGCAGCCATATCAAATCTATCGCCTCTTTTTGCTGCACTATACCTTGATCTAGTACTTGTACCGCTTCACTGATCATCGCCAACAGGGCTCGCTGCGCAATACTGCGGGTATTAAATTCACTTTGAACAACCTTCAATTCAGCGGCAACAGTGGCAATTATCTGCTCAACTTTTGCATCTAAGCGTGCACTGCCCTCGCTGTAGTCGTAGAATCCCGATCCGCTTTTTCTGCCCAGGCGCCCGGCTTCAACCAGCGCGGCAGATACTTTAAAATACCCTGGATCGTGACTTGGATGCGGGTACGCGGATCTGGCATTGTGACCTATATCTATCCCTGATAAATCTTGTACAGCCAATGGTCCCATCGCCATGCCAAATTCACGCATCGCTTTATCGACCAGCTCGATGCTGGCCCCCTCCAGCAACATTTGTTGAATTTCACGACCGTAACGCGTATAGATGCGATTTGCCGCAAAACCGAAGCAGACACCCACGGTGACTGCTTGCTTGCGCAACTTTTTGGCCAGTTGCTGCATTTGATCAACCACTGCATCTGAGGTTTTATCAGCTTTTACTATCTCTAACAGCTTCATGATATTGGCCGGACTAAAAAAGTGCATCCCAACAACTGCTTCTGGACGAGAAGTAGCCTGGGCTATGACATCTATGTCCAAATACGAGGTATTGGTCGCCAGAATCGCAGCTTTTTTGCACACTGAATCTAGGCTTTTAAAGATGGTTTGTTTCACTTGCAGACTTTCGAATGCCGCTTCGATGACTAAGTCAACCTCTGAGATTGAAGCGTAATCACAACTGCCATGGATCAGAGCCAGGCGCTGATCCCGTTGCTTTTGGCTGATACGGCCACGCTCATAACTGCGCTGGTACTCATCTTCGATGCGTTTTAATCCACGCTCTAAGGCTTGCTGCGACTGCTCTAACAATATCACTTTAAACCCGGCATCGGCGAAACAGATCCCAATTGCGCTGCCCATAGTCCCGGCACCGATCACAGCTACTTCAGCGATGCTAAAAGCTTGCTTTGAACGCCCTGCCTGCATTTTTTTCTCGGTGAAGAACGCGTGACGCAGCGCTTTGGCTTCGGTTGATTGACGTAACTGCAAAAACAATTCTCGAGTATGTTTTTCGCCCTGGGCTACAGGTAGCGGCCAATATCTTTCTAATTGCTGCAATAATTGCAGCGGCGCAGGGTTACTTTTTGCACTGCGTTGCACTTGTTTTTTAAACAGTTGCCAGTCTATTTTCTCAGCTTCAGTGTCTAACGCTAATTCAGACGTCGGCTTTACCGACAAGCTGTTTTCGACTAATTGGCGCTGCACCCAGGCCAAACCCTGCTCTAACAAGTCATCTTGGTTATCGATTAGATGCTCACAGAGTGAGACGTAGCTCGGATCAGTAACCTTAACAGCGCGCCCTGATGTCGCCATTTTTACTGCATTGGCGACCCCGACTAAACGCATCATTCTCTGACAACCACCTGCCCCTGGCACTACGCCTAACCCCACCTCGGGCAGTCCTATGTTGGTGCTCTTTAGCGCTATCCGGTAGTGACAGGCCGCAGCGACCTCAAGCCCCCCTCCTAACACATGACCGTGCAACAGCGCGATAGTAGGCACGGCGCTGCTCTCAAGCAGTGTAATCAGCTCAGGTAGATGCGGCGCCAGCGGCTCGCCATCGAACTCTCGAATATCGGCTCCGCAGATAAATGTACTACCAGCGCAATGCAGCACTATCGCTTGTAACTTAGGCTGCTCACCCAGTGCCTGTAAGGCTGCAATCATTTCACTACGCAACTGGACACTCAATGCATTCACAGGGGGTGAATCAATTTCTAGGATAGCGATTTGATCTACAATGCGGGTATTTACCAGGGACATGCAACACTCCAAAATTCTGGGTTAACGACAACTAACAAAAAACCTGATAGAGAGAGTAATCCCTATCAGGTTTTATTTTAAGCTTAAAACAAATTTTAAACAACTACCGGATTAACAAACATTGGGTAAGTTTACAGCCAACAGGATGCTATCTAGACATCAAAGTTTACTTCGACTCGGTCACTAACAGGGTGTGACTGACAGGTAAGAATCATCCCCTGAGCCAATTCTTTGTCGGTTAAGCAGTGGTTTCTATCCATTCTCACTTCGCCGCTAATCACCTTTGCTTTACAGGTTGCACAGACTCCACCCTTACAGCTGAAGGGTAAGTCCAGACCGTGCTGCATAGCCGAATCTAAAATATCAATACCTGTACTGGTCAGCTCCAAGGTTAACTTTCGACCACCGGATTTAACAATGACCTGCTTTATACTCTTATCCGCTTTTTGCTCTGCGCTGAGTTCTGGCAGTACTTCATCGCCGGCGTAAAACAATTCATAGTGAATACTTGTCGCATCGATCCCCGCACCTAGCAACGCCTGTTCAACCGACTTAACCATCTGATGCGGACCGCAGAGAAAGCACTCGTCAAAGCTGTGCATGTCAATCAGTCGCTGTGTTTGCAGTGACTGCATTTTCTCTGCACTGAGTCTGCCGTGTAAGACTTCGGCCTCCTGCTCTTCTCTGGAGAATACATTCACCCAACTGAACCTACTCATATAGCGATTCTTTAAGAAGCTCAAACGCTCTTTAAACATCATAGATTGGGTGGTTTTATTGGAGAAAATTAACGTCACACGTGCATCCGGCTCTGTGGCCAGTACTGACTCGGCAATAGATAACATTGGGGTAATTCCGCTACCCGCCGCTATCAGGGCATAATGTTTTTTCTGCCCGGGATCTAAATCCGTGTGAAAATGCCCCTGTGGTGGCATCACCTGCAATGTATCTCCCACTTGCAACTGTTCATTGGCGAAGTTGGAAAATACCCCGTTATTGATTTTCTTTATCCCCACCTGCAGTTCTGGACTGTCTGTTGCCACACTGATGGAGTATGAACGGCGCACTTTTTCACCGCTAATGTTTGCCTCGATGATTAAATGCTGGCCTTGATGAAACTTGAACAGCTCTTGTAAATGCGGCTCCACTTTAAAATTAATGGCAACCGCACCTGGGCACAAGCGCGAAATTTTACTGACAGTCAATGGATAAAACTCAACATTCATAGCAAATACCTAAAATTCTTTAAAGTAATCAAACGGCTCCAGACAGTCATTGCAACGATACAATGCCTTGCAAGCGGTCGAGCCAAATTGACTAATTACACTGGTGTGTTCACTGCCACACTGAGGACAATTTACACTTTTATCTGGAGGGGCGATTCCCTGGCTGAGCATAGCGGCTTTACCAGCCGGCGAAATCAAATCTGTATTCCACGCCGGGCTCAGTGAAACGGCCACTTCAACATGCTCAACACCTGAGCCGTTCAGGGCGCTAACTATATCTTCACTAATTACGTCGATAGCCGGACAACCGCTATAAGTTGGGCTAACGGTCACTTTGCAGCGTTTTTCATCCTGCTGTTGGACATCCACTAAGATGCCCAAATCCCAGATAGTGACATGGGGGAGCTCAGGGTCAAAAACGCTGTCCAGTGTCGACCAGAGCTGCGGGCATGTAGAATTGGCGCGCAGTGCTCTGCGGGCGGCAAATTCAGGGGTAACCAGAGATATATGTTGCATAACTACCACGTTAGACCTGGGTAACTGCGTTGCAATATTTGCATTTGCGACAGTAAGTGCCCTAAGTGCTCAGAGTGCTCTCCTTCCCTGCCGCCAATCACTTTCCACTGTTGATCGGGAATCTGTAAATTCGAGTTTTTCATATCTGCCATGACACTCTTGGTCCAATCCTGTAACAAGTCCTCACGATTAACCGCAATCCCCTGTGCTAAGAGCGCCGTTTCTGACTCAGTCATAATGAACAACTCCGGGGTGTAGCCCCACAATTCATCGATCGCACTCTGCATCCGTCGCTGACTTTCGTCGGATCCTTGACCCAGCTGTAAAACCCAGGTCTGACTGCGTTTTAAGTGATAACGGCTCTCTTTTATCGCCTTGCAGGCGACTGCCGATAAGCGTTGGTCAGTACTTGAAGTCAGTTGCGCTAAATACAGACAAGCGTGTACATCTAAAAAATATTGACGCACAATAGAAAATGCAAAATCAAAGTTCGGCAACTCGTTAATCAACAAGTTACTGAAGTCTCGCTCATCGCGAAAATAAGCCAAATCATCTTCAGTGCGTCCCAGCCCTTCTACTTCTGCTGCGTATTGATAGAACATCCGGGCTCTACCGATATAATCTAAAGCGACGTTGCTCAAGGCAATATCTTCTTCTAGAAAAGGACCGCGCGAGCACCATTCACTGGTACGCTGCCCCAAAATCAAGGCATCGTCAGCCATTCCTAGTAAATAGCTGTAAAGTGCACTGTTAGTTATTTTATTCATCTGCCACCCCTACATATTGTCAATTTCATCAGGTAATACATAGAAAGATGCATGCCGATAAGGCTTGTCGTCCATAGGATCGTAAAAACTATCCATATCTTGCTCTTGAGAGGCGGTAATGTCGGTAGATTTTACTACCCAGATACTCACACCTTCTGAACGTCTGGTGTACACATCACGGGCATAAGTTAGTGCCTGTTCTGCGGTGTCGGCATGTAGAGAACCGACGTGACGGTGATCTACACCGCGGATTGAACGAAGGAATACTTCGTAGAGGTCATTACTTTGTTTCATATTACACTCGCAAACGACTACTGCAGTACACTGCTGCAACAGCCGTAGTTATTCTCAGGCTAAGGAGAAATTGATTGGACTCAGGCTGCAGAGGCAGAAGCTTTTTTCTGATGGTATGCCTCTAGTGCATCCCTGACCCATTGGCCATCATCATGGGCCTTTTTATGGTGGCGAATACGATCTCGATTACAGGGGCCGTCTCCGGAGATCACGCGCTTAAATTCATCCCAGTCAATATCACCAAAATCATAGTGGCCACGCTCTTCATTCCATTTTAAATCCGGATCTGGAAGTTCAAGGCCGAGGAATTTAATTTGCGGAACAGTCTGGTCGATAAAGCTCTGACGCAAGTCATCGTTAGTGCGCAGCTTTATTTTCCACTGCATAGAGCGACCGGAATGTGCAGAATCGGAATCGTGAGGCCCAAACATCATCAGCGATGGCCACCAGACACGATTTAGTGCATCTTGTGCCATAGCCTTTTGCATCGGGGTTCCATTGGCCAGTGCGATCATGATTTCGTAACCCTGACGCTGATGAAAACTCTCCTCCTTACAGATTCGAATCATCGCCCTCGAATAGGGGCCGTAGGAAGTGCCTTGCAGTGAAATTTGATTGACGATTGCCGCCCCGTCAACCAGCCAGCCAATGGCGCCAACATCCGCCCAGCTAAGCGCCGGATAGTTAAAGATAGACGCGTATTTAGCCTTGCCGCTGTGCAGTGCTGCATTCATTTCATCGCGGGTAGCGTTTAATGTTTCAGTTGCGCTATACAAATACAAGCCATGACCGCCTTCATCTTGCACTTTTGCCAACAGCACCATTTTTCGCTTCAAGGTGGGGGCGCGCGAAATCCAATTACCTTCCGGCTGCATACCTATTACTTCAGAGTGTGCGTGCTGAGACATCTGTCGAATTAAGTTTTTGCGGTAGTCAGCAGGCATCCAATCTTTAGGTTCAATTTTTTGCTCGGCTTCGATACGGCGATCAAAAATCGCCTGTCCTGAGTCTGACATTTAAATTACCTCTTCTAGACAACTTCAGCAGACGAATGCGCTGTATCGTTTGTCCGTCTCTTATCAGTTTACTTAATATTTATTGTCATTATTATGATACGTGAAAAATATTATAATCTTGTTTTACGTATCGGTATACAGCTATCTTCAATTATACTACCAAAAATAGAGATTAATTTACATTTACGTATCGCTTCATGCAGACATTGCCAACCTTCTATTATTGATCGTCTTATCGAAACTCAATTTTTCACCCTTAATCGCTTAAACTGTTCTAACTCCCAGGGTCGCATAGCGACAAGCAGCCCCATTCGCTGGCGTTCTTTCACGGACAGGTTGGCATCTTGCTGATTGAGTTGTGCAGCTTCTCGGGTCAGCTCTTCTAACTTGCGTTTCAAAGTTTCAATAGAGGCGGCTGAATAAGTCCCGGGCATATAAAAGCGGTAGCTCTGAGGCTCTTTAAAGTTGGCCGCCAGAAAATCTTTTATCACATAGTGGGAGACGTAGCGCTCCAGCGGGCCATTGGCAAGCCATTTGAAATCTTGGGCTATCAGCAATCTATATTTATTGCCCGGCAGCAACTCGATCATTTTCAACTTATCCAGTCGCGCCATTAACTGCAGACACTGGTGTTCTGTTATTGAATAATGCTGAATAATTTCAGCAAATGACCAGGCATCTCTCACGCAAACGGCAACCAGTAATAATTTGTTGTCATTCACCAGTTGCTGCTCTTGTTCGTGGGTTAAAGTACTCACCAGCACTTTATTGCGCTCTAGCAGCAGGAACAACTCACTCATGCTTAACTGTAAAATTTGGCAGATACTCTCCAGCCGCTGCAAACTTAGCGCCTGTTTGGAAAACATTCGTTTGACGTTTGCCTCACTCATTCCCAGCTGATCAGCCAGCGCGGCGTAAGTAATGTTCTGCTGCTTAAGAAGACCTTTAATCAAGGCCGTTAGTTGCTTAATCTGACTCATGGTATTAATTTACTATACTAATAGTGGAAAAATACTATACAACAACCACCCAAGTTTATCTTTACTAATTTCTCCTTGATACTAGCTCACACATTAACCAAACGGGTGAATACAATGAAAAAAATAAACTTAAAACTGGCTATCACATCTTTTGCTCTACTGTTTTCGGCTTTCAGCTTTGGGGGCCCAGGCTCAGTGCAGCACTCAGCTCAGGCCAGTAAACACAGTGCACTGGGCAGCGCACATTTAGCTGTTGGAGCTGTTGAAGGGGTTGCAACTGTTGTTGCCTTACCCTTAATTGCAGTGGGATCTGTAGGCGAGATGAGTGGTAGAGCGGGAAAGACATTATTAGACAGCACCCATGCTTATCAACCACTGGAAATCACAGATCAAGTCATTACTCAGGATCCCTCTCCGAACAGCGCAATGCAATAACCTTTTACTATTTTTCAGCACGGCTAACTGGTGGTTGCTGTGCCTCTTTTGATTGAGGAGTATCTGATGAAAAACTTACTGATCATTGTGTTGTTTATCTTTTCCCTGCCAGTAATGGCCGGCAGTAAAAGTAACAGCGAAGCTATCTACAGCCCACAACAGATTGCCACTTTTGCCAAACAAGTAGAGCGATACGCTGCGCAACAAGGCGCCAGAGCTTTTATCATAGGCCGCATAGGACGCGACCCAAAAGACCTGCCTAAGGGCATCAAATACACTCATACCGCAGTTGCTATATATTCCAACATCAGCTTGAAAAATGGTCAGTCCGCTAAAGGCTATGTCATACACAACCTTTACCAACGCCATGGACAGGCAAATAAAAGTGATCTGGTCACTGACTACCCGGTGGACTTTTTCTGGGGGGCACAGAGATTAACCGCAGGTATTAGCATTCCCACCCCCGCACTGCAGCAAAAGCTGATCGAGATGTACACGAGTGGGGCCGCAAAAAAATTACATAACGAAAACTATTCGGTGCTGGCAAACCCCTTTAACGATAGATACCAAAACTGCACTGAACATACCTTGTTGCTCCTTAATGCGGCTATCTACAATACCACTGACACAAACAGACTTTACGCCAATAACAAGGCCTATTTTGCAGCACAGAGAGTGCATACCAGCCCGTTTAAATTGATGTTGGGCAGCGCCTTTATCAAAGGAGTGACGACAGCGGACCATCAGGGGAAAATTAAAACAGCGACCTTTACCAGTATCGCCAGGTATTTAAATACGTATCAACTATTAGAAAAATCCATCCGCTTAGACAGCGATGGAAAAATCAGCAACAACTTGTAAATTCACATTAATAGCAAAATACCCCTGCGCCAGGTTTTACTCGAATATCCAATTGCCCTAGGGTTTGACATAAACAATGGCAACATACCCGGCGCAGTCGCTGCATGCTCAGAAAAGGCCCAGACAGTGCCAACTGTTAAGTCATTAACTGAATAAAGGGGTCATGTTGTAACTGCCGCTCAATGGCTTGCCACAATTGCAATATAACCCCGGTGCTCAACGGCTGGTACACTTGGGTGTATATGTCGTGATTTCTGGGATAGAACCTAATGCTCTCCCCCCTTATCTGATAGCGCTGATCGGTACTGCGGCCAAAGATGTGGATCTGCATTTTCTTAGTATTGCTCTCCCCCAGTTTCCAATTACCCATTTCCTGATAATTTATTTCTTCTACTTCCAACACTTGTGTCAAAGCCCGAGCAGCTAACATGCTAGCTGCCATCAATTGCATGGCCTCCTCTGCACTGGCATGCATACGATTATCGAACACCCGATGCGGCTCAACCAGCAAATGTCCACCATCGAGCTGGCAGTTCAGTGGCACGATGGGTGTGACTATTTTTACCAGTTGATTACTGAATAACACTGTGGGTTTTATTGAAGGCATAACAAGCTTGCTCTCTCATCACTCATATTGACACTCAAAATACCGACAAAATAAAAGATTTTGAAGACACCTCTGGGCACCGTATTTTGCACTTATAAGCCGCTGTTGTAAAACACCTTTTATCCATTATCAGTTATAACTTTCAGCGGTGAATGTAACAGATAAAAATAGAAAATTCACATAGCCAAAGGCGTGGAAAGTATCCCGAGTTCATTTGAAACTCTTTAAGATCTATATCAATTGCGGCTTATGCCGATTGTACGAAGGGGGGGGGCTGATATTTGTGTTATTAAATGTGTTTTTGTGGCTAATGCCTGATAAGGACAGCTAGCAATACGTTAGCGGTATTGCTGCCAGAGAACACTGGCACTACTTTTTTCAACAATCAGTCGCTGAGCTCTTTTCGATAGACTTTGCACGGCTCTATGATATGACCAGTACAATAGTTCTGTTAAATATTGCTCATCCACATGACTGACACTGACAATGCTGACCCAGTGGAACCTGTGCATATAGCGGGCAGGTTTAATGCCCGGCTGATCAGTTAACTCGAGAAACCGCTCAGCACTGACGCGTATGCTAAAGCGCCACTGTTGAGGCTCACTGGTTTTAAAGTAGGCAAACTTTTTACCTTGAACAGCATAGGACAACAAATTTCCCGGTGCGCCTAATTCAGTACTAACAGCATCGGGAAGAGAGAGACAAAGTTCTTTCAACTGTTCTGTGTTCATCTTGCACTATTTCCAGTATTTATTATTACAGCTTGCGACTGGGCAGATTTTAAACCATCTCGAGCAGCATTTTTTTGATCTTTTGTGCTTTTTCAAAATGATCTAACTTTTCAGTACTGATCCACCATGTAGCAGCTTCCATTAACAGTTCTGGATCATCATTTTTATTGGCGAAAAATGCGTAAAACGACAAACCGACATTACTGCCTTTCTTTTCTATCTTATTATCACAAACTTCAATAATTTTGTTTCTCAGGCTTTCGCGCATCGACAATCCCAACCTCAAACATTAATACGATTAAACATATCTGACTGATATAGCAAACTTATATGGGGAATATGTGATGGAATACAAGGTGTGAGTCATTAGTCGTCAGTTGGAAGTTGGAAGTTGGAAGTTGGAAGTTTTGGGAGGATATGATCGGGGAGTGTTTTAACATATAACAACACAGCTGTGTTAATCACTTAGCTAGCGGGCGACAGTTATGTTGCCCGCTATTCTACTCAGCCGTTTATTGCGCCTCTATGATCAGTGCGATGCCCTGGCCTACTCCAATGCACATAGTACATAGAGCGTAGCGTCCGCCAGTGCGTTGTAACTGGTAGGCCGCTGTGGTGATAAGCCTGGCACCGCTCATCCCCAGAGGATGACCGAGCGCGATAGCACCACCATTGGGATTAACCCGAGCATCATCATCAGCTAATCCCAGCTCGCGCAATACTGCCAATCCCTGCGCGGCAAAAGCTTCATTGAGTTCGATAACATCCATCTGCGCTAAACTTAGTCCCGTCTGTTCCAGTACTTTTTTACTGGCAGGCGCTGGGCCTATACCCATAATGCCCGGCTCGACTCCGACTGTCGCCATGCCAATCACTTTAGCAATCGGCTTAAGTCCGTTCGCCTCTACCGACTCGGCATCGGCTAACAAAAGTGCGCAGGCACCATCGTTAACGCCAGAGGCGTTACCCGCAGTGACCGAGCCCCCCTCTCTGAAAGGCGTTCTGAGCTTATTCAAAGACTCTAGTTTAGTTTCAGCTCTGGGATGCTCATCGCACTCTACCCAGTGTGAGCTTTTTCGCCCTGCAATTTCCACCGCGACAATTTCACGCTCAAATTTGCCGTGGAGCATCGCAGCAGCGGTCTTTTGCTGGCTGCGCAAGGCAAAAAGGTCTTGATCAGCGCGACTAATGTTGAAGCGTTCAGCGACATTTTCGGCCGTCTCGGGCATTGAGTCTGTACCGTATTGAGCCTGTAGACTTTTGTTAATAAAGCGCCAACCGATCGTCGTATCCACCATTTCAGGCTGACGATTATAGGCAGTGGTGGGTTTCGCCATCACAAAAGGCGCTCGGGACATAGACTCTACACCACCGGCGATGGCCATTTTCATCTGCCCACTCATAATGGCGCGAGCGGCGGTGCCCACCGCATCCATACCTGATCCGCAGAGCCTGTTTAAGGTGACTCCAGGTACACAGATCGGCAATCCGGCCAGCAAACTACTCATGTGAGCGACATTGCGGTTATCTTCTCCCGCCTGGTTGGCACAGCCATAAAATACTTCTTCAATTTTCTGCCAGTCAACTTGCGGGTTGCGCTCAATCAATGCCTTTAGGGGCAGTGCTCCTAAGTCGTCTGTTCTGACACTGGCCAGTGCGCCGCCGTAACGGCCGATGGGGGTTCTCACTGCATCACAAATATATACGTCTTGCATCTACCTTATCCTTAATCTATTAATTCCGACTTAGCGAGGCTTATTGCTGGCTAAGCTTGCAGGTTTTGAAATATCTCGGGCGCTAACTGGTAGCTATTGCCAGCTGCCGCCCTCTCACTAAAGCAATCAACTGATCATTCTGATTCAGCACTTCTACATCACAAAAAATATTGCGTTTTCTGCGGTGCATGATTACCGCCACCGCCCGTAATTTATCACCTAGTTGCGCGCTTTGCACATAATCAACTTGCGCTGATTGGGTGAGTGCCACCTCATCAATGGCCACGCAGGCAAACGCCAATGCGGTATCTGCCAGCGAAAAAATCACTCCGCCGTGACAGACCTGGTAACCGTTTGTCATCTGTTGGGTCACTTCCAAACTCAACACAACTTGTTCAACACAGGCCGATTGCACTTCAATTCCCAGCGCCAGGGATGCGGCATCAGCCGCCAAAACACCCTGTAATTTTTCAACAACATTCATAATTAACAGCCTTTAAAGTACCTAGAGCGCTTTTGCATAACATTGCCAGTGAAGCTGCATTGGCCACTAAAACACCCTGTGATTTTTCAACAACATTCATAGTTAACAGCCTTTAAAGTACCTAGAGCGCTTTTGTATAACATTGCAAGTGAAGCTGCATTGGCCACTAAATTATCAACAACATTCATAGTTAACAGCCTTTAAATTGCCCGGGGCGCTTTTGCATAAAAGCGGCAACCCCCTCTTGATAGTCATGGCTACGCCCTAAACGCTGCATCAACAGACGCTCTTCTTCCAGCTGTTGATGCATGACTTTATCAAAACTGTCATTGATCAGGTGTTTGGTAGCAGCAACTGCCAAAGGCGGCTTTTCTGCTAACTGTTGTGCCAGAGAGTTTGCCTCTTGCAGCAGTTGCTCAGGTTCTGATACCTGCCAGATCAATCCCCATTCCTGGGCTTTTTCTGCACTGAGCTTATTGCCCAGCAACGCCAGTGCTTTTGTACGCGCCAGACCTAAACTGCGGATCATGTGCCAACTAGCCCCAGAGTCGGGTACCAATCCAACGGCACAAAAAGCCAGGATAAAGGAAGCCTTATTCGAGGCTATCACAAAATCACAGGCCAGTGCGATAGAAGCGCCCGCCCCTGCCGCTACACCATTTAATGCGCATATTACCGGCTTATCCAGCTGGCTTATCCTTCTAATCAACGGGTTGTAATATTTCTCTACCGAAGCTCCCAGATCAACCGGTGTAGACTGCTGATTATCTGATTTAACCGCTCTGTCACTCAGATCCTGACCGGCACAAAAGCCCCGACCAGCACCGGTAATAATAACGCAGCGTACGCCATCATCACTTTCTACTTGTTGCATGACCTGCGCTAGCTGTGTATGCATTTCAACATTGAAGCTATTGAGCTTATCAGGTCGATTTAGAGTGATACATGCAATTGATTTATTTACTTCATACTGTATCGTATTAGACATAATTTACCTTATTATTTTGCAGCAATGCACAGTCTCTGTGAATTGAATTAATATTCTAAAAAAACTAAAAGAGCCGAACATGCCAATATATGCAATAGATCAACATATCCCTGTCGTCGATGCCAGTAGCTTTATCCACCCCAGCGCAGAAATTATTGGCGACGTTATTATCGGCGCCAATTGTTACATAGGTCCTAACGCCGTTATTCGCGGCGATTTTGGACGAATCATAATCGAAAAAAATTCTAATGTGCAAGACACTTGTGTTATACACAGCTTCCCAGGCGGTGACTGCATTTTGCATCACCACTCCCATGTGGGCCACGGCGCGGTATTACACGGCTGTATCTTAGAAGCTGACTGCCTGATCGGTATGAACGCGGTGATCATGGACAATTCCACAATCGGCGCGCAGTCGATTGTCGCCGCCAGCAGTTTCGTAAAGGCCAATAGCCAGTTCGATAAACGCTCGCTAATAGTCGGAACCCCGGCTAAAGTCATGCGCCAGGTCTCTGATTCAGAGATCAGCTGGAAGCAAAAGGGCACCGCTGAGTATATAAAGCTTGCTCAGCGGGCGAGGGATAGCTTGCGCGAAGTCACACCTTTACCCCAAGTTGAAGCCGATCGTCCCAGATACAACCAGAGTAGCCACCGACCAAAGAGCTGAATTTCCTTGAGTGCGAACCATTACATCGGTTCGCACTTGTCGATCCACTCTTTGCTTTGCGCTACGCTGCTATAGCTTAGCCCGTTCCACCAGAGTAAGAATGTCGTATAACGCCACCAGCTCTTGATGTTGATTGTGAACTTCCACGTCCCAAATCACTATTCCAGTGTGACGATCTTCGTCTTCACGCTTCACTTTTTTAACTTTGCGCTTCGCCGTTAAAGTCACTTGGATAGTATCTCCGATGCCGACCGGCTCAATGAAACGCAAGTTATCGATACCGTAGTTGGCGATTACCGGGCCCTCACCGGGATCGACAAACAAACCCGCCGCTGCCGATATTACGAAATAGCCGTGGGCTACCCGTTTGCCAAAAAAGGAATCCGCCGCCGCGATCTCATCAAAATGCGCATAGAAATGATCGCCGGAGAGACAGCCGAAATTGACAATGTCTGCTTCAGTCACTGTTCTTCTGTGGGTTTTTAAAGCGTCACCGATACTTAACTGATCAAAATTCTTTCTAAAGGGGTGAATGAGATCCATACTGCGATCGGCGCCGCGCTGATACTCTTTAGTCAGTGCCATTAGGCTGTTAGGTGATCCCTGAATAGCTGTGCGCTGCATATAGTGTTTGATGGCGCGAATACCGCCTAACTCTTCACCTCCACCCGCCCGTCCCGGGCCGCCATGGACTAAACTCGGCATAGGGGATCCGTGGCCGGTTGACTCTTTAGCGCTCTCCCGGTTGAGCAGTAACATACGCCCGTGATGAGAGGCCGCCCGATGAATCAAATCAAAGGCGATCTGATGGTCGAAACTAAATACTGAGGCGGCTAAGCTGCCACCACCCATCTGCATTAACTGCACTGCCTGATCGTTACCGGTATAAGGCATCAACGTACAAACAGGGCCAAAAGCTTCAATACTGTGTACTGATTCGACGTCGAAGGGCTTGTGACAAACCAATACTGTGGGTGGGTAATAAGCACCAGCATCTATTTCATCCCGATTGACCTCGAACTCACTCCAATCACCCAGTATCTGCTCACAATCGCGCTTTAACAGTGCCACGTTTTCAGCCACATCAGCACATTGGCTGGCACCGACGAGAGCCCCCATACGCACTTCACTGCGATTCGGGTCGCCAATGACGGTTTTTCGCAACCTCGCCTTAAGGGCTTCGGCCACTTTATCTAACATCGCTTCAGGCACTATGGCACGGCGAATGGCAGTACACTTCTGACCTGCCTTAGTGGTCATCTCGCGCTGGATTTCTTTGATAAACAGCTCAAATTCCGGCATATCTACGCTGACATCAGAGCCCAGCACACAGGCATTTAACGAATCAGCCTCCATGGTAAATGGCACACTGTTGCGGGTGATATTCGGGTGATTTTTCAGCATTTGTCCGGTCGTTGCCGAACCGGTAAAAGTAATCACATCCTGGGAGCTAAGGTGATCTAGCAAATCACCGGTACTACCACAGATTAACTGCACTGCACCCAGTGGCAGTATTTTACTGGCGACTATTTCTCTGACGACAGCCTCTGTCAAATAACAGCTCACTGTAGCGGGTTTGACGATGACCGGCACTCCGGCCACGAGGCTTGGTGCTATTTTCTCTAACATTCCCCAGATCGGGAAATTGAATGCATTGATGTGTACAGAAGCACCTTTCTTGGAGGTTAGAATGTGGTGACCGGCAAAACTGCCTTTCGCTGACAGTGGTTGTAAATCTCCTTCAACAATGAATTTCTCATTGGTCAGCTCCCGGCGGGCAATCCCTGAGTAGCTAAACAAGGTGCTGATTCCCCCTTCAATATCTACCCAGCTGTCAGCTTTGGTGGCCCCTGTATGGGTTGAGAGCTGATAAAAATAGTCTTTTTTATCCAGCAAATATTTAGCCAAGTCCTTAAGCAAATTTGCTCGGTCGTGAATGCTCAGTGCTTGTAAAGGCGGGGCGGCCTGCTCTCTGGCATAACAGAGCATATTATCGAAACCACTTTGCATGGAGCGAACTTCGGCGATTACCTCGCCGGTCACTGCACTTTTTAATTGGCTGGCACTCGCCTCACCACTGATCCACTGCCCGCAGGCGTAACTTTGAACTATCACTTAGCTAACCTCTATACTCTGTCACTGTGCCGAGCTATCTTTAAACGAAAACTTAAGTATTTAGCACGACAAAGTGATACAAAAAAATTGACCTTGGTGAATTTTAAGTATAACTTCGCCCTATTGTAAACAAAAATCAGCAGATATATAAAAATAAAATTTCAGGTATCACGATGACAGACTCCAAGATTGGATTAGAGCCGATAGAAAATGCCTCTATAGATGAACTGCGTAGCCTACAATTGCAGAGATTAAAAAACACTCTTGCGCACGCCTACCAAAACAGCGCTGCCTACCGGCAGAAATTCGATCAGCACGGGGTTCACCCAAACGATCTACTGTGCCTTGAGGATCTTGCAAAATTTCCCTTTACCGTTAAAAGCGACTTGCGGGATAACTACCCTTTTGGATTCTTCGCCAGAGAAATGCAAGACATTGTCAGAGTGCATGCCTCTAGTGGCACAACAGGTCAGCCGACTGTGGTTGGCTATACGCAAAATGATATAGATACATGGGCTAACGTTGTCGCCCGCTCTATCTATGCAGCTGGAGGGCGAAAAAAAGATAAAGTACATATTTCCTACGGCTACGGACTCTTCACCGGTGGCTTGGGCGCACACTACGGTGCCGAGCGATTGGGCTGTACTGTGATTCCCATGTCCGGTGGTCAAACCGCCAAACAAGTGCAACTTATTCGCGACTTCGATCCGGACCTGATCATGGTTACTCCCTCATACATGCTTAATATTGCAGATGAAATAGAGCGCCAGAATATAGACCCGGCAACTCTATCACTGCGCTGCGGTATCTTTGGTGCAGAGCCCTGGACTAACGCTCTGCGCAGCGAAATAGAACAACGTATGCACATCGATGCACTGGATATTTACGGTCTCTCTGAAGTAATGGGGCCAGGAGTTGCCCAGGAGTGTATCGAGTCGAAAGATGGCCCGGTCATCTGGGAAGATCACTTTTATCCGGAAATAATCAACCCGGTTACCGGAGAACTGGTTGAGGAAGGCGAACAAGGTGAGTTAGTTTTCACCAGCTTAAGTAAAGAGGCAATGCCTATTATCCGCTATCGCACGCGAGATTTAACCCGCCTATTGCCTCCGACCTCTCGCAGCATGCGACGCATGGACAAAATTACCGGTCGCAGTGATGATATGCTGATAATCAGAGGTGTTAACGTTTTCCCAACCCAGATCGAAGAGCAGTTACTGTCCATCGAAAAGCTCAGCCCGCATTACCATATAACCATTGATAAACAAGGCAATATGGATAATTTAACCATTCAGGTGGAGGCCAAACAAAACGCCGCTGCCGGTGATGCCGGGCTGAGCCGCGAATTACAACAAAAAATTAAAACCTTTATCGGGGTATCGAGCCAGATTGAAATACTGGCACCGCAGCATTTGCAAAGGTCTCAAGGCAAAGCGGTGCGGGTAACTGATAATAGGTAAGAAGTCGGAAGTCGGAAGTCGGAAGTCGGAAGTCGGAAGTCGGAAGTCGGAAGTTGTGATTCAAGTAACGCGGGCTTGAGTAGTCAAGCCCTACAGCCCTCAATAGCATTGAGGGCTGTAGCGCTTAAATCCCGCCGAAGCGCTTGTAAAAACTGGCATCCGCGTCAGGTAAAGCCCCCGCCGCAGTCTCCTGAGTGTCAGAGAGGTATTGTTCAGCTTGCTGGTAGCACAGCTGATATAAATTCTGACACAGTTCCCGTGCTGTGTTGCCCGCCCAATCAGAGGGCAGTAACGCTTGGGGCAAGTGTGGATCTTTCAACAATATTTTTCGATATTGATGAATCAATAAAGTACGCAGTAAAAAACAGCTCTGAGCATCGAGTTCATCAACAGCTTGCAGTTGTGGCAATATCGGCGTAAAGGTGCGCAAGAAGTGTTGGTATTCACAAGCCAGCTGATTCAAATCCCACCAGCCATTGACCAACTTTTTTAAACAGTCAGTCGCCAGAGCATCTTGCAACTCTGACTTCATATGCACTATATCATGGCTAACTTGCAGCTCTTGCAGAGTAGTCTTTAGCTCCTTGGCATCGCAGTTAGGATGAGCCAACAGACCGGATGAAATACTGGCAAAGCCCTGCCACCCCAACTCTTTCTTCAACGCTTTGCGAGTTTCTTGATCGAGCGCCGAAGTGATTAAAAAATCCCACTGCCCCTGCCATTGAGGGTGTAATTCACCGTATACCCTTTTAAACGCGAGCTGAAAGCGCCGTCGGCCTGTTGTGGTAATCTGGTAGTAACTACGCCTGCCCACTTGCTCAGATGATAACCATCCATCTTTGGTTAAGCGAAAAATTGATGTGCGCACTAAACGCTGGTTCAACCCTAATGGCTCTAATATATTGATCAAACTTCCGAGCCACACCGATCCCCCCCTGGGCTCTATGGCGTCACCATAAATACTCATAATAAGGGACCCACCACGAATCGGTCGCTGCTGCTTAAAGTTCGTTATTAAATCATCGATGCATTTCAAATTAGTTGCCTGACAGATCTATTTAAGGGTTAAAATTTCCGGCGCTATTATACATGCTAAATTCTTGCTCGCTTATGAAGATAGATATAAAACAGTGATGAAAACAATCTATAGTGTTATCAGAAAATCAATGATACATTAATATAAATATAAATAAAAATAGCGTGTCGCATTTTAACTAAAAAGACATTCGTCCATCTTTCGTTATTCGTAAGCGATTGTATTGTAATCATATTTATTATATTAATTTTTAATTTGTTCCAATTTGGAAACAATTTTATGCCGAGAAGGTGTGTAATTCTTGAAAAAAAATACGTTATCGTTGATGTTGACTTTAGTAACGTATGATACTAATATTTTAGCACTTTAGTAACAATGGTTACCAATATTGAAATTTGAGAAGCGCTTTGAATTAACATCACACAGATGCACTCGTTTCACTATTGATGCAAAGAAGTAAAAAATCTGTCCGATGCTAACAAAAATATTTCAACATGGAGCTATGGGTAGCTATCTGAAAAAACTGGCTACCAGCGACTAAAGAGCCCGACTCTTACTTGCACATTTATAGACAGTGTAAATTGATGGCACTCAGTCAATTTCATTTAATCGCAAACACAACAAAAATATAATAATGATAGATCTGATTAGGAGCACAACAAAATGATAAAAAGAAACTTCCTAAAAATGGCAGGCGTTGTAGCGCTTGGTATGACTTTTTCGCAGTTAAGTGTAGCTGAGACCACATTGAGAGTCGGCTCTTGGCTACCCCCAACTCACGCGCAAAACGCTACTGTCTGGCCAACCTGGGCCAACTGGGTTGAAAAAGCCACCGAGGGCAGAGTAAAAATCAAGATGGAATACGGTCTTGGCCACCCCAAAACCATGTTCGACTTGGTAGAAGATGGTGCCGTAGATGCTAGTTTCAGTTATCACGGCTATGTACCAGGAAGGTTTAAACTGACTCAGGCGATTGAGATCCCCCTATTGGGTGTTAATGCCGAAGCCGCCTCCGTTGCTCACTGGCGCGTTTTCAATAAATATTTTGCCAAGGCGAATGAACACGAAGGCATAGAGTTATTGACACTCTTTACCCACGGCCCCGGGCAAATTCATTTGGCTGAGCCGATCAGTAGCTTATCTGAACTGAAATCCAGAAAAATTCGCCTCGGCGGTGGTATCCAGGGAGAACTCGGTAAGCGCTTAGGCGTGACTGCCGTAGGTGCACCTGCTACCAAAGTTTACGAGATGATGCAGCAGGGAGTTATTGATGGCATCTTTATTCCAATGGGAGAGCAGAAGACTCTGCGACTAAAAGAAGTTGCCAAGAACGTTGTTGCCCTGCCAGGTGGCATGTACTTAGGCAGTTTCTCAATGTTTATATCTCCTGACTTCATGGCTACCATCAGTGAAAAAGATCGCGCCGCCATTCGTGCTGTATCAGGTGAAAAACTGGCTGCGATGGCGGGTGCCGCTTGGGATGCCGCTGACAAAGCCGGTTTAAAAGCCGCTCAGGATGCCGGAGTCAATGTCACCTTGGTCAAAGCTGATGACAAAATGGCGCAGGAGTTTCGCGACTTAACCAAAGGCATGGATGATGCCTGGTTCAAACTTGTTGCTGATCGTGGTGTCGATGCCAAAGCAGCCCTTGAAGAAATTCGCACAATAGCGAGAAGCTATCAATAGAATTTCATCTTCAGCTATACATGAGCGCTAAGGTTTCACTTAGCGCTCATCGCTTTTGACAACAAGTTAAGGCCGGTATTTCTGTAACTTTAAGACAAGTATATTGCCGGGAATTTCTCAAACTAAAAAACTGCAGTACACCAAGGAGTTCATCTGTGTCATTCAAGTTATGGCTGAACCAGAACTACCCTGAGCAAGGTCCGATAAAATCTATCGCCTTTTGCTTAGAGGCAATTGCCGCACTTACTTTATTTTCTCTGATGTTACTCACTTGCGCGGATGTCGCCGGTCGATACTTTTTTAACAACTCGGTCGATGGCACCACTGAACTAACGGAAATAGCCATTGCAGTCATGATTTTTGCTGTACTACCGGTAATCACCTGGCGCGGAGGGCATGTAGTTGTCGATATTTTAGATGACTTTCTGAATGCCAAAATCATTAAAGTATTGAGTTTGCTGGCTGCTTTGATAATTTCCAGCACATTATATTTCCTCGGTGTGCGCATTTTTCAGCTGGCTGCGCGCTCCTTGCGTCGAGAGGAAGTCACCGAATATTTAGAACTGCCCGTTGGCTATATAGTGCAATACATTGCCACAATGAGCTGGATTACTGCCGCCATGATGATTAGCTACGGTGTCTACCTCATTGTTAAAGATGAAAAACAATAATAAAACATTCAATCCCTTCTGGAATTAAGGCTACATTTTATGACCATTGCTTTAACTGGCTTCGCTATATTACTGATATTGATATTGGTAGTACGTATACCCATTGCCTTCGCGATGGGTATCGTTGGTTTTTTTGGCTTCGCTACAGTGCAGGGCCTCAACTTTGAAAATTTCTTAGATTTTAATTGGAAGCCATCACTGAGTATGGCGGCCAAGAGAGTCATAGATACCGCTCAGGAATATAGTTTATCGGTGATACCTCTATTTGTACTGATGGGCAATTTAGTCACCAAATCCGGATTATCTCATGAATTATACCGCGCCTCATATGCTTTTTTAGGTCATAAAAAAGGCGGTTTATCGATGGCGACCGTAGTGGCATGTGGAGGATTCTCTGCGATCTGTGGTTCCAGTTTAGCGACTTCAGCGACTATGGCTAAAGTGGCAATGCCGCCGATGCGCAAATACGGTTACGCGGACTCCCTGGCAACGGCATCCATAGCCGCCGGTGGAACCTTAGGGATTTTAATACCGCCAAGTGTCATCTTAGTGATCTACGGTTTGCTAACCGAAACCAGTATCAGAGAGCTGTTTGCCGCAGGCTTTATCCCGGGAATGCTCGGCATATTACTCTATCTGGTGGCAGTGCGTTACGTTGTCTGGCGCAGACCGAGTGACGGACCTAGCGGTGAAAAATTCACCTGGCCCGAGCGCTTAGAAGCCCTTCGAGGTATTTGGGGAGTACTAATTCTCTTCAGTGTGGTCATGGGTGGCATCTATCTGGGTGTTTTTACTCCCACTGAAGCTGCTGGAATAGGTGCAGGAGGCGCGTTCGTGATTGCCCTGAGCCGCAAATCACTGACACTTGGCAGCCTGTTTAATGTATTGACCGACACCGCCCGCACCAGTGCTATGCTCTTTTCAATCCTGATAGGCGCGCTGATCTTTTCCAATTTTATCAACCGCGCCGGCCTACCCACTGAATTACTCGAGTTTGTCACTAGTCTGGATGTGGCCCCGCTAACCGTCATATTTGTCATTTTAGGCATATACATAGTGTTGGGCATGGTCTTTGAAAGCCTTTCTATGTTACTGCTGACAGTACCTATCTTCTTCCCGCTGGTACAGAGCTTGGGCTTTGATATGGTGTGGTTTGGCATAGTCGTAGTCGTCGTCACTGAGATCAGTTTAATTACCCCACCTGTAGGTATGAATGTATTTGTGCTCAGTGCGGTTTTAAAAGATGTATCTGCCAAAACTATTTTTAAGGGTGTTACGCCTTTTTGGTGCGCTGATATCTTCAGGCTGATTCTAGTGACACTGTTTGTACAGATTTCATTATTTCTACCGCAATTGCTCTACTCCTGATTCGCACAAAAATGCACTGTTATGACGACTGAGGAACATGCGATCAAGTCCGGTACGCCTCTGGATGCCCCTACGGGCGGGTTCTAAAGCGATCATCTGCTTTGCCTACACGGACGTAGGTAAGGAGCGATAGCAGGACGCGGTAGCTTTGTTAGTCAACTTGGAAAGGGCTCGCCATTCCACTGCGTTGACTGCCGCACATCTGATCGTTTTAGAGCCCGCAGAGAAGATATCGGACTTAATCGCATGTTCCCTAACAGTGCTTTATTTCTTTTTTGGAAATAATCTTGTTCACTTTATCTGCTTAATTTGCGGGTAAATACTGGTTATCGTGGACACAGATATTCAGGCTTTTGTCAGTAGCGCCCTCTGCTATATCAACTCAAGCATTTAGTTACTCATATTTTATTCAAGGAATTATCATGTCCAAGAAAGCATTTGCCTCCTCAGCCGACCTAGGGGTAAAAAAAGAGACCCTAGAAGTTCTAGCTGACGGTGTCTACGCCCTTACTGCCGAAGGTGACCCTAATATAGGTGCTATTGAAGCTGAAGATTTCATAATCGCCTTCGAGGCCAGAGCAACGCCAAAAGCCGCCAGAGACTGGCTGGAGCAATTGCGTGTTCACACCGATAAACCGATTAAATACCTGGTGCTCTCCCACTACCACGCCGTGCGGGTTTTGGGGGCTTCAGCTTTTGGCGCAGAAACCATAATTGCCCATGAGAATACTAAGTTTTTAATCGAAGAGCGCGGCATGCAAGACTGGGCCAGTGAATTTGGGCGCATGCCCAGACTGTTTCGCGACCCCGAGGGGATTCCCGGTTTAACCCACCCCGATATTGTCTTTAACGATAAATTGGAGATACCTCTGGGCGGAGACCGCGGCAGCTTAATTTTAGAATACTGCGGCCGTGGCCATACTGCTGGAGATATATGTGCCTGGCTGCCTAAGCATAAAATCTTGTTTGCCGGAGATTTAGTCGAGTCGGCCGCAGCGCTCTACACTGGGGATGCCTTTCACTTTGATTGGTCAAGTAGCACCTTAGATAAAGTCAAATCTTATCAGGCTGAAGTACTGATAGGCGGCAGAGGCGGTGTAGTCAGAGGCCGAGCAGATGTAGATGCGGCCATCGACCAGACCCGCGGATTCCTCACTGCCATGATCGAGAAAACCTCTGAAGTGCATAGCAGAGGAGGAAGCGTCAAAGAAGCTTTTGAAGCGACCCGTGATCACTTGGCCCCTAAATTCGGCATGTGGCCAATCTTTGAGCACTGCCTGCCGTTTGACGTGCAGCGACTTTGGGACGAACTGGACGGTGTAGATTGGCCGCGTATCTGGACTGATGAGCGCGACCAGGAAGTCTGGGATAAGCTGCAGGATTAACAGCGTCGAGCTGCTTAAACTTAAACAGGCTTATTCACCCGCAGCTTAGTTTTCCTTGCCCCAGCCATTGACCCTCGACTGGCCACGTATTTGCAGCGAAACGCGACCAGGACGTCTGGGATAAGCTACAAGAATAAGCACACTTAGCCTGCCTCAACGACGGCAGGCTTATTCTAGCCAATCCCTTAACTTTGCCAGTCAATACATGTCTGGCGGGAATAATATACAGACACGACAGCTACCCGGCGAAGATCCCTGCACCACCAAAAAACTTCCGGCCTATTAGCTTTCTTCGTAACAGCCCTTGTGCCGGTCAATGCTGTTTAAAGTTATATTCCGATTGCCCCGCTACAACATTCATTTTACAATTTCTAACGCTTTTAAATCACTGAGTTAGCAGCTGGAGTTAATAACATGGACACACTTTCGGCAATGAGAGTTTACGTCTGCGTGGTAAAGCTTAAGAGCTTTTCCCTGGCGGCGATTGAACTTGATATTTCCAGCTCATCTGTGAGTAAGCAAGTATCGCAGTTGGAAAAGCATGTCGGGGCAAAGTTACTGCAGCGAACTACCCGTCGGCTGTTTGTCACCGAACTTGGGGAGGTTTACCATCAAAAGTGCCTATCAATTTTGGTGCAGGTAGATGAGACTGAAAACTTGCTATCCACCATGCAGAGCAGTACCAGTGGTACGTTAAAGATCACTTGTAATATGACTTTTGGCCAATTGCAACTGGCACGCGCGATCCCGGAATTTATGGCAAAGTATCCCGATGTCAGTGTCGATGTCACACTCGATGACCGCCCTCCCGATCTGATGCGCGACGCTTTTGATTTGGCAATCCGCATATCCGACCCGCAATTGCCAGATTCAAGTTTGATCGCCCGCGAAATTGCTACCGTATCTATGTTCGTCTGCGCCACTAAAGCGTACTTGGCGAATCAGGGTACTCCGCAACAAGTGACAGATTTAACCGATCATAACTGCCTGATCTTTGTGCACGCCGCCAACGCAGACAGTTGGACATTAAAGCAGCAGAGCGAAAGCGTCACCGTTAAAGTCTGCGGTGATCTGGTAGCCAACAATAGCCTGCTTATCCGCGCCAGCACCTTGGCGCACCGTGGCATTGCCAACTTGGCAGACTTTGTTATCTCAGACTATGCCAGAGACGGCGAATTAGTGCGGATATTTCCCAACCACCAGCCGGAAAAACTATCGGTATTTGCCGTCTATCCCGATCGCCAATTCACCCCGCCAAAAGTCAGTTTATTTATCGACTTTTTCCGCCAGTGGTTAGCCGATCACCAACAGAGCGATCCTTGGAAAGATCAGTCGTAAGTCGTAAGCTAAAATCACTAACTACTCGCTACTTCCAACTTCCAACTTCCAACTGTCTTTATTTCTAATTTAGAAATAATCTTATTCAACTGCCGCTAATTATCAAGCTAGTTTAATAGGTTATGGTGTCTGTGAAGAACACACTAACCACTAACTTGAGCGCAGTGTATGTTAAAGAGCTATTCATTTCCCAAATACCCCTACTGCCGGTCTGCAGATCAAGATGCAGCGGTGAGCAACACCCATCCGGTAGTAATAATTGGTGCAGGTCCCATTGGCCTTGCCGCAGCCGTGGATTTTTCCATCAAGGGAATCCCGGTGGTCGTCCTCGACGATAACAATACCGTCAGTGTCGGCTCCAGAGCTGTGTGCTACGCCAAGCGCTTCCTGGACATCAGTGACAGACTGGGAGTGGGTCAACGACTGATTGATAAGGGAGTGACCTGGAATGTCGGTAAAGTTTTTTTCGAAGATAAGCAGGTCTACGGCTTTGATATGCGACCTGAAAAACATCACCGCAGGCCCGGCTTTATCAACTTGCAACAATATTATTTAGAGCAATATTACGTTGAGCGCCTGGCTGAATTTCCCAGCGCCTCAATGCGCTGGAAAAACAAACTGATTGCTATCAGCCAGGAGCAAGACCTGGTTAGTCTAACTGTAGAGACCCCAGAGGGCCCCTATCAGATTAAAGCGCAATATGTAGTGGCTTGTGATGGGGCCAACTCGAATACCCGAGCCCTCTGTGGGCTTGAATCTAAAGGTGAGGTTTTTGAGGACAGATTTTTAATTGCAGATATCATAATGCAAGATAAAAGTTTCCCTCCCGAGCGTTGGTTCTGGTTCAACCCGCCCTTTCACAACGGCAGCTCCACACTGCTGCATCGCCAACCGGATAACTTGTGGCGCATTGATTTCGACTTGGGCTGGGATGCCGACCCCGAAGTAGAAAAACGCCCTGAGAACATTATTCCCAGGGTCAAAGCCTTTCTCGGCGACGATATTGAATTCGAGTTAGAGTGGAGTTCTGTGTACACCTTTTGCTGTCGCAGGATGCAAAACTTCAGAGATAAACGTATTTTCTTTGCCGGTGATGCCGCCCATCAGGTCTCTCCATTTGGTGCCCGCGGCGCCAATTCAGGCATTGAAGATATTGATAATTTAGTCTGGAAAATTCAGCTGGCGCTAGAGGGAAAGGCAACTGTGAAGCTACTCGATAGTTACTCTGAGGAGCGTGTATTAGCCGCCGATGAAAACATCCTTAATTCAACCCGTAGCACAGATTTCATCACGCCAAAAAACCGGGCCAACAAAGTAATGCGCGATGCCGTACTCGGGTTGGCGAAAGAGTTTAGCTTTGCCAGACCACTGGTAAATTCAGGCCGCTTATCCCTGCCTCCAGTACTGAAAAACTGCTCACATATTAGCCCTGATCTGCAGCACTTTAATGCGACTATAGAACCCGGGTCACCCTGCACTGATGCTCCTGTACTGGTTAATGACGACGAGGTATTTCTACTGTCACAGCTCGGTGAGCATTTTCAATGCCTAGTATTCATCGATGATCTGGAGACCTTAAACAGTACTGAAATAGACCAGCTGCAAGCCCTAAGCGAACTTGCACAACCTATTCAACCTTATATAATTACTCAAGAGGTAACCGCAACTACTCTCCCTGCATCGATTAACTTACTTATTGATCACCGGGGATTAATAGCCCAGCGGCTAGACAGTAACGATCGCTGTTGTTATTTGCTGCGACCTGATCAAATAGTTGCAGGAAGATCCAGAGCCTTTAACTTTAAGCTGATCACTCAAATGCAACATCGCGCACTGGGAGACCCTACAGATGTCTAAATTGATTACTGTCGCAAATATAGAACAACCCGATGATTTTTATCAGCTGCTTACCGACATGACCTTAGGTTTGAGTGATCAGCAGGTCTGTGAAGCCAATGCCCGGCTAATCCTATTACTTTGCAACCACATAGGTGAGTTACCGGTATTACAAGAGGCAATTACAGCTGCCAGCTCGCATTTACACCAATAACTTCGCCAACGCCATAACAGCGCAAAACTTACTTGGAAAAGATAATGATTTTATACGATTACTGCCGATCTTCAGCTGCCTACCGGGTGCGCATCGCGCTAAATTTAAAACAGCTGGACTACCAACAGCAATCAGTTAATTTACTCGAATCGGCACATACAGGGACTGAACACCAAAAGCGTAATACACAAAAGCTGGTACCTGTACTCAGTGACCAAGGTGTGCAACTCTCCCAGTCACTGGCAATCTGTGAATATTTAGACGAAGCCTATCCCGAAAGCTTACAACTAGTGACAGGTACACCTGTTGAACGGGCTAAAATACGCGCCTTTGCACAGGCCATCGCCTGTGAAGTACACCCAGTGAATAATTTGCGGGTTTTAAAGTACCTGGTCTCGAAGATGGGCGCCGATGAAGCGCAGAAAATGCAGTGG
Organism: 'Osedax' symbiont bacterium Rs2_46_30_T18; assembly: GCA_002163025.1. Lineage (GTDB taxonomy): Bacteria > Pseudomonadota > Gammaproteobacteria > Pseudomonadales > Balneatricaceae > Rs1. The sequence continues at coordinate 34,513 of MABF01000249.1, forward strand.
TATCATCATTGGATTAATACGACTTTCAGCGCGCTGGAGCAGCAACTTAGTCAGCGCAGCAACAACAGCACTTTTTGTTTTAGCGAAGAGCCGGGACTCGCAGAGGTTTGTCTGGTACCACAAGTATTTAACGCCAGGCGCTTTAAGCTCGATATGCAGGCCTACCCACTGCTAAACGCTATTGATCAGCGCTGTCAGGAGCTAGCTAGCTTTACCAGTGCCCACCCGGCCCAGCAACCGGATTCATAATCTAATCAATAGCGAGCACCAATGACCGCTGCTATTATTGTTTTTCTGCCAGTTGACGACTGAGTTTTTGCGTCAAATGCATTAATTGTCGACGCTCCTGGTCAGATAACCCACTGAGCAATGACTGCTCTTGCTGTTTTACCAGCGGCATTATCTGCTGGTACATCTGCTGACCCGATGGGGTTAATTGCAGCAGATTAGTACGCCTGTCCGTTTCACTGGTCCGCTGCACCAATGCGCCAGATTTAGTTAATTTACCAATAGCTCGGCTGGCCTGCATTTTATCTAATTGGGTAAATTGGCATATGGCACTGGCGGATATCTGACGGTGCTGGCCGACGGTAGCCAGCACACGCCATTCGAATTTACTTAAGCCGTACTCTTGACCATAAATCTTAGCGATATAGTCACTCACCTGTCCGGCCAGAATTGAGAATTGGTAGGGGAAAAATTGTTGTAAATCTAAAATCGCTTGCTGATCTTGTGCCATAGTTCTATCTGCTTGTAGCGTCCAGGTTTATAAGGGAAGTGGATAAGCCACAATATAACACAGTTGATATTGACTTTAGTAACGTTTGATACTAATATTTTGACACTTTAGTAACAATCGTTACCAATACCCGATTAGAGAGGCGTATATGATTAACATCAAACAAATGCACCATGTTGCCTATCGCTGCAAAGATGCAAAGCAAACTGTTCAATGGTATCAAGAGCACCTCAATATGGAGCTGTTGGTGGCAATCTCCGAAAACCAGGTACCTTCTACTAAAGAACCCGACCCTTACATGCACGTTTTCTTAGATGCTGGTATGGGCAATATTCTGGCTTTTTTTGAGCTGCCGACTAAACCTGAAATGGGTCGCGACCTCAACACTCCAGAGTGGGTTCAGCACATCGCCTTTGAAGTTGAAAACCGGGATGCACTAGTAGCAGCTAAAGCCGAACTGCAAGCCAAAGGCGTTGATGTACTTGGTATAACCAGTCACGGTATTATTTATTCTATCTATTTTTTTGATCCCAATGGTCACCGCCTGGAGCTGACTTACCGCTGTGGAACTGATGAGCAAATGGCTAAGCTTAAGGCCGTAGCCCCCGCCATGGTCGAGGAATGGTCCGTTACTAAGCGCGCACCGGAACACGCCAAGTGGTTACACGAAGATGAATTCACCAGTAATGAGAGCTAATATGTCATTAATCAACCATACACACAGTACTGACTTAACTAGCTGGGTCGAATCAGCTAATACCGAAAATTGCGATTTCCCGATTCAGAATTTGCCTTTTGCTATCTTTCGTCGAAAAAATTCCAATGAAGATTTTCGGGGCGCTGTCGCCATTGGCGATCAGGTCATCGACTTAGCTGCACTGGCTAAACTTGAGCTGTTCAGCGGTGTCGTACAACAGGCCTTGATCGCCTGCAGTCAATCGCAACTCAATGATTTCATGGCCATGCCTGCGACTACTTGGTCAGCACTGCGGGCAGTTTTAAGCGGTGCCTTTGCCAGTGATTCCCCCCTGCAGGCGAAATTAGCCGACACTTTGATTGCACAAGCAGAGATTGAATTCGATCTTCCTTGTCGAATCGGTGATTACACTGACTTTTATACATCGATTAATCACGCCACCACTATCGGCTCAATCTTTAGACCTGACAACCCATTACTGCCTAATTACAAATGGGTGCCTATTGGCTATCACGGCCGCTCATCTTCAATCACTGTCTCAGGGAAAGATTTTCATCGCCCCTGTGGCCAGACTAAAGCACCATCAGCTGACCAGCCTAGCTTAGGCCCTTGTAAACGTTTGGACTACGAGATGGAAGTGGGTATCTATCTTGGATCTGGCAATGAAATGGGTACTGCTATAGATATAGATGCAGCGGATCAGCATATCTTTGGCATGTGCCTGTTTAACGACTGGTCAGCGCGAGATATTCAGGGCTGGGAATACCAGCCACTGGGGCCTTTTTTGGCTAAAAACTTCGCATCCACTGTCTCTCCATGGATAATAACCAATGAGGCGTTAGCGCCATTTCGTCAGGCATGGAGCCGTGATCCGGCGGATCCACAGCCACTGGATTATTTATCTAGCAGCAAGAACTCTGAATTAGGTGCTTACGACATTCAGCTACAAGTGACACTGCAAACACAAAAAATGCGTGCCGATAACAACCCAGGGCAGCCTCTGACCAAAACCAGCTTTAACCATTCTTACTGGAGCGTCGGTCAAATGGTCGCCCACCACAGCGTCAATGGTTGCAACTTAGTCGCCGGTGATTTCTTTGGTAGCGGTACTCAGTCCGGCCCCAGTATCGATCAGGTAGGATCTATGATGGAGCTGACAAGTGCCGGGAAAAACAGCTTCTCACTGGAAAATGGTGAGAGCCGTACTTTCCTTGAGGACGGAGATGCTGTCATTATGAGCGGTTTCTGCGAGGCCAGCGATGCAACGCGTATCGGCTTTGGCGAAGTGAGGGCAACCATTTTACCTGCTAAGGTATAACTGCTAAATACCAAGTATTAGGCTGTGGCGATGCCACAGCCTAATTGTTCGAGCTCAGCCAAGCCATTGTAAGCTGTTCTATTTAAAGGTACTTCCCTGTTAACTGCAGCAAAGTCACCTCTTTCCTTTCGCCTTCCCTTTTAACGCTAAACTTTACACTGCTTTAAACTCTTTGATCACATTACCCAGTGAATACCTCAACGACTAGGGAAAGGGCCACTTAGCTTGGACCTTATGTCGCCGGACTATGTACTTCAGACACGCGCTCTAAACTACCCATTGATGATTGTCCAACAGCGCAAATTCTGCGGTTAAGCTAACAGCACAGTGTATGCGATCACCGCTGTATTTTGCGCAAAGTAAATACAACATGTCTGTAACTGATAAATGTATAGTAGCTGCTGTGCAAGGGTCCATAAAAAGCGCACACCTGACGCGCTGTAACCGCGCCCAGATTTAGACATCACCCCTAGCTTAAGAGGCTAGCGATTATCGATCACATCTTCGGCCCAGCTCA
>MABF01000310.1 GCA_002163025.1 'Osedax' symbiont bacterium Rs2_46_30_T18
AGCAATCAGCTGATCGAAAAATGCAGTGCTGGCATAGGCCGCCTGCTGGTAGTCCTCACCGGCATACATCGCTATCCAATTTGCATAGGGATTATCGGCTAACTGACTGTTACCCTCCTTGCTCAGCCACTGGCCGACATGGGCGTAACCTAGTGCACAGGGCACTAATGCCGCGTACAGATCACAAAGGTCTCCCTGCAATCCGGCGTCGATCAGATAGCGGGTGTAGGCGATAGTGGCGACACCTTCATCCAGCGCTAGGATCGCCGCTTCATCCAGTCCCCAGGATTGACAGTATTCTATGTGTAGGGCTATTTCGTCTTCGACCAGCGCGTTTAGCGAGGGCATGCTGGCGCGCATTTGCGCCGGGTTTTCACTTTTAAACACCGCCAGAGCGAAGGCGCGGGCGTAATGAATTAAGTATAAATAATCTTGCTGTAAGTAGTGTTGGAAACTCTCTTTGGCGAGGCTTCCAGCGCCCAGTTGCCGCACAAAGTCGTGCTTAACATACGCATCCCACTGCTGCTGGCAACCGGCAATTAGCTGTTGATGATTCATCTTTAGTGCCTTGTTAAATGTCCCGCTAAGTAACCTCAATTACGCAGTTGCATTGCATTGCTGCGTTGACTAGCGAATAAGCTAAGTAGCGGGGCAGAGATAAACGAGAATATTAATCTAAGATGTAGCTGTTAACGTCCGGCTTAATTTTGATCACGTCGTTATCCAGCAAGAATTGCGCGTAGTTATCGTAGCGTGACTTGTCGGCGGCTTGAGGGCGCAACGCGAAGCGCACTAAAGTATCTTGCCATGCCAAGCGGTTCAGCTCAGTGTCGAGTTTTTTGCCATCACCGTAGGATTTGAAAAGCTCCCAGGCCTGACCCGGGTGGTTGACAGTGTACTGTGTGGCCAGCTCCAGGGCGCGGTTAAACTTGGCGACCATCTCTTTGTCGACACTGTTGCTATTGGCGACGACCACTAGCTCGTCATACGGTGGCACACCTTCCTCTTCTACGTAGAAGCCTTTACCCTGGAAACCTTCCATCTTTAACTGGTGCATTTCAAAGTTTCGGTAGGCGCCGTAGATAGCATCTACTTTACCTGCAGCCAGTGAAGCGGACAGCGACCAACCGACATTGATCAGTTCCACATCATCTATGCTGATGCCGTTGTTGTTAAGCATAGTGCCGACAGTGGCATTGACTAAACCGCCGTCAAAGGCGAAGCCAATTTTTTTACCTTTTAGGTCCGCGAGGCTGTTGTAGCCCTTATCTGCCAGTACCATCACAGTGTTGAGTGGGGTGGCGATCAAAGTGGAGACACGGGTCAGGGGCAGTTGTTCTGCGACGTCGCGGATCAGCTGGGGCTGGTAGGTAACGGCCAGGTCAAATTTTCCAGCTGCCACTAACTTGGGTGGCATGCTAGGGTCGGCAGGTTCTTGAATTTCCAGCTCCAGTCCCTGAGCTTTGAACAGCCCCTGCTGTTTGGCGACTATGATAGGGCCGTGATCCGGGTTGACGAACCAGTCCAACATTAAAGTGACTTTTTGGGCAAAAGCACTCTGGCTTATCAATACTAAAGTCATTGAAGCTATTAGTTTTTTCATGCTAACTCTCTCAGTTAATGGCCCGTTTGTTCGCGGTGCCATGGGATTAAAGCTTTCAGAAGTAAATCGGTAAAGTAGTATAGGGCGATGGAAAACAGCGCCAGAATAAACAGCGCTGCAAACATGTCGGCGATCTGCATGCGAGCATTGGCCTGCAACATCAAATAACCCAGGCCACCGGATGATCCGACCCACTCGCCCACCACCGCGCCAATAGGGGCCACTACGGCAGCCACGCGAATACCCGAAGCCAGAGTCGGCAGTGCCGCGGGCAATCGAATGTGCCAAAGCTGGCGCCATTTGTTGGCGCCCATAGTGTGAGCCAGATCAAGATAGCCTATGGGGGTATAGCGCAGGCCGTCAAAGCAGGTAGTGGTAACAGGGAAGAAAATAATCAGCGCTGCCATTATCACTTTGGAAGTCATGCCGTAGCCGAACCAGAGCATTAAAATGGGTGCCAGGGCAAACACTGGAATCGCCTGACTGGCGATTAAAACTGGCAGCAGCCAGCGTCGCAGCGGCTTGAACAACAGCATTTGCAGCGCAAACAGCAGGCCCATCAGCAGGCCGAGCAACAGCCCCAGCACTATTTCGCTCATGGTGATCAAACTGTGGCTCAGTAGCAGCTGATAGCTACCGATTAATTTTTCCAGCACCAGCAGTGGCGGCGGTAAAATAAAAGGTGGCATTTCAAAATAGATCACGATTGCCTGCCACAGCAGCAAGATAACCACAGCCGTTACCGTCAGTCGCCAGAGGTTGGAGAAACCGTTGCCCAAGTTAGATCTGCTAAAGGTGATTTTAGCCATGTTGCACCTGCATTTTTTGCAGCAAACTTTGCTGGTAGTGACCCAGTTGTGAATCTACGGCTCTAGGGGGGAGTGAGTCGGGCAAGGACAGGGGTAGCAGCTGCTGATCGGCGCTAAACAGATAGAGCTGGTCGCTTAGGCGCAGTGCCTCTTGCGGGTCGTGGGTGATTAACAGCACAGTGCGATCGAGCAGCACTTGTGCGGCTAAGTCCTGCAGCTTGTAGCGATTGACGGCATCCAGTGCTGAGAACGGCTCGTCCATCAACACTATCGGCGTGTCCTGCATCAAGGTTCGGGCCAGCGCCACCCGCTGGCGCATGCCACCGGAGAGCTGATCGGGCAGTGATTTTTCGATACCGGACAGATTCAGCTGCGCCAGTAACTGTCTGGCTTTTTGTTGCTCAGCAGCGCTGACCTTACCGGTTAACAATCTGGCCTTAAGGCAGACGTTGTCCAGCACGTTCAGCCAAGGTAACAGCAGATCCTGCTGTGCCATGTAAGAGATCCGGTTGTCGATACTCAGGCCATCGCTGCAACTTATCTCGCCACTTTGCTGATGGCTGGAGTCGATCAGCCCCGCCATCAAACGCAGTAAACTGGTTTTACCACAGCCGCTGGGGCCCAGCAGGCAAGTCCATTTTTTCGCTGGTAAGTTCAAGTTTAGTCCAGAGAAAGTAGCGCGCGCTGCACCGGCATAATGCAACGAGGCGGCGCTTAGCTGCACAGAGATACTCATCGCTTGGGCTGAGCGTAAAAGTGATGTACAGGACCACAACCACTGCCAATATGCAGTTGATCTGCCTGTTTTATGGCCTCGCTGATGTAGTCCTTGGCGCTGCCGATGGCGCAGGCCAGACCTTGACCTTGAGCCATGTAAGAGGCGATCGCCGAGGAGAGTGTGCAGCCAGTGCCGTGAGTGTTTTTGGTCTCTATACGCGCACTGCTGAAATTCTGCTGTTGGCTGGGGCTCAGCCAATAATCGCTGCTGCTGGCGCCGGTTAAGTGGCCGCCTTTGACTAACACTGACTGGCAGCCCAGTTCGAGTAGCTCGCGACACAGTTGCCAACCATCTTCGACTGGCTGGCTCGGGTCTTTGCCTAGCAGTGCCAGCGCCTCGGGAATATTGGGGGTGATCACAGTGGCCAGTGGCAACAGCTCTGAGATCAAGCTGGAGATAGCCTCGCTGGCCAGTAACAAGTCGCCGCTGGTGGCGACCATCACCGGGTCTAATACGATGTGTTTTACCGGGTGTTTTTTCAGCGCAGTGGCGACGGTTTTGATAGTCGCCGCGTCGCCTAACATGCCAATTTTGACGACATCTACTTCGATGTCGCTGAACACAGCAGCAAATTGTTGCTCGATGAAAGCTTGCTCTATGGGCAGTACCCCAGTGACGCCTAAGGTGTTTTGTGCGGTGAGGGCGGTGATGACTGTGCAGGCGTAACTGCCGGTGGCCGAAATAGTTTTAATGTCAGCTTGGATGCCAGCGCCGCCGCCACTGTCTGATCCCGCGACAGTCAGCACTATGGGAGTCTTGGTTTTAACTGGAATTGCAGCACGTTGCGATTGCGACGCGGCGCTTTGCTTGAGATTGTCCACTGTGATTCCTAAATTTTGCGCGGACAACCTGATGCACGAATGCTATCAATCAAGTTAGTTCCCTACGCCAATATGAGTTGGATCAGGTTCAGCGGGTCCAGTATTAAATACCATCTCAGCCCTAAGGCCCCCCGACTAACGAGCGGCTATCATAGACGTATTAAATTTCTGATGCAAATACATTGATTAATAGATGAAATATCCGTGGCCAAAGTGTTTTCAGTGGGCTTTTAGCTCTACTGGGGCTAGTGATACACAAAGACTTTGCAGAAATAGGCTCCAGTTAGGATGCAATTCTCCTGGCCCATTCAATGGTCAGCTGTCTTAGGAATACCTTCCCTTTTTACCCAAATAAGTAAAAATTTCGCAGCCAATTGATAATTATTTTGGAGTTCAAAGCGATATAGAAACGTTGGCGGTTGCTAGTTTACAAGCAGCATGAGTAACGCTTATATCAAAAAAATCAAGCATGGCTCAAACTTTAGGGTTATCAGTTATATTAGTTGTCGCTAATTCTATTTATGCTACTTACGCCACTTAGACGTTTTGGCTATAGGGAGTAACTAAATGGGTTCTGTACTTGACTATATTGGTTCTGAAGCCGCGTTAGAAAAACTGTTATTACTGACGCTGGGAAAAATGAACCAGGGGATCTCTTTGTTAGGTTTGGATCTGAACTATGTTTTCATAAATACAAAATGCCTGGAACTTTTAGAACTGCCGGCAGAATTTAATCGCCCCGGAATGAAGTTCGAAGATGTAATGCGTTATAACGCGAAACGTGGCGAATACGGGCCGGGAGATATTGAGGAGCAAGTAGTCGAACGTGTCGCACGCGCCAGTAAATTCGTAAATCACAAGTTCGACCGTATAAGGCCAGATGGGACTGTCATCGAAATTGAGGGGAGCTTTCATTCTGGAATCGGCTTTATAACCACTTATA
>MABF01000218.1 GCA_002163025.1 'Osedax' symbiont bacterium Rs2_46_30_T18
ATCGCTCCCCAGGGGGCGTTAAATATTTTCAACGCTTGACTAGCTACATCCAACTGCCAAACCTTTGTATCAGTCCCCTCTAAAACGGCTGCCAGCTTTTCTTCACTCAAACGCAGCGCACGACGCAGTTGTCTATTTTGTTGCTCGAGTTGATCTAGCTGTATTTGCCATTCGGTCGACGCGGCTTGTTTTTGATCCATAAATTCCAATAACTATGTTCATTCTACACAGTGCAAACTAACCGATATGAACTTAACCAGAGCCAAACAATACTCGATTCTACTCAGTCGGTTAGACAGGCATAAAAAAAGCGCCAACAGCGCTTTTTTTGCAATTAACTATTACTTCTTAATCCGATATTCCGCCGAGCGGGCATGTGCGGTAAGCCCTTCACCACGGGCCAGTACAGAAGCTATAGGCCCGACTTCTGAGGCACTTTGCTCACTAAAGAAAACAATCGAAGAGCGCTTTTGAAAATCATAAACCCCCAGCGGAGAAGAAAACCTGGCAGTTCCTGAGGTTGGCAACACGTGATTGGGGCCAGCGCAATAATCGCCAAGTGCCTCGGCCGTGTAACGACCCATAAAAATAGCACCGGCGTGTCGGATAGAACCCAGTAGGGCCTGCGGATCTGCAACAGACAATTCCAGATGCTCGGGCGCGATTGCGTTACTCACAGCAACGGCCTGATCTAAATCATCGACCAGAATAAAAGCAGCGCGATTATTGATCGACTGCTGGATAATGGTTTTTCGCTCCATCTCTGGCAGGAGTTTTTGCATGGCCGCTTCGACACTGTTCATATACTGCGCATCCGCGCAAACCAAAATCGATTGTGCCTGTTCATCGTGTTCAGCTTGAGAAAACAAATCCATCGCCAGCCACTGCGGATCGGTTTGCCCATCACCAATCACCAATATTTCCGAGGGTCCGGCGATCATGTCGATGCCCACTAAACCAAAAACAGCTTTCTTCGCCGTGGCCACAAAAATATTACCTGGACCGGTAATTTTATCGACTTTAGGCACAGTTGAAGTGCCGTAAGCGAGTGCGGCTATCGCCTGCGCCCCGCCAATAGTAAAGACCTGATCGACACCAGCAATTGCCGCCGCCGCTAACACCAGATCATTTAGTTCGCCATTGGGGGTTGGAACTACCATGATAATCTCAGCGACACCAGCCACTTTGGCGGGGATTGCATTCATCAATACCGAAGAGGGATAAGAGGCCTTGCCTCCAGGCACGTAGATGCCGACTTTATCTAAAGGCGTTACTTTCTGCCCCAGCACAGTGCCATCATCTTCCTGGTACTGCCAGGAGGAGTCTGCCTGACGCTCGTGAAAGCGCCGAATTCGCTCGGCCGCTTTGGTCAGTGCATCACGCTCGCTTTCAGGAATTCTCTTTAATGCGCCCTGCAATTGCTCTGAACTCAGCTGCAACTCAGACATTGTGCTTACATCAGTGTTGTCAAATTTATTGGTGTACTCGATAATCGCCTGATCACCGCGTTTGCGTACATCCTGCAAAATGTCATCAACTATCCGATTAACATTGGTATCGGAGACTGACTCCCAGGCCAGCAACTGCTGCAACTGAGCGTCGAAGCTGTCGCTGTTGGCATCTAACCTCTTTATATCCAGGTTCATTAACTCACCTCAACAGCGCTGCGACGCTCCAGTATCGCCTGGGAAAGCATATCCAGAATAGGTTGGATCTGACGGTATTTAAGCTTCATTGGCGCCTGGCCTACGACTAGGCGCGAGCTGACGTTAGCAATAAAATCCATCTGCTCTAAGCCGTTGGCAGTTAAGGTATTACCGGTATCAACGATGTCGACGATGCGATCGGCAAGGCCCATAATGGGTGCAAGTTCCATTGCGCCATACAGCTTTATAACGTCGATCTGTTGACCTTGACTGGCAAAATATCGCTTGGCGATGTTGACAAACTTAGTCGCCACTTTGATCCGCCCGTGCAACTCTGGCGCTCCCTTAAGCCCGGCAACCATCAATTTACACTTGGCTATTTCCAGATCCAGAGGTTCGTAAAGGCCTTTACCACCGTGTTCCATTAATACATCTTTTCCGGCGATACCCATGTCGGCACCCCCGTATTCGACGTATGTGGGAACATCAGTTGCCCGTATGATAACCAGTTTTATGTTGGCATGATTAGTATCAAAAATAAGTTTACGGCTACTGAATATGTCTTCAGCGGGGATAATGTTCGCAGTTTCCAACAGTGGAAGTGTCTCTTTCAATATCCGCCCTTTAGATAGCGCTATTGTCAGTTGCTGTTTTTTCATGATATTCCTAATAATGCCAGTTCTTAGTCGCCGGTAATCTATACCGGCGCACTGTGTTGTCAGCTTACTTAAGTTGCCTTACTTGGACTTATTCTGGTGATTTTACCACCGAGTCCCTGAAACTTTTCTTCAATGTTTTCGTAGCCGCGATCTATATGGTAGATACGATCAATCAGCGTCTCTCCCTGTACCACCAGCGCCAGCATTACCAAACTTGCAGAAGCTCTTAAATCTGTGGCCATCACCGGCGCTCCACGCAATTGCGTGCAGCCTTCAATTGAGGCAGTATTGCCATCAATTAAGATCTTAGCGCCCATGCGAATCATTTCCTGCATATGCATGAAACGATTTTCAAAGATCGTCTCTTTAATATGACTAGTACCTTCTGCAACGCAGTTCATCGCCGCAAATTGGGCCTGCATATCAGTGGGGAAAGCCGGGTAAGGCGCAGTGGTAATATTCACCGCTTTAGGCCTTTTTCCTTGCATATCCAAGCTAATCCAGTCATCTCCGGATTCGATAGTAGCACCCGCTTCAATAAGCTTTTGCAATACCGCCTCTTGGATATCTGGACGAGTCGCGGTTGTTGTCACTTTACCGCCAGACATTGCCGCGGCGACCAAAAAAGTACCCGTCTCGATGCGATCCGGGACTACAGAGTGCTCAGCACTGTGCAATTCTGCTACGCCGTTAACAATGATTGTATCTGTACCTGCACCGCTGATATCGGCACCCATGCTAATCAAGCACTGCGCTAAGTCTGTGACTTCTGGCTCTTTAGCGGCGTTCTCGATAATTGTCTGGCCCTGGGCCAAGGTTGCCGCCATTAAAATATTTTCAGTGCCAGTCACTGTAACTGTGTCAAAAAATATGGTGGCGCCTTTTAAACGGCCATCACTCGTGGCGCGGATGTAACCTTCCTCAACCACTATCTTTGCACCCATAGCTTCCAGACCACGGATATGCAGATCTACGGGTCTGCTACCAATCGCACAACCGCCGGGAAGTGATACTTCCGCCTCGCCAAAATGCGCCAAAAGTGGCCCCAATACTAAAATAGAGGCACGCATGGTTTTAACTAATTCGTAGGGAGCGCTGTAACTGTCGATACTACTGCTGTCAATACAGACCTGCATATCCGCCTTGCGCTCAACAGATACTCCCATGCGGCCAATAAGTGCCAGCATAGTATTAACATCGTGCAGTGCCGGAAGGTTACTGATAGTCAGTGGGCCTTTTACCAGCAGTGCAGCTGCAATAATAGGCAGCGCAGCATTTTTAGCACCGGAAATACGTACTTCACCTTGAAGACACTTACCGCCTTCGATTAAAAACTTATCCATGATTCATTAATGCCTTTAGTCTTGAAGTTTCTGCCACTGGGCTGGGGTATAAGTTTTAATCGTTAACGCGTGAATACTGCCATCGGCAATTTGCTCGTTAACACATTGATAAACCAATTGCTGACGCTTTACCGGTAACAAGCCATTGAATACATCACTGACCACGGTAACTTCGAAATTGCATCCTTCACCCGCAGTAATAACTGAGGCTTCAGGGATATGAGATTCGATAATATGCTTCACTTCTGCCGCTTGCATTTAACACTCCAAGTATTTTGTTGGTGATAACTGTACTCTGACATAGACATCTCTTTAGCTGCAGCCTGAAATAGGTAACATACAATGCGATCTAACTTATCTGAAGATTGGCACTAGTGTAATGTCGCGACTAATCAGTTTGCTCGCAGCAGCTGAATTGGCCACTAAGAGACAAGATTGTTCTGAATATTCTCAATACAGAGAGCACAGTTTTATAAAGTACGCAGATGATAACGAAATTACCTAAAAAAGGCGATGCGGCAGGGTGAATTTATCTATTAATAAATAAAAAGCTGTAGATTAAAATGAATTTGGCGAATCCGTTACTCAGCTAAGAGAAAAGTTTGGTCTCCTACCAGGTTTAACTCCGACCGGAACACGGTGCAATGAAGTTCTAGGCAAACAGTGAGTCGACACCGACCGACTCAGCGATTAACACCATCTCTGGTGGTACATTTTTATAACTTACGGCAAACCCGCCTGTCATCATCCGCTCAATACTCAAACACAGCGCAAGTGAGGCTGTATCAACTTTGGCCACGTCCACAAAATCAACCTCAAGATCACGTGCAAATGCCTGGGGCAACTTTTTTACAGCGCAGTGCAAAGCCTGCACAGTGGCAAAGGTTAGGTCTCCACTGATGGATAGTATCTGCTGATTTAAATTTACTTGGCTGGCCATTATTACCTTACGATATTTTAAATAGAGCTTACAATTTTAAACGGGGGCAGGCCCTACGGCATAAATAAATTTGTGCGGGCCTGCAGCCACTATTTTTTGGACATTTTCGCTGACCACTGGGCGATAGCAGCTGAGACATCTCCCTTAGTGTTTTGCGCAATATTGGAAAATTGGTTTTTAAAGGTTACACGTAAATTAAAGCCATCTAGAACAATATTAACTAATTTCCACTGTTCATCTGTTTTGACCATGTAATTAACAATACTGTAGGCCTTGCCATCTTCTGAAAGCACTTTGACAGTGACTTTTTGCTTGTCCGGTTTAGGACTAACACTGCGTGGCTCAATTACCTCATAGGCCTTAATATTAAAGCTTACTAAAGTTTTGGCATAGGTTTTAATCAGCGTTCTTCTGAACACTTGCGCAAAATCCAGCTTGTCTTGTGCCGACGCCCGACGGTAGTATTTACCCATAACTATTTTGGCTATGTAGGGGTAATCGACGGTGTCTTGCGTCACTTGTGCTAATGCCAGATACAAAGGTTCCAGATCGGCATCGACGTCACCCCGATAGGGAGAGACTTTAGCGAGCATCTCCTCAATTGACTGCTCTACTTCGTCAGCTGCCTGTTGCCAGTCAGCCATTACTGGGACACTTACTGTTAGCAGCAGTATTAAACCGCTGATTAGCCCTTTAATTTTCATCACTAGTCTCAATCACTCACTTACTTTATTAAATAAAAACTTGCCAATTAACTCTTCAAGCACCAACGCCGATTGACTGTCTTCAATAACACCGCCCTCAGAGAGTACTTCTTCTTCAGCGCCGACTGACAGACCTATATACTTGCCGCCGAGTAATCCTGAAGTCAAGATCTGCACTGAGCTATCGATACTCAGATAGTCGACCTCGGAAAATATCTTCATTTCCACCACCGCCGTTAACATCTGCGGATCGAGTTTTATACTGCTTACAGTGCCAATTTGCACCCCTGCCAGAGTGACTTCAGCCTTGTTAGATAACCCACCAATATTGTCAAAGTGGGCATAAATTTTATAGGTATCTTGCTTGGTGCCAGACAGACCACTGACGGTCATCGCCAGGGCCAAAGCAGCTAACAAACCACAAACCACAAACAAACCCACTAAAATCTCGATAGTGCGTGTGCGCATATTTAAACTCTCCAAACATCAAAACAAATTCTAAGGCTAAGCTAACCACCTAGTTACAAAAAAGCACGACGGCAAAGTCACTGTTTAAATATTGCCAAACATCAATGCCGTCAATACAAAATCTAATGCCAATATCATTAGCGATGAATAAACCACAGTTCTGGTCGTCGCCTGCGAGATGCCCTCGGAGGTGGGTATAGACTCCAATCCTTGATACACAGCTATCCAAGTAATGACGAAGCCAAATACCAGCGACTTAATCACACCGTTAAGCACATCATCGTAAAAATCTACCGACGACTGCATCACCGACCAAAAAGAACCGCTGTATACACCTAACCAATCAATACTCACTACCGCCCCGCCATAGATACCGACTATCGCAAAAATCATCGATAATAATGGCATCGAAATAAAGCCGGCCCAAAGCCTGGGAGCAACAATTCTGCGCAGTGGATCAACACCTATCATTTCCAGTGAAGCTAATTGTTCTGTAGCTTTCATCAAACCAATTTCAGCGGTAATTGCAGAGCCTGCCCGACCGGCAAACAACAACGCCGTGACTACCGGCGCCAACTCACGCACTAAACTCAGTGCCACCATCTGCCCGACCGCATCTTCAGAGGCGAAATCAACCAATATAGTATAACCCTGAAGCCCCAATACCATGCCAATAAAGAGCCCGGACACAACGATGATCAACAGTGATTTTACTCCGACGCTGTACAACTGTTTGACCAGCAAAGGAAAGCTATTACCTGGCTGTGGCCACACTAGCAATGCATGCAGCAAAACAAAAGTTGCCCGGCCAAAGCCCGCCAGTTTTTCTATACAGATTCGACCTGTAACTGCCAGAGTTTCCAGCATATAAATAAACGCCCTCAAATAAAATTATTGATCAAGTTAACCGGTTAACTCATCCATCAAAGCAACACTGGGATAGTGAAACGGAACCGGCCCATCAGGGTAGCCATGGATAAATTGCTGCACTTTCTCACAACTTGAGTCGCGTATTTCCCTCGCAGTCCCCTGCGCTATTACCTCCCCATCGGCCAATATGCAAATGTAATCAGCAATACTCAAAGTCTCTTGAATATCGTGGGAAATAATCACACTGGTGTGCCCCAGCGATTGATTTAGCTTTTTAATCAAAGTCACTAAAACCCCCATACCTATAGGGTCCTGACCGGCAAAGGGCTCATCATACATAACAATTTGTGGATCCAGGGCGATAGCTCGCGCCAGTGCAACTCTTCTGGCCATGCCCCCTGACAACTCGCTGGGCATCAGTGTTATGGCCCCGCGCAATCCGACCGCCTGCAACTTCAACAGCACTACATCACGGATCAATTCACTGTTCAGATCGGTATTCACCTGCAGCGGGAAAGCGACGTTTTCAAATACCGTCATGTCGGAAAACAAGGCACCACTTTGAAACAACATGCCCATGTTTTTTCGCAGAGAGAACAATTCTGACCTGGGCAGAGAGTGAACATCTGTCCCCTGTACCAATACATTGCCAGAATCAGGAGTTAGCTGCCCGCCTATCATTTTTAGCAGTGTCGTTTTACCGGTACCCGAAGGCCCCATAATAGCGGTGATTTTACCTTTGGGAATGCTGATATTAATATCTTTAAATATACAGCGATCAGCGCGATGAAACTTTAAATGGCTAATCTGTATAACATTCTCACTAACACTCAAACCAACTTCTCCAATCTAGATTTAGCAAGTAAACTAACACTTTTAAACCTTCGCATCTGTATGTCTATGTATGTATGTGTTTTTAACGCACTTGTGCCACATTTTGATGCACGACAAACAAGCGCCATAGCCACCTGAGCACATCAAAATGCTGTGATTAAATTAAAGCGACAGTTATTACTATAGGTAGCACTTTAAAAATAGCCAATCCAGAACAACAGATCCCAATATCGCGAGCGCGAGCTATCGAGGCCGGAAAAATTTAAAGCGAGAAATTATAGCACCAGCACTACCAATAAAACAGCGCCTTAGCACATATATCTAGTACTAATGACTGTTTTCACTTGCACCTCTGAGCAGTTCTGGTTTAATAGCAATTTTCCAGTCTTGAGTACTAAAAAAACACACTATGTTATATCCCATTATCAGTCTTGTTATCGGCTTAGTTGTTCTTGTATGGAGCGCCGATAAATTTGTTCTCGGCGCCGCCTCTACCGCAAAAAACTTTGGCATGTCGCCACTACTGATAGGATTAACTATCGTCTCTTTCGGCACTTCAGCACCGGAAATCCTCGTATCCATCATGGCCACTGTTAGCGACACCGGAAGCTTAGCCATCGGCAATGCTATTGGATCCAACATCGCCAACATTGCTTTAGTACTAGGTGCTACCGCACTGATTGCACCACTGCCGGTTAAAAACACAGTGCGCAGCAAAGAGATGCCTCTGATGCTGGCGGTAACGGTGCTCGCCGGTGTACTGCTATTCAATCTACAGCTGGACACCCTGGACAGCATACTGCTATTTATTGCACTGGCGATATCTCTGGTGATGTTTGCCCGCTTTCAAAAAGGGCTGCATGACCCGGCGGCCGATGAAGAAGAGATTGTCGACATGAGCACTCTTCGCAGCATTCTATGGTTGTTACTGGGATTGGGGCTGCTGATTGCCAGCTCTAAAGCTCTTGTTTGGGGGGCCACTGAAATTGCTGTAACACTCGGGGTCTCTGATTTAGTGATCGGCCTTACTATCGTTGCCATAGGCACGAGTTTGCCAGAATTAGCGGCCTCCATCAGCAGCGCGTTGAAGGGACACCACGATATAGCCATCGGCAACATTATCGGCTCCAATATTTTCAATTTGGGCGCCGTAATGGCTATCCCGGGGCTGGTTTCTCCAATCGTTTTAGACGCGCAAGTATTTAACCGAGACTTTCTATTGATGTTGGCACTGAGCGCGCTACTCTTAGTCTTTTGCTACATGCGCAAGCCCGCCGCCGTCAAACGCCCTGAAGGTGCGGCACTGCTAGGCATCTATGGTGGCTATATGTTAATTTTATACCTCACATCGGTATAACTCAGTTGGATCATAAAATGTCACAACCAAACGCCTATTTGCATTCAGCCCGAAAAACGATTCAGCTTGAGGCCCAGGCGGTAGGAGACCTACTGGATTTACTCGACGACAATTTCAGCGCCAGCTGTGATGCTATCCTCTCCTGCAAGGGCCGGGTAATAGTGACAGGCATGGGCAAGTCAGGACATATAGGCTGCAAAATTGCCGCCACTTTGGCCAGCACCGGCACCCCGGCTTTTTTTGTCCATCCAGGGGAAGCCAGCCACGGTGATATGGGCATGATCACTACACAGGATGTACTACTGGCGCTCTCTAACTCTGGAGAAGCAACAGAAATAAAAGCGATATTGCCATTGATCAAGCGCATGGCTATTCCGTTGATCAGTATCACTTCCTACCCTGATTCGACCATAGCGCAAATGTCAGACTACAATTTAAACACCGGGGTTCAGACTGAAGCTTGCCCACTGAACTTAGCACCTACCTCGAGCACTACTGCGCAGCTCGCCATTGGCGACGCTTTGGCCCTGGCACTCTTGGATGCCAAAGGGTTTAATGCAGAAGACTTCGCTTTCTCCCACCCCGGGGGCTCCCTGGGACGAAAACTTCTGCTGAAGGTTGAAGATGTGATGCATCAGGGAGAATTTATCCCCAAAGTGTTCTCTGATACCACAATCACCGATGCATTGCTCGAAGTCACCAAAAAGCGCCTCGGCATGACCACAGTCACAGATCAACAAGGTGTACTTGTCGGTATATTTACCGACGGGGATCTGCGCCGGGCACTTGACACTGATATCGACCTCAAAACCACTGACATAGAACAAGTAATGAGCAAAAACACTAGAGTCATTGATGCCAACGCACTGGCTGCTGAGGCCCTGTCGATCATGCAAAATAACGGCATAGGGCAATTGGTTGTGGTAGATGAATTCAACAAACCTATTGGTGCACTTAACATGCAAGACTTACTCACTGCGGGAGTCCTCTAATTGAAACGTATCTCAAACCCGGCGCTGTCAGATAGAGCGCGACAGGTTAAATTGGCAGTATTTGATGTCGACGGTATTATGACAGACGGCAGCTTATTCTTGCTCAGTGATGGCAGTGAAATCAAAACCTTCAATACTTTGGATGGACTGGGGCTTAAATTACTGCAAAACAATGGCATCCAGACAGCCATAATCACCGGCCGCTCTTCACCACAAGTTGAACAGCGCGCGGCCTCCTTAGGGGTCAATTACTTACTACAGAGTCGCGACGATAAATTGCAGGCACTCAAGGAAATATGCAGCGACAGCGGACATACACTGCAACACTGTGCCTATATCGGTGATGACCTTCCAGATCTGGCGGCAATCAGAGCCGTGGGCTTTGGCGCTACTGTCCCCAACGCCCACCCGCTTCTTCTAGAGCAAGCAGATTGGTGCACAAGCCGTTTCGGCGGCAAAGGTGCGGCCCGGGAGTTTTGCGAAGCAATCTTAGAGGCACAAAACTTGTTAGATAACATTTACAACGAGTACCTTTAATGGTATTTGCCCGGCGCCAAGTTCGCCTCGCAATTGCACTGCTGCTGGTAATAGCAGTAGTAGTAAGCTGGTCTGTGTTTGACAATGGTCCCTCTAGATCTGCCAAGCCAAATCCAGATGAGGCGACTGATATCGACTTTTTCATTGTCGATGCTGACTTTAAGGCCTTCGATAGCGACGGCCAGCTAAGTCAAACTGCCACATCTCCCGAAGTAAAACACTTCAGACAAAGCCAGCAGAGCACAATGCTGACCCCTGAGATCATCAGCTTTCAAAACAGTCAGAAATCCGCGACCATTACGAGCCAAAGTGCAATCGTCGACGACAGCAGTGACACGGTCATATTCATCACTAAAGTATTAGTCACAAGTTTTAAAGATACTGCGGCTGATAGTTTTTTAAACACCCAAATTTTACACTACAACCGCAGCAGCAATAGTATCTTCAGTGAAGAACACGTTGAATTTACAGATATTTTAGGTAATATCACCACTGCTACTGGCCTATTTGCCGATATCCAGTTGAATACTCTAGAATTGAAAAATAACGTCAAAGGGAAATTTCATGCTCAATAAATTGCAGTCCAGTTCATTTTTGACCCTTGCCAGCACTTCTGTAAACAGCAAATTAAAACAAATTCTTCAGCTGACTCTGGTCCTGCTTGCCGCCTACACGGGTTCGGCTCTGGCACTTCCTGGGGACCGCCAGCAGCCCATAGATGTCGTCGCTGACAATGCGGTAATGAATGACAAAACAGGGATCACCGTACTAACCGGTAACGTTAAAATAGTTCAGGGAACTATGTTGATGACCGCCGATCGCCTGGAAATATTTCGCGACGCTAAAGGGGATATCAATAAAATGATAGGCACAGGTAAACCCGCCTATTTCACTCAGCAACAGCAGCCTGAGCAACCCTATTCAAAGGCGTGGGGCAAGCATATGCTGTACTCAGTCGCCAAGCAAACAGTGACCATCACTGGCAACGCCAGAGTCGAGCAACTGCAAGATAAGTTCACCGGTTCAACGGTCATTTACCACATGGACAAGGCGATAGTTAATGCAATCGGCGGCAAACAGCGTGTGAAGATGATCATCCAGCCAAAAGGCAACAAATAAGTTATGAAGTTATCGGCTAAAAGCCTCGCTAAATCCTATAAACGTCGCCCTGTTGTTCGCGACGTCAGCATTGAGATCAGCAGCGGTGAAGTCATTGGTTTACTGGGCCCAAACGGGGCGGGGAAAACCACCTGTTTTTACATGATTGTCGGTCTGGTTAACGCCGATCACGGAGAAGTAACTCTGGATGGGAAAAACCTGACCGCTATGGCAATGCATGAGCGTGCCAGAAGCGGCGTTGGCTATCTACCTCAAGAGCCATCAATCTTTCGTAAACTCAGCGTAGAGGATAATATCTTAGGCATTTTAGAAATGCGCAAAGATCTCGACCGCTCCCAGCAAAGATCTAAAATGGAATCCCTGTTAGAGGAATTCAATATCCAACATATCCGCAAAAACATGGGTATGAGCTTATCTGGAGGCGAGCGTCGCAGGGTTGAAATAGCCAGAGCACTAGCCACTGAGCCCAAGTTTATCCTGCTGGATGAGCCATTCGCCGGGGTAGATCCGATTTCCGTCAATGATATTAAGCAAACTATTTTGCATTTACAGTCAAAAGGTATAGGGATTTTAATTACCGACCACAATGTCAGAGAGACTTTAGATATTTGTGAAAAAGCCTATATTGTTAATGATGGTTTTATTTTGGCCTCCGGAACTCCCACCGAGATATTAAACAATGAGCAAGTAAAAAAGGCATATTTAGGCGATAAGTTTTCCCTGTAAATATTAACTGGCACATTGCATTCAAAGCATTTTAGAGTATCTTTATAGCTTATATGAAACAAACTTTAGAGTTAAAAATTGGGCAGCACTTGTCCATGACCCCACAATTGCAGCAGGCAATTCGCCTTCTGCAACTCTCATCCCTTGATCTGCAACAGGAAGTTCAAGAAGCTCTCGATAGCAACCCCCTATTAGATACCGCAGAAGACGAAACCCGCAGCGACAAAGCCACACAATCTTTAGATGACAAAGAGCGCGAGCAAATACAATCTGTCAATAGCCAAGGGACAGATTCTGCCCCTGCAGAGGGGGTCGTGCAAAATAGCGAAGCCGAATTAACGGCAACCGATGACACCGCCGAGCAATGGAATAACGATATTCCGGTGGAACTTGCCACAGACAGTAATTGGGATGACACTTTTCAGCACGGTCCCAGCACCAGTAATAGCCATAGCGACCCCAGCACTATGGAGTCCAACGACACTACTGAGGAAAGCTTACAGGACCATTTGAATTGGCAGTTAAACCTGACACCTATGACCCAGACCGATCAGGTGATTGCACAGAGCATCATAGACGGCATAGATAACGACGGTTACCTGCGGATAGAGCTAGATGAAATCTTTCAACAATTTCAATTCAGCGGCAATCTTGAACTGCAAGAAATTGAGCTGGATGAGATTGAAGTTGTTCTTAGGCGTATCCAACAGTTCGAACCGGCAGGTATCGCCGCCCGCGATCTGAGTGAGTGCCTGAGAATTCAACTGCGTCAGTTGCCTGCAGATACAGAGCATTTAGAAACTGCCAGTAAAATAGTTGATCAGTACATACAACTGCTGGGCAGTCACGATTATAAGACCTTGATGCGTAAAATGCGCTTATCTGAAAAGCAATTGCAGCAGAGTATCGCCCTGATTCTGACGCTCAATCCACAGCCCGGGGCCAGCATTACCCCCAATACCGCTGAGTACATTATCCCCGATGTCTTTGTAGAGAAAATAGAAGGCTACTGGCAAGTGAGACTCAACGGCGATAACAAGGTCAATTTGAAGATCAACAACACTTATGCAGGTCTGATAAAACGTGCGGATAATAGTGATGACAATAATTACTTAAAAAATCACCTGCAGGAAGCCCGCTGGTTGATTAAAAGCATCCAGAGCAGGTACGATACCTTATTAAAGGTATCTCAACAGATACTTGAGCGGCAACTGGATTTTTTTGAATTTGGTGAAATGGCCATGAAACCTATGGTTTTGCAGGACATCGCCGAGGTGGTAGAAATGCATGAATCAACAATATCCAGAGCCACCACACAAAAATACATGCATACTCCCAATGGCATATTTGAATTAAAATACTTTTTTTCCAGCCATGTAAGTACCAGTGATGGCGGCGCCGCCTCCTCTACTGCTATTCGGGCGCTGATAAAAAAGATTTTGACCACAGAAAACCCAGTGAAACCATTAAGTGATAACAAAATAGCTAAACTACTAGGAGACGAGGGAATAAACGTAGCTAGACGCACCATAGCAAAATACCGCGAATCTATGGGCATTGCTCCATCGAATGAGCGTAAACGTTTGCTGTAAAGTAATATTCAATTAAAGATATAAAGGAGATTTTTATGCAAATCAACGTAACTGGACACCATGTAGATCTCACGGAACCACTGCACGAATATATACATTCAAAGATTGAAAGACTAGAGCGACATTTTGATAACATTACTAACGTACAAGTTACACTGAGTATAGAAAAAACCAGACACAAAGCAGAGGCAAATCTGCACTTATCAGGCAAAGAAATATTTGCCTCCGATGAGCAAGAGCATATGTATGCTGCCATAGACGGCCTATCTGACAAGCTGGATCGTCAGATAATTCGCCATAAAGAAAAACTCAAAAGCCACAAATAACGTAACTAAATACTATGCCTATAATTGATTTACTATCCTGCGACCTTGTCATTCACGATCTCAAGGCAGGGAGTAAAAAACGTACACTAGAACATATAAGCAACATCATCAGTGACTGCACCGATACCGCATCCCAAGATGCAATATTTAGCGGTTTAATCGAAAGAGAGAGACTAGGCAGTACGGGTATAGGTGAAGGCGTAGCTATACCCCACTGCCGCCTCGATGAGCTGGACAAAGCAGTGGGCTTGTTTATTAAATTATGCCAGCCTATTGATTTTGATGCCATCGACAGAGAACCTGTCGATCTGGTTTTTGCCTTGGTGGTTCCCGCCGACAGCTGCGACCAGCACTTAAATACACTGGCAGAATTGGCTGAGCTTTTTAGTGTTAAAGCCAACCGAGATACACTGCGTCAGTGCCAGGATAGCCAGAGCCTCTATAGACAACTCGTCAGCTTAAGTAACTAGCCACACAAATAGAATCGGTAAAGTAAACCACTGTTTACATGCTCTTTATTTTAAAGTTATAGTATTAAGAAATGCGAGGTGGATATTGTGAAACTGATTATCATCAGCGGTAGGTCTGGTTCCGGAAAAAGTACCGCTATTCAGGTGCTAGAAGATATAGGTTTTTACTGTATCGATAACTTACCCGCCGCCTTGCTCCCAGAGACCATCAATTATTTATTAAGCTCCTGTGATCAGGATTTAATTGCCCCCAGCACTGAGCAAACAGATCACTCGGCCCTTGCTAGCCACCCCGCAAGACATGACAAAATAGCGTTGTGTATTGATGCCAGAAACCCCTTCAGGCACCTGGAACAGCTACCGGGAATTATCTCTACTCTCAAGTCAGGTAAAGATAATTTTGAAATCGACTTTATCTATTTAGATGCCAGTGATGAAACCTTAATTAAGCGCTATAGCGCCACCAGGCGCCGTCACCCTATGGCGGACCAAGTGCAAGGGCTAAAGTCATCAATTGAATATGAGAATACCGTTCTTTCAGCGATTGCCGATTTAGCGTCAATGAGGGTAGATACCACGCATTTATCACTGTATCAATTGCGCGACGTGATTAAATTGCGAGTGGCCGAGCGCACCGAACAAAACCTATCTCTGCAATTTTTATCCTTTGGTTTTAAACATGGTGTACCTTTAGATGCAGACATTGTTTACGATTTACGTATCTTGCCCAACCCCTATTGGATAGCTGAGCTCAGATCTTTCAATGGCATGGAGCAACCGGTAATGAGCTTTCTGGAAAAACAGCCGCTGGTCACTGAAATGATTACAGACATTAAAACTTACATAGAAAAGTGGCTACCGCATTTTCGCACCAATAACCGCAGCTATATCACTATTGCACTGGGATGTACCGGGGGGCAACACAGATCGGTGTATATTGCAGAACAACTTACTGGCCATTTCCGCCCGCTTATGGATAATGTATCAGTCTATCACCGTGAAATAAAACGCTGATAGTTTAAACCTTGCAAATGATTATAGGATGTTAAGCATGCCTGCTGTAGATATTGAAATAATAAATAAATTGGGATTACATGCAAGGGCAGCCTCAAAACTTGTCTCAGTCACTAGCAAATTCTCCTGCGACATCACCATTGCAAAAGGCGATAAAGTCGTAGATGCGAAAAGTATTATGTCGGTGATGATGCTCGCTGCCAATAAAGGTACCTCCCTGATCATCAATACCCAAGGCGAGGACCAGTCCCAAGCCCTTGAAGCCATCACTCTATTGATCAATAACCGCTTTGATGAAGAGGAATAGTTGCTCAGGCTATTAAATTAAAGCCAATGCCAGGCTTAGTTATTGAGCTATAATTTTTACACCCATACTCATACCTGCCAGAGTTAAATTAAGCATGAATCAACAGCGAAGCTTTTCTGAACTAGACAGATTAACGCAAGCTTTGGATAGTGGTGCCTTTCAACAAATACGCTTTACTTTAAACAACACTCTGCAAGCAGTTGAAGTTGCCCAGCTGCTGGAAAAATCTCCTCCCAAAGAGCGCCGTATACTCTGGCAGCTGATTCATCGCGACAATGAGGGAGCGGTGCTGCAGCATCTCAGTGATGACATTCAGGCAGATATATTATCGCGTATGGACCACTCCCGGGTACTGGCGATTGCCGATTCACTGGATACCGATGATTTAGCTGACTTACTGCAACAGCTCCCCGATAAAGTGATGCGCGAGCTGCTGAAGGTAATGGACAAGCAGAACCGCGAGCGAGTTGAGCAAGTACTGTCTTTTCCTGAGGACACAGCCGGCGGTTTGATGAACACTGACACTGTCACTATCAGACCTGATATTAGTGTTGAAACAGTACTCAGATACATACGTCGCCACGATGAAATCCCGGAGATGACAGACAGCCTATTTGTTATCAGCAGACGCAAGCAGTCCTACATAGGAATCTTGCCACTGACTAAACTATTGGTCAGCAACCCCGATATGACTGTACGGGAAATCATGATCACCGACATCGAGCCGATTGCGGCGAGTATGCCTGATCATGAAGTCGCATTATTATTTGAACAACATGATTTAGTTTCGGCGCCTGTGGTAGACTCCAGCGGAAAATTGTTAGGCCGTATCACTATCGATGATGTCGTCGATGTCATTCGTGAAGATGCCGATCACTCGCTGATGAGTATGGCGGGATTAGATGACGATGAAGATACCTTTGCCCCCGTCTGGAAGACCAGCAAAAGAAGAGCAGTATGGCTTGGAATAAACCTAATGACCGCCTTTATTGCATCGGCGGTGATCGGGATATTTCAAGATACCATTGACAAAGTGGTCGCCCTTGCCGTGTTGATGCCGATAGTGGCCTCTATGGGCGGGATTGCCGGTAGCCAAACGCTCACCCTGATTATCAGAGCACAGGCCCTGGATCAAGTAGAAAAGGCCAATGCCGCCTGGTTAGTGCGCCGCGAATTGATGGTTGGCGCGCTCAATGGATTACTTTGGTCTGTTGTGGTCGCCGGGGTCGCAGTTCTATGGTTTGAAGATTATACTATAGGTCTGATCATTGGCCTGGCAATCATAATCAATTTAATAGTGGGTACTTGTTCAGGGTCACTATTACCTATACTGCTAAAAGCGAAAGGGATTGACCCGGCCCTCGCCGGTGGAGTTGTTTTAACTACGATCACAGACGTGATAGGATTCCTGGCATTTTTAGGCCTGGCTACATATTTTTACGGATAAACAAATGACAAACGACAAATTCGATACAATAGAAGACGAAGATGATGATTGGATAAGCCGATCATCACTAAAACGAGATGCAGAGGCACTGCAAATATTAGGTGCCAGGCTGATCGATCTCAAGCCAGCTCAGCTGGATAAAATTGTCATGGACGAAGCCCTGCGTCTGGCCGTTGACGAGGGCAAGCGCCTCAAGCCTAGAAGTGGAGCGATGAAGCGCCATCATCAATACATAGGCAAGCTGATGCGCTTTGAAGATGCCGAAGAGATTGAGCTGGGAATAAACGGTTGTGATATGGCACATGATGAATACAACAAAGTATTTCATCGCCTCGAGCGCTGGCGCGACAGATTGCTAAACAACGACGAGGGGATGCTGGAAGTTATTTTGAATGAATATCCACAGACTGATATTCAATACCTCAGACAGCTAATCCGCAATACCCAAAAAGAGATTGCTGCTGCTAAGCCCCCTCTTACAGCGAAAAAACTCTTTAAATACCTAAGAGAGCTAGAGGGCTGTTAAGCAGCCTTGCTAATCTGGGGGAGCATCTATCTTCCCCTATTTCTACTCAAAGCTGCTCAATGGCAACTGCTGCAGAGCATTAACTCCTCTTGTTGTTCAGTTCAATTCGGGCCATCAAATCATTAATCATTCTCGTAGCCCCGGCTTGGATTATTTTTTGCCATTAGTTGGCCTTATATTCGGCTCTAACCAAGAACCAGACACTTGGTAGCGTAACGCCGTTAGCTTAGCCAGTTTCTTACCCAATAATTTATCGATGATAAAGGCGATGCCAGCAACTTGTGGAGTCGCTAATAGCAGCGCGGCGATAGGCGCATTACTGGTCAGCGGAATAGCGACCAGCATTTTTTGTTGCAGCGTCTGGTCGGTGAAATTAATAGTCCCCGACATTTCTACATTGGCTGAGCTGCCTTTTAACTTCAAGGGCTCACGACTGGTCGCCAGGCCATTTTGCAAATGGTAGTTGGCAGTGACTGTATCGAAGGCGACACCTGACTCAAGCAAGTCAGAGAAGTCTAATTTTAGCCTCTTTATCACTGTGTTTAAATTGAGAATACCAAAGATACGCAAGAAATTTGCCGAGGTTCCCGCCTCAATGATCCGCCCTTGGCTGAGTTTGAAACTCATTGTTCCACTGAGGTTTTTCTGCTCGATATCCCAGGGATAACCTGGCCATGAGAGCTGCGTCTGCAGGTTACCGGTCTTAGTCTCTAACACTCTATCAAACCCCAACTGCTTCAATACCGCGCCAAAGTCACCGCCGTCTGCTTGCAAGCTTAAATGAGTGGTAATATTTTTTTGCAATTCATCCCAACGCATTTCCGCACTGATCTTAGTATTTGCTATGCCTCCCTGGAGAGATTTAATCGTATAGCCACGTTTGCTCGGGGCGAGCACAGCACTCCAGCGCCCGATATCCAAGGTATTGAGCAGAAACTTGTCGATGCTCAGCTTAACATTGGGCCAAGCTCTGGTATTAATAGAAGCGCGAGGGCTATTGCTAATGGGCGAACTTTTGCCCGCCTGCTCAGACGAAGATTTTAAAACCAGCTTATCCAGTTTGAGTACGATCGGCTGCCTGGAATTATCGGCTATCAATGCAGTTCCAGAGGCAACGTCTGTATTGAAGTTTACCCGCCAAAAGCCAGGGGCACGCTTAATGTTTACTCTGCCAGTATTGAGGGCACGGCCCATTAAAGTGACGTTGCTCAACTGTAGATCTATATCTTTGAGCTGTGATTTCAAAGGTACTGTAGCAGGCGAGGTGACTAGCGTTTTTCCTGGCAGCGGCTCATCGGCATTGTTTTTACTCAAGGCTAATAATTTATCCAGGTTAACCCCAACCAAGCGGCCGCCAAGATATATTCCGGGTTTAGCGGGCAATGTAGGCCTGGCCCCGCCAAAAATAATTCGGCTTCTATTCTTTGTAGCTAATATGCTAGTTGTTTCGCTAGCAGCCCCCTCTGTTGTGCCCAAACGGGTAATACCACGAATCTTATCTGCGTAGTTATAGCGCCAAAGTACCCCTTTATCTGAAGTATTACTCAGCACCTGCAGTTTGCTGGCTTGTTTTTTACTTTTACCCCAGGGGGCTGGTAGATCTATTCCGACACCGAGCAGATCGGAGTTCACCAGTAACTGGTTACAGCTGGGCTGGCCGGTGCACCAATCGAGTCTGGCATCAAAAGTACCCGTACCGGAGAGCTGGTCAGGTAGGTCTGTTTTTAACCACTTTTGCAGTTCAGAAACGTCGATAGCGGCACTTAATGCAACACTGGTTTTCAGCGCTTTGCCTTCGGCTTTAGAGACTATAGAGACTTTGCCCGGGTGACCAAAAACCGACAAGGCCATCGCATTACTTTGCAGGCCAGTTGCTAAATCATAGGCCAATTTACCCTTTATCTTGGTAAAGTTAAGATTGTATTGACTGTCGCTTAACTTGCCATTTTTGATGGTGCTGGCGAGCTTTAGAGAAAATCCTTTCGCTGGCTCTTTGGGGTCAGCCCGCTGAGTTTTATTAATCTTAAGCGGCACTACTAAATCCAGTGCCGTGATATGCTCCCCAGCTAACTTCCAGGATTTTAATATTTGAGGTAGCACTGCGTTGGCCGGCTTTTGCTGGAGCTTTTGCTGCAGATTATCAATCCTTCCCGAGACTATTGCCGAGACATTGACGGCGGTCTCGGTGAGAGACTTAGTGACAGATAAACGGCTCACTTGATTACTGGCAAAGCTGCCATGGTCAGAGAGCACTTGCAAGTTGCCCTCGCGCACTGCTATGTGCAAATCAGTGGCATCATAATTTGGCCAGCTCTGGTTAAAATTAACCTTTGCATCGGCTAACTGAAAATACATTTGCACACTGGGTGCCTGCTGTCGCGGCAGGTCTTTTTTAATACCAGTACGCAGCACAAAACCCGCCTCTTGTAACCGTCCGCTAAGTGCAGCACTTTCTATCCATGTTGTCAGGGACTCACCGACTAACTTGCCGGGGAGATAGCTAAGCGCATCTTTAACATGGGTCTCTTTTAGACCTATCAACAAGGTCAACTCAGCCTGTTGCTGCTTATCAAAGGGCACTACCACACTAAAGCGACCATTTGCCTGCATTTTATCCCGACTCAAGGACAGCAATTCAGAATTAACCAACAGCTCCACTGGCTGCTCTTGGGCATAGTTAATCTGCCAGGCAACCCGTCCTCTCGCCTCTGGGTAATGCCACCCACGAGAGTAAATAGTCGGAAATTGTAAATTCAGATCAGTGCTGTTTAAGTCAATATGCCCACGCTTTGCACTCATTTGCATCCTGCCGCTGACACCACTTATCGCAGGCACTCCTTTATAGGCCTCTGCGGACACCCTATTGAGGTCGGCCGATATCGAAAAATCAGCCAGCTTTGAGTTACTCCAGTCAACATTTAAATTTTGCACACGGCCGCGTAAATGTAGTTTTTCAACAAATTCTTTAAGCTTATCCTCAAGCAGCGGCTGAGCCGTGACAATGCTGCTAAGTTGCTCTAGGTCGATCTGGGACACTGCCACTTGCGATAAATAATTTTCTTTTCCATGAACATAAGTAACACTGGCCCGTGGAACTTCTAACTGAGCATCAGCTGCTGCTAGACTGATATTTGTCAACTGTAATTTATGCTCCCCAGCGTCGGAATTAAGGGAGAACTGCAGTTGGCTATTATCCAATTTAGGCAAAGAGCTATCGTTAAATGCCAATTCAGCAATCGCTATGTTGCCTCTGACATCTGAAACAGCACCGTTTTGCAACTTGCCCCACACTTGTGCATCTAAAGAGAGTTTGTCTATATCCAGGCCGAGCTTAATCAAATTAAGCTCCAGCAGCTGTTGAGAAAGATTTTGAAATTTTGCATAGGCTAAAAACGGCGTTTCAGCAATATTATCTGCCAGCTGTTCAGCCTGTAGCGCAAATTTTACTTTAGATTTCTCGCCATAGTGAATCAACTTAGCCTCGCCGCTGATTTGATGCATCAAGTCTGTATTTTGCATCAAAAATTGCACTGGGCCAACACGTCTTGTCGGGCGACTTTCAGGGGCAAGCACAAAGCTGGCATCGGTAAATTCAATCAGCGACTGGCTGGAAAAAATCGCCAGTAACTTGTTTAACGCTACCTGCTGCGCGGTTTTGATGGTGGCATCTACCGGCACTGAACTACTATCTGCTGCCTGCTGTGAAAAAACTGTCAGCCATCGCCCCTGCACTTGCTCTATATTTACGCTAAGCTGATTCACCGATAGCTGCTTAAAAATGGGTGCTAAATATTTAACACTCAAACCAATATCAAGCTCGCCCTGTAACTGCGAAATCGCCAGTGATCGGTTCATAAAGCGGCTATCGGTAACGCTAAAATCGGTTATTTTAAACTGAGGATTGGCATTCACCCACAGCGCTTCAATGCTGCCAATGGTGACCTGAGCCTGTAATTTATTAGATAAATACTCCGCCAGTTCCTGTTTGTACAGGTTTGCTTTAGGCAGTGCCATGCGCACGGTTATCACACCACTGGCAACTATCACCAGCAGTGCGATCACAATTATCAAAACCCAATGACTTGTTCTTTTAATCATTTGCTAACCAAACACATTGCATAAAGGAGCTGGATTCCCAAGTTTATCTTAGCACTACATCAAAATGCTCGGGGCCATAATGGCTGTCCGCGGTAAATTGGATCCCTTTACTGATAAAAGTTTCCAATTCCGCCAAATGATTTGACGCTTCATCGGTAACGTATTCAACCACAGTTGCGGAGGCGAGCACCAAATAAGATTCTGTATCATAGGCGCGATGCTGTCTTAGAATTTCTCTGAATATTTCGTAGCAAACTGTTTCGGGGGTTTTAACAAAGCCTCGACTGGCACACTGTTCGCAGGGCTCGCACAATATATGTTCAAGGCTCTCGCGAGTCCTTTTACGGGTCATTTCCACCAGACCTAGCTGGGAGACACCCATCACCTTACATTTTGCGTGATCTTTTTCTAAGACTCTCTCCAGTGCTCGTAAGACTTGGCGCTGGTGATCTTGCAGCTCCATGTCAATAAAGTCGATAATGATGATGCCACCTAAATTCCTCAGTCTCAACTGCCGACCAATTGAGGTAGCCGCCTCTAAATTGGTTTTAAAGATAGTCTCTTCCAAGTTTCGATGACCGACGAAGCCTCCGGTATTAACATCTACGGTTGTCATTGCTTCCGTTTGATCAATAATCAAATAACCACCAGATTTGAGATCAATTTTTCGCCCAAGCGCTCGCTGCATTTCCTCCTCGACATTGTATAAATCAAAGATTGGGCGCTCCCCCGGGTAGTATTCAAGACGACCCAGGAGTTCCGGGACTAAGGCCCGGGTGAAATCTTCAGCTTTATTAAAAGTCTCTCTGGAATCTATACGGATTCTCTCAATACCGCCGTGTGCCATATCTCTCAGTGCACGAATGTTTAAGGGTAAATCTTCGTAGACAACAGCCGGGGCAGATACTTTTTTAATTTCCTTATCGATGCTGTTCCAGAGACGTTTTAAAAACCTTATATCAGATTTCAACTCTACTTCACTGGCCCCTTCAGCCACTGTGCGCAGAATGTAACCACCGATTGCAATATCATCTTCTTCCAGAGTACTAATCAAAGTACTGCGTAGCCGCTCGCGTTCAGCGGGGTCTTCTATGCGCTGCGATACCCCGACGTGACTATTATTATGCATATAAACTAAATATCGGGAGGGTATTGAGATATGGGTGGTAAGCCTTGCGCCTTTGGTCCCTAGAGGATCTTTTGTGACTTGGACCAGTAGCGACTGTCCTTCTTTTAATATATGGGCAATTGAGTTGCGATTTTTCTCATCAATAGATAAATCTTTGCAGATTACTTCATCGACATGAATGAAGGCCGCCTTCGCTAAACCTATTTCCACAAATGCCGCCTGCATCCCCGGCAACACCCTTACCACTTTACCTTTGTAGATATTGCCGACTATCCCGCGCTTGCTGGTGCGTTCGACATAAATTTCTTGGGGCATGCCATTTTCGATGATGGCGACCCGGGTCTCCATCGGAGTAAAGTTGATCAGTATTTCTTCGCCAATAGTGGTTGCCACAGTTACTTCCCTTTTCTATGCGGTGCAGCATAAATGAACTCTAGTACTGCACAAATCACTTAAAATTTCCAGATTGGTATTTCAAACTCCGACAACAGCTCCGCCGTTTCCACAACAGGTAAACCGACTATCGCAGAGTAACTCCCTCGTATTTGTCTGACAAAACGAGCCCCTATCCCTTGAATTGCATAACTTCCTGCTTTATCTGCCGGCTCGCCAGTCGACCAGTAACGACGGCACATTTGTTCATTCAATTGGCAGAACTCAACGTCGGAGCAAACCACTACTTGTCGAAGTTTATCCCGGTTAAGTACCGCCACAGCCGTCATAACCTTATGCCAATTGCCGGACAATGACATTAGCATATCCACAGCTTGTTGTTCTGACTTAGGTTTACCTAATATCTGGCCGTCGATAACAACACTGGTATCAGATCCCAAAACAGTGACCTGTTCAGAGGACATCGACAACACCCGCTGGCACTTTTCTCGCGCCAGGCGCTGCACATAGTCCACCGCCAATTCACCAGCGTTTACTCGCTCGTCAATATCCGCACTTTGAACGCTGAAACTGACCCCTAAATCGGCCAGGATCTGCCTTCTTCTGGGTGAAGCTGAGGCTAATACTAAGACATTATCTATGGGTGGATGATAGTTCATGAGATTTTAAAGGTCCGCCGAATTCCACGTAACAAAACAAATACCCAGGGCCATAACAAGGCACTAACTACCGCGGGTATCAGAAAGTGCAAATCATCCGCCTTGGTACCCGCCAGTGCTTGCAGCCAGTAAAAAATCAGCTGATTGAGCACAATTAAGGCAAAAATCACAAAGGCTTGCTGCCACAATGGGAACATACGCAACCTCTTATGCATCAGCAAAGTACCATAAGCTATGATAGTCAGTGCTATGGCGTTAATCCCCAACACCGAACCTTTAAGCACATCTAACAAGAGACCAATTATCCAGGCAGAACCCACTCCGAAGCGCTGTGGTAGTGCCATGATCCAATAGATGACAAACATCGCCACAAACTCGGGACGCCACCACTCCATTATTCTCGGCAGTGGAATTTGTGACAGCATTAACGCCACTATGAAAGTTCCTAAAATAATCATCAGTCCGCCGGAACTGTGTTGATTCATGATCGGCATCCGCCCTGCAAGTAACACATTATCAATTGTCACCAGCCGCGGCGCCATTTGCTGCGGGCTGCTGTGTTCCAGTGGATTGCTCTGATGCGGAATTACCGACCATTAAAACATAGCGGCTGTTATCCAACCTGGCTGCAGGTTTGGCTTTCACAATCATAAACTTACGGCTCGGATCACGCTTTACTGAAACGATTTTCGCCAGCGGGTATCCATAGGGAAAACGCCCGCCTAAAGCCGATGTGACTAACAAGTCTCCGACTCTGATATCTGCGTTATCTGTGACGTGGGTGATATCTAACTCACCGTGACTGCCTTTACCTAAAGCAATCGCCCGCATCCCATTGCGTACCACTTCTACTGGCAGAGCATGGCGCCCATCAGTGACCAGCATGGTACGGTTAGTATAAAGAGCCACTTCAACCACTTGGCCCATCACCCCGCCTGCATCCAGCACTGGCTGGCCGACAAAAACACCATCTTCGCTGCCTTTGTCTAAAATTATCTGATGCTGAAAGGGATCTGGATTGACACCAATTAATTCAGCCAACTGCACTTGGTCATCAACTCTGGCACTGGCATTAAGCAAGTCACGCAGGCGTACATTTTCCGCACGCAGCATCATCATCTGCTGAACTTTTTTTTCCAATTGGATAGAGTTTGAACGCAACTGATTATTGTCTTTGATCAATGCCGTCCGATCGACCAGCACCGTTGAAATATCATCGGCCACTCCCGTTGGAATATCCACTAACCATTGTACTGGGGTTAAAATAATCGAAATTGCCGAGCGAATGTTACGGGTAGAATCCCCTCGCAGATCAGCGATCACTAAGCTCAAGGCGCCAAGTATTAACAAAAAGAAGCTGAGGCGGGGTAATCCGCCCCGAAAGATAGGTTTCAAATAAACCTCCGGCTGCCGCGAAGGTTTAATGAGCGGCCAGCAGCCGCTCCTTGCAACAGGTTCAACACAAAAAATGAGCCCTAATTACTGAACTGCGGGTTAGTCGTAGGAAAGAAGCTCAAAAGCCTGCTTATCAATAAGCTCTAACGCGCGCCCGCCGCCTCTGGCAACACAAGTTAACGGATCTTCCGCTAGGATAACTGGCAGGCCAGTCTCTTCACTGATCAAACTATCAATGTTACGTAACATTGAACCACCGCCGGTTAATACAATACCGCGCTCGGCTATGTCTGACGCCAGCTCTGGAGGGCATTGTTCCAACGCACTTTTCACAGCCTGTACTATCGAAGAAAGAGGCTCTTGCAACGCCTCTAGGATCTCATGACTGTTCAATGTAAAGCTACGTGGAATCCCCTCGGCCAAATTGCGACCGCGAACATCAATTTCCAGCACTTCACTGCCTTGATAAGCGGTACCAATTTCTTGTTTGATCCGTTCAGCAGTGGCGTCGCCGATCAAACTACCGTAGTTGCGGCGCACGTAAGTAACGATCGCCTCATCAAATCTGTCCCCACCGACGCGCACTGAATCAGCGTAGACAATACCGTTCAAAGAAATAACCGCAATTTCAGTGGTACCACCACCAATATCCACCACCATGGAACCGTTGGGTTCATCGACCGGCAAACCAGCACCAATAGCTGCAGCCATAGGCTCTTCTATCAAATGTACTTGCCTGGCACCGGCTCCCATTGCCGATTCTTTAATCGCCCGTCGCTCTACTTGAGTCGATTTGCAAGGAACGCAAACCAACACCCGTGGAGAGGGAGTAAATATCGTATTATCGTGTACTTTACTGATAAAGTACTGCAACATTTTCTCTGTGACGTGGAAGTCGGCAATAACGCCGTCCTTCATTGGACGAATCGCGGTGATGTTACCGGGGGTACGGCCCAGCATACGTTTTGCATCGGCCCCGACTGCAGCAACGGTTTTCTGGTTACCGTTTTGACGAATAGCAACAACAGATGGCTCGTTGAGTACTATTCCTTTGTTACGAACAAATATGAGTGTATTGGCCGTTCCTAGATCTATTGATAGATCGCTAGAAAAGAGGCCTCGAATTTTCTTGAACATTGTGATTGGAAACCCCGAATATAAAGGCAAATACGTCGAATTTTAAAGACAGCAACTTTAGCAACCGATGACAATTAGAGCAAGAAACAATTAGTCAATTCTGCATTTCTTTGGTAAATTTAGCCCCTTATTTGCTTCGTCCAACCTCGATGTTGTATCAATTTTCAAATTAATCGCGAAGGGCATTGGTTTAACAGCGTTTTTTATTTATGCTCGCCTTTTTTCTCCAGCAGAATAAAAAAGCTACGCATAGCAAAACGCTCACTCAAAAGCAGCCTTACTATCTCGATGCAACACCCTGGTTTTAATTACAGAGACTTTATTCCATGGCACTAGACAGACAAGATGTTGAAAAGATCGCCCATTTGGCGCGTATCAACATTAATCAAGAAGATATCAACGAGTACTTGGGCAACCTCACCAGTATCCTGGATTTAGTAGACCAAATGCAACGTGTGGACACTCAAAATATCGAACCACTCTCACACCCCTTAGACGCCATCCAACGTTTAAGAGCGGACAACATTACTGAGAGCAACCAGCGCGAGCAACTGCAACAAGTGGCACCAGCGGTTGAAGAAGGTCTATTTTTAGTCCCTAAAGTCATAGATTAATCGCCAACAGGATTTAACAAATGTTTAGCAAAACTATTGCTCAGTTAGCCATCGGCCTAAATAAAGGCGAATTCAGCAGCTGCGAAATCACTCAGAGCTACCTTGATCGGATATCCGCTCAAGACGGCAAATACAATAGCTATATCACAGTGACACCAGAGCAGGCGATGGCACAAGCCAAAGCCGCCGACGCTGTCATTAGCGCGGGTAATGCCAGCATCATGACAGGCATCCCTATCGCCCATAAAGATATTTTTTGCACTAAAGGCACCCGTACTAGCGCCGGCTCTAAAATGCTCGATAATTTTATAGCCCCCTATGATGCAACACTGATCGAGAAATTCAATGCGGTCAACAGCGTCAGCTTAGGCAAAACCAATATGGACGAGTTCGCTATGGGCTCATCCAACGAGAACAGCTATTACGGCGCAGTCACCAACCCCTGGGGCGAAAACCGGGTACCAGGCGGATCCTCAGGCGGCTCAGCTGCCGCCGTAGCCGCTCAACTAGCACCCGCTGCCACCGGCACTGATACCGGTGGATCCATCCGCCAGCCCTGCGCCCTGACAAACCTATCTGGCATCAAGCCAACTTATGGCCGCGTCTCTAGATTCGGCATGATAGCTTTTGCCTCCTCGCTCGATCAGGCGGGCCCTATCGCCAAAACTGCTGAAGATGCCGCCATTTTACTAAACGTCATGGCCGGATTTGACCACAAAGACTCAACCAGCGCCGACAAACCAGTCAGCGACTACTGTGCCAGCCTAAACCAGCCATTGGCAGGTTTAAAAATTGGCTTACCTAAAGAATTTTTCAGCGAAGATTTAAATCCACAGGTAGCGGCGCAAATTCAGGCGGCGGTAAAAGAATACCAGGCTCTAGGTGCGCAGATCAAAGAGATCAGCCTACCTAACACCGCACTATCGATACCCGCCTACTACATCATCGCCCCCGCAGAGGCCTCCTCGAACCTATCGCGCTTTGACGGCGTCCGGTACGGGCACCGCTGTGAATCGCCAGTAGACCTAGAAGACATGTACAAACGCAGCCGCGGCGAAGGCTTTGGATCGGAAGTCAAACGCAGAATACTGGTGGGAACTTACGCTTTGTCCGAGGGATTTTACGATGCCTACTACAAAAAAGCCCAACAGATTCGCCGCCTGATCCAGCAAGATTACATCAAGGCACTTAAAGAAGTAGATGTCATTATGGGCCCTACCACGCCACAACCCGCCTTTAAAATCGGCGAAAAGACCTCCGACCCGGTTGAGATGTATATGGAAGACATCTATACATTATCACTCAACCTCGCTGGCCTCCCAGGCATGTCCATCCCCTGCGGAATGGTAGACGGTCTACCGGTAGGACTGCAGATAATAGGCAATTACTTTGCCGAGGAACGTCTTTTAAATGTCGCACACATGTTCCAGCAAGCGACCGATTGGCACAAAAACACAGCCCCTGGCTTATAAGGAGTAGATTATGGAATGGGAAGCTGTTATTGGCTTGGAAATCCACGCCCAACTTGCAACTACAACAAAGATTTTTTCTGGCGCCAGCACCGCTTTTGGTGCCCAGGCAAACACCCAGGCCTGCGGCATTGATTTAGCCCTGCCGGGCACACTGCCAGTATTTAATACTAAAGCTCTAGAAATGGCGGTCATGTTTGGCACCGCCATCGACGCCGAAATCAGCAAGACTTCTGTTTTCGACCGCAAGAACTACTTTTATCCGGACTCGCCAAAAGGCTATCAGACCAGCCAGCTGTTTTATCCGATCGTCGGCCTGGGCTCCCTTGAAATAGAGC